>JAUSDP010000080.1 GCA_030650605.1 bacterium
CTCGTTAATTGCCTCGCAGATTTGGGATATGAATTTTGATAGTGATACCAATGTAATTGAAGTCGCAGTGCGCCGTTTACGCGCCAAAATGGACGATGATTTCGAGCCAAAACTGATACGTACAGTGCGTGGCATGGGTTACGTCTTTGAAGATATTGAAAAATGAAATTTCAAATTTTGTTGTTATCTGATAATGCTGCTAGAACTTATATCCATTGTCAATCTGACGGTCATTAGCGTTGTAGGGAGGTTACGATGGAAAATATGTCAAAAGCACCAGTGGTGCCACTTAGAAGTACTGACTCACCAATGCGAGTAGAGTTAAAATCATCAGGACTTTCTGGCACGTTGTTTTCTGATACTCTGGCGCGTGTTCAAGATAAACCTGTCACAACGATCGCCACTGTATCGTCACCACTAATGGCGGGCAACGGAAATATAAAGGCATTATTTACTCCCGCCAGCACGCCTATGTCAGCGGCTCATTTTCGACTGCCTGTGGCGAAAAACGGTGCTCTGGAAGATGGACTTCACGAGCGCGCTCTAGCGCTTCGCGCATATCGTCAGCAGTTACTTGCGTCAAATATTGCGAATGCAGATACCCCTGGCTACAAAGCAGTCGATATTGATATTCTAGAGGCCCTCAGAACCGGAAAAGACGCTAATTCAGTTCAAGTTAACTACGTTACTCTAAGTCAAGGAAGTGTCGATGGCAATACCGTAGAAATGGATATCGAACGGGTGAAATTTATGGAAAACGCCATTATTTATGAATATGAAGTGGATCGAGTCAGAGGGCACTATAAAGATATGGAAGAATTGCTCAAAACTACTCCCTACTGATAATGATAATGATAAAAATTTGTGTGCAGTGAGTGAATAACAACATTCTTTGATCGGGCATCAACCGACGATTTGGCTCTATTTCTCACAAACAAAATTAATTTCTCTGCCAGCTCTTGTTACGCCCCTTCGTTTTGACCGATTAATTTTATTTGAGGACTTTACGTCGATGGACTCGGCGCATAAACAAGCAGAAAAACGCCACAACGGCTAGATCCAAAATCCCCATATCCAAAACATGGTATTCACTACTTTTAGCAATAGCCAGTTAACCGTCAAAGACTGCATTTATGTCAGGTGAATTTCAAAACAAACGTCATCTATTCCGGACTGAACATCAATTGCTCCACCATGAGCTCGAATAATTGAAAGTGTAATCGCCAAACCTAAACCGGCACCTTCTCCGTTTTGGTGCCGCGAGGGATCTGCACGATAGAATCGGTCGAAGATATGTGGTAGATGTTCTGTAGCAATTGTTTCACCTTTATTTTTAATTGTGAGGATAGTAGTAGCATCCGTTTTCTGAATAGCGACTTGAATATCCCCCCGTGTGGGCGAGTGCCGAATTGCGTTTGACAGTAAATTTGCCAGTGCTCTTCGCAGCATTAGCTTGTCGCCTGTCACTTGCGCATTTCCCGTCAGCGATAGGCTAAGTTTTTTTTCCTCAGCTAAAGCATCAAAAAAATCAAACAGTTCATGTATTTCCTTTGCCAGATCAACTGACTCACGATGAAGCAGTATCAAACCGTTATCCGCTTGTGCCAGAAACAACATATCCCCTATCATCCGCGCTAAACGTTCATACTCTTCTGCATTGGAGACCAATACTTCGCGATATTCTTCATCGCTCCGGGCGCGCGTGAGCACCACTTGAGTTTGCGTCATGAGATTGCTAATAGGTGTGCGCAACTCATGCGCCAGATC
>JAUSDP010000082.1 GCA_030650605.1 bacterium
ACGATTTAATTCATTGCCGCTTTGAAAAGCGACATGAAAATCCACCTGCAACTTTCTTAGCCGCTACACGCAGCGGGTACCCAATTCCATTATGTCCTCTGATACACGCCGCCTTAACATCCTGTCCATCGAAGAAGTAGAAGATCTTTATGATCTACCAAAATTTAACGATGATGATAGGAAACTTTACTTCGATTTCAGCATACTTGAGCTTGACACAATCAAGCGCATACATACCGCAGCGGTGGCTATCCACTTAGCGCTGCAACTCGGCTATTTCAAAGCAAAACGGCGTTTTTTTGTTTATGAACCGGAGCAGGTCGGAGACGATTATGCATACCTGGAGAAAAGGTATTTTTCCGATAAGAATGTAAGACGATTGGTAAAAGCTTTATCCAAGCCAACAAGGCTCGAACACCAAAAAATCATATTGGAGTTGTTCAAATATCGGAACGCCGACCAAACTATTAAAGACGAACTTGAAAATAAGGCCCAGCGGTTCTCTATGCTGTCCACCCAGCCGCAATACATTTTGCGCGAGCTGCTGGAATATATGCAAAACGAGCGAATTATTGCTCCTGGATATACCTTTTTACAGGATCTAGTCGGTCGCGCGGTTACTAACGAACGCAATCGGATAACCAAATTGCTGGCCGAAAATTTGACATCCGAGACGACAGCGCAACTCGATGCGCTTTTGCAAGCGGATGAACATGTGTACCGTATAAGTGCCTTAAAACGTGAAGCGAGGGACTTTAGTAATAAAGAGTTAAAGCAGGAAGTTGACCGGCGCAAGTTTTTTCAGCCACTGCACGATTTTTCACGAACGTTTCTTACGAGCGCAGGGTTGTCGGTAGAAAGCGGAAAATACTATGCATCTCTTGTAAAGTTTTACACGGTATACAAAATGCGGCGAATGGCACCATCAGCGACGCGATTGTATCTGTTATGTTTCGCTTTTCATCGCTTCCGTCAAATTAACGATAATCTTATCGAGGCGTTTGTGCACCTGGTTCATCAATACGAAAAGGAAGCCAAGCACGCCTCCGATGAAGCACTGCAAAAATCCATGGAGGATATTGCCGCGTATCTTGAGGGCGCTGGACAGGTACTCAGTCTCTTTACAGACGCTACCATTCCTGGGGATGCTCCATTTTCCAAAGTTAAAACGCAGGCATTCAACTTACTGGATCAAGAGCAATTTCCTGTTGTATCAAAGTACTTGCAAAACATCGAGTTTGATAAGACGGCATTTGAATGGGCATATTACGCATCCCTGTCACGTCAATTCAAGCGCAACATACGGCATCTTTTTTGCGTACTTGATTTTGCTGGCAGAGTTGAAGAAACACCACTTCTCGACGCATTAAAATTTCTACAGGATCTGCTTCGGCAAGGAAAATCACCGCGCCAGACCAAGCTATCACTGTTTCCAACGGATGTTATTCCCAAATCCCTGCAGCCTTATCTTTTTCCGGCCGTTGAAGGCGCCGATTGCAAAGACGGGGATAAAGAAAATCCATTAAATGTCGATCGTTATGAATTTCTGCTCTATCGTTTATTGCGCAACGCATTAGAAGCAGGTAATTTATTTGTCAGAGATAGTGTTGAGTTCAGGCGTTTCGAAGATGATCTAATCAGTGACGAACGCTGGAAGAACAAGGATGCGATCCTGCAGGAAATCGGAGCCTCAATTCTGAGTGCCCCAATTGAGCAAACGCTAGAACAGCTGCAAGTTGAGCTTGAGACGAAAATCCAGGCGGTCAATCAACGCATTACGGATGCAGTAAATCAACACATCAAGGTTAGCGGCCGAGGCGAAAAAAAGAAATGGGCATTGCTCTATCCTAGTGAGGAGGAGCCTGTCAACAGTCCGTTCTACGGCAAACTTCCGGGTATAGGTGTCGCCGACCTTTTGTGGTTTGTCCATCAGCGTACTGGTTTTTTGCATTCATTCACGCATGTACTTGATCGCTATGTAAAACACGAACCGGATCCGAAGGAACTGCTTGCCTGCATCGTTGCCATGGGAACTAATATGGGCATCGGGAAAATGGCTGAAGTTTCGGGCTTGAATTTTGCTTCACTTTTAAATACCGCACGCAATTTTTTACGCCAGGAAACGCTTCATGGATCCAATGACGAGATAAGCAATGCGACCGGATCCTTATCGGCATTTCACCTATTCGAAATCCGCGATGAAGTGCATTCCAGCAGTGATGGACAGCGGATAGAAACTCAGATTAATACTGTTAACTCCCGGTATTCACCAAAATATTTTGGGTTACACAAAGGCGTCAGTGGATACACCATAGTCGCCAGCCATGTACCGATCAATGCAAAGATTATAGGGACACACGAACACGAGAGCCACTACGTATTCGATATTCTTTACAACAATACCTCGGACATCAAACCAGAGCTGCATTCCACCGACACGCATGGAACAAATCAAGTAAATTTTTTCATCTTGAAAGCTTTCGGATATCAGTTTGCACCACGATATCGGAATTTACATAAAAAGATGGAGAAATTAGTTGGCTTTCAAAACCTTAAGGACTATGGCGATCTACTTATCAAACCATCACGCAAAATATACGAAGATATCATCATCACTGAATGGCCCAATGTTCAACGCATCCTGGCATCGTTAGCGCAGAAAGACGTCACACAAGCGACAATCGTTCGAAAACTCAGCAGCTACGCACGTCAAAATCAAACCAAGAAA
>JAUSDP010000018.1 GCA_030650605.1 bacterium
CGTTCGGTGGATTGCGTGCCTCACTTTTCTCCTTTGGAGAAATGCGTACACGCCTGCCCGCCTTTGGCGGGCGCGAGGCACGCTGGAGATTTTCAGCTATTTTTGATAAAGTAGGTTCTAGCGGTATCGTAAAGGTACTCCATGAGTAAAGAAGAAATTCAAAATAAAATAGAAGAAATAGAAACCGACATGTCCTCGGCTGATTTCTGGCTGGATAAAAATTCGGCGCAATCCAAGATTAAAGAGCTTCAGGAATTAAAAAATGCTTTGGCCGGAGTAGGGAAGTATGACAGTGGGGGAGCCGTCATGACAATATTCTCTGGTGCTGGTGGGGATGATGCGGAGGACTTCTCGCACATTCTTCTTGAGATGTATTTGAAATTTTTCGCTAAGAAAAAGTGGAGATATTCGATAATTCATAAAAACGAGAATGATCATGGGGGGTATAGGAATATTACTTTAGAGATCACTGGTAAAAGCCCGCCTGCCGGCGAGGCAGGTGTTTATGGCACACTCAAGGGTGAATCCGGAGTTCATCGCCTAGTACGAATTTCTCCCTTTAATGCTAAATCATTGCGTCATACTTCGTTCTCTATGGTGGAAGTGATTCCGAAATTTGAGAAACCAGATGAGGTAAAAATTCCGCCGGATGATATAAAGACCGAATATTCGAGATCGTCTGCTCCGGGAGGACAAAATGTTAACAAACGTGAGACGGCAGTACGTCTAGTTCACATTCCTACTAATTTGGCAGTGCATGTCGAATCGGAACGTTCACAAATGCAGAACAGGGAAAAAGCGCAAAGTATGCTTGAAGCTAAACTGTACAAACTACTCGAAACGGAACGTAAAGCGAAAGAAAAAGGGATGTATATTTCCAAAACGACCCAAATAGAGTGGGGTAATCAAATCCGTTCATATGTATTGCATCCGTACAAAATGATCAAAGACCATCGTACAAACGTCGAAGTTCGTGATGTGGAGAAGGTGCTCGATGGCGAACTAGATGAATTTATAGAAGCGGAGAAAGATTTATAAAATTGACTGATGCGGCATTTATTGTTAGTCTACTCCCATGCTTAGAATCAGATTACAAAGGGTGGGCAGGAAGCACGAGCCGAGCTTCAGGCTTGTTTTGACCGATTCAAAGAATTCAACCAAGAGTGGTCGCTTCAAAGAAATTCTAGGTTCTTATGACCCTCGTAAGTCAAGCGACCCCGCCGTCAATGGCGGGGCAAGTGCTCTCAATACCGAACGTATCAAATATTGGCTTTCTCAGGGTGCTAATCCGACTGATACTATCCATAATCTTTTAGTAAAACATAAGATTATCAATGCTAAAAAAATCAATGTTTCAGCCATATCAAAGAAAGCTCCTGTGGCAAAGGTGATTAGTGATATAATAGAGCCGGTAGTACTTGCCCCGAGCAAAGTCGAGGGGGGGAAAGAGACTGTCTGATTATTCCTTAACTAAAGAGAAGATTATGATTGATGATGTCCAGTTTCTAGAATATGTTGTAAAGGCGCTGGTGGATTACCCAGACGATATTAAGATCAAAAGAACCGTTGATGAAATGGGTGTGCTTATGAGTCTCGATGTTCATCCAGATGATATGGGCAAGGTCATAGGTCGAGCTGGTAATACTGCCAAAGCTATCAGGATACTTCTACGCGTGGTAGGTATGAAGAATAATGCCCGTATAAATCTCAAGATTAATGAACCTTCTGGCGGGCAGTCATGGCACTCAAATAGTTCCACCTCTTCCGCCATAGGCGGATCCGCCTCGGGCGGAAAAACTCTCGATGAAGCAATGGAAGATTTGAATTTAGAATAGAGTGCATTTTCACATTATCACCCTTTTTCCCAAAGCGTTTGGCTCATATCTCGGTGAGTCTATTTTAAAGCGCGCGATAGAAGATAAAAAAATTAGGGTATCTTTCTATAATCCTCGTGATTTTGTCCCTCACGTTCGCTCGGGACCTGCGGCCAATAAGACTGTGCGTATCGACAAACCACCTTATGGAGGTGGTCCAGGTTTGGTCATCCAAGCCGAGCCAGTGGTGAAGGCAATTGCTGTCGCTGTCACCAAAGCTCGAGGAAAGCATAAAATCATATTTTTGAGTCCAAGTGGAAAACAATTTACTAATTCTTACGCGGCAAAAGTAGCGAAAAAATATAAGAATGTGATAATCGTTTGTGGTAGATATGAAGGTATTGATGCTCGGGTTAAAAAAGTTTTTAAGGTAGATGAAATATCAGTTGGACCATTTGTGTTGACCGGAGGTGAGTTGCCGGCCATGACGATTATAGATGTCATGGCTCGGCAGGTGCCCGGTATTTTGGGTAATTTCGATTCGCTTGAAGAGCGACGAGTATCGAGTTCGGAAGTTTATACTCGTCCAGAAGTTTTTTCCTATAAAGGGAAGTCATATCGCGTGCCCAAAGTTCTTCTCTCCGGCCATCGTGCCAAGATAGAGGAATGGAAACGAAAACACAAGTAATTGGTCATAGATTTGCATTGAATTGATATTATTGATAGTGTGATTTTAGAATAAATAGGATGGCCTAGGAAATCACATCTCTTACTAAGGAGGAACATAGTATGACCATGGTACAGTCCGTGCTTTCTGAGGATGTTTTTGCCGGTGTTGCATGGAGTGTAGCCGATACACTCTGTGCACTAGAGAAGCTCTGCGAGGGTCGTCCGTTATGTGACGCAGATCGTAACAGTATCAAGGAAACGGTGGGGTTTGTGAACTCGTTGTTATTACCTCCCGAAGACCATTTTTCAAAAGAGTTCCGTCGCTTCTCGCTCTTCTGTGAGATGTTTGTCACCCAAGATCCACAACCTGACCTATTTACCCTTGCTCAAGATCTCAACGGTATTTGCCAATCTGACCCTATACCATTGGATGGGAAACAGTTGGTGAACATACAGGAGAAGGTACTGAACATCCTCAAGATAATCAACCTTTGTCGTTGGCGTGGTTAATGCCGATGCTTCCCATCGTAGCCCATGCCGAGAACCTCTACTCATCAGAGTGGTCGGTTCTCGGCCGGGCTGTTTTTTATTTCTTATCAAATCTCATATACTATAAAATAATGCGGTCGCACTAAAGTATCGTATGCGCTAAAATGTTATGGACGGATACAGGGTGTTGACAAGAAATAGGCTTTTGAGGTAGGATAGCGATAACGATTGAGTTACGGCAAATAGGGGTTTTTTAGTACAATTTAATAACCTTCTTCGAAGACACAGCGATTGGCGAAGTGTTTCGAATTTTTTTGTTTTATAATAATGCCATCATCAAATTCTAATATTAAAGATCTGACAACTACGCCTCGGATAAAGAAGTATTTCGGTCGGTTTAGAGCACCTTTGACCGATATACCGAATTTGGTGATATCGCAAGTAGAATCGTTTAAATGGCTAATTGAAAAAGGCCTCAAAGAAGTTTTTGAAGAATTCTCGTCTATCAAAGATTTTTCAGCAAAAAAGTTTCAGCTTGATTTTACCAGCTTTGAGTTAGCGGAACCAAAATTTGATGAATACACAGCCAAGAATAGAAAGCTTTCTTACGAGGCACCTTTAAAAGTGCGGGTACGGCTAAAGAATCTAATTATGAACACGGAGAAAGAACAAGAAATCTTTATGGCCGACTTTCCCCTTATGACCTCTCATGGCACTTTTATTATCTCTGGTATTGAACGTGTGGTAGTGCCACAGCTTGCTCGTTCGACCGGGATATCCTTCACCGCTCAAGAATTGAAAGGCAAAAAAACTTTTGGTGCCAAGATCATACCTAGTCGCGGAGCTTGGATTGAACTTGAGACTGATCTGGATGGAACTTTATATGTACGTATTGACCGTAAAAGGAAGTTTCCTATTACTACTCTTCTTCGTGTTTTTCTGCCTGCTGGGACGAGTGGTGTGGTTTCAAATGAGAAAATTTTTGATCTTTTTAATGGTGTTTCTGGAGCCAAGGATTTTATTGAGAAGACTTTGGCGAAAGATCATACCACCACTATCGACGAGGCTTCTATAGAAATCCACAAACGTTTGCGTGATGGTGATTTGGCCGCTGCCGACAATGCGCGTGAGTTCGTGCATTCCATCTTTGACAAAGAACGCTATGACCTTTCTCGCGTCGGACGTTTCCGATTCAATAATCGTTTTGATATCAAAGAGACTGCTAAAGAGATGGAACGTCGCACTCTCTCACTTTCCGATTTAGTTTTTATCATCTCTCATATCATTCATCTTAATACCACTCCCGGTTCTATGGCAGATGATATCGATCACTTAAGCTCTCGAAGAGTGCGTCTTGTAGGAGAACTTTTCCAACAGAAGATTCGTGTCGGCATGGCTCAAATAAAAAGAAATATTCAAAATCGGATGTCCACTATAGATACTGATGTTACTTTGCCGGTACAATTTATTTCTCCTAAACCTCTACAGGCAAGGATGAAAGAGTTCTTCACGACTAATCAACTTTCGCAATTTATGCAACAAACCAATGCTCTAGAAGAACTCGAACATCTTCGCACCGTCTCTGCTCTCGGTGCTGGTGGTCTCAACCGTGCTCGCGCCGGTTACGAAGTGCGTGATGTCCACCCTTCACACTATGGTCGTCTCTGCCCGATTCAGACTCCAGAAGGTCCGAATATTGGTCTTATCTTGCGTCTAGCCGCATATGCTCGTGTCAACGAATTCGGTATGATCGAGACCCCCTATGCGGTGGTTTCGAAGGGTAGACTTACTGGAGAAGTTAAGTACCTCAATGCCTTGGAGGAAGAAAACTCAATTATTGCTCACGCGGCGATTCAAGTTGAAGACAATAAAATAGTTCCCGAAATGGTTGAAGTACGCGTCAAAGGAACACCCCAAACACTTCCTAAGAATGAGGTCAATTTCATTGATGTGGCGACCAATCAAGCTTTCTCGATAGCGACCTCGATGATTCCGTTTCTCAATCACGATGATGCTAACCGCGCGCTCATGGGCTCCAACATGCAGAAACAGGCCACACCCTGCATAGTTCCGGAAGTACCTTTAGTGGCTACCGGTATCGAGGAAGTGGCGATTCGTGATACTGGTCGTGTAATTTTCTCAAACGTGGATGGGGTCGTATCTTATGTGGATGGCAAGTTAGTCATAATCAAGGACGGTAAGGGTAATCTTCATAAGTTTCCACTTGTAAATTTCTCCATGACCAATGGTTTTACTACTTTCCACCAAAGACCTTCGGTTGAATTGGGACAAAAGGTTAAAAAGGGTTCTGTCTTAGCTGACTGTTCCTCTTCTTCTGACGGTCAAATGTCTATTGGTCAGAATGTTTTGGTAGCATTCATGTCCTGGTCGGGAGCTAATTACGAAGATGCCATTATCATATCCGAGCGTTTGGTAGAGCAAAGCAAATTTAGCTCAATTCATATCGAGGAGTTTACGGTTAATGTTAGAGATACCAAACTTGGACCAGAGATGACGACTTGTGATATCCCAAATGTCGGAGAATCAAAGCTAAAGAACTTGGCCGAAGATGGCATTATTAGGGTTGGTGCCGAAGTACGTTCCGGCGATATTTTAGTAGGTAAAATTACTCCCAAGGGTGAATCCCAACTAACTCCAGAAGAACGTTTGCTTCGTTCTCTTTTCGGTGAAAAGGCTCGCGATGTTAAGGATACCTCTAAGCGTATGGAGGGGGGCAAGCGAGGTCGGGTTATTTCAGTGCAAGTTTTTACTCGCGAAACCGGGGATAAACTTGATTCGGGAATTCTAAAACAGATTCATATACAAGTAGCACAATTGAGAAACGTTTCCGTGGGTGACAAGTTGGCGGGTCGACACGGTAACAAGGGTGTTATTTCTAGAATTTTGCCGATTGAAGATATGCCTTACATGGCCGATGGTACTCCTATTGATGTGATCCTTACTCCACTTGGTGTACCTTCCCGTATGAATCTCGGGCAAATTTTAGAAATGCATTTAGGTCTGGCAGCACACACTCTCAATTATCAAGCAATCGTGCCGCCATTTGCCGGTGCGACTGATGATGAGATTAAGGAGGAACTTGTCAAGGCAAACTTTAAAGAGTCTGGCAAGATCAAACTTTTCGATGGTCGTACCGGCGAATCGTTTAATCAGGAAATCGCTATTGGTTATATGTATATACTGAAACTTCACCACATGGTTGAAGATAAGATACATATGCGATCTATTGGCCCATATTCTCTCATCACGCAACAACCATTGGGAGGCAAGGCTCAAAATGGTGGTCAGCGTTTTGGGGAGATGGAGGTTTGGGCTCTACTTGGTCACGGTGCAAGTCACACTCTCCGTGAAATGTTAACTATCAAATCCGATGATATCTTAGGTCGTAGTGCCGCTTTCGACGCGATAGTTAAAGGGGAAAAGATTCCCGAACCACATCTACCGGCATCGTTTCATGTTTTATTGAATAATCTTCGTGGTCTTGCGCTTGATGTGGAGTTAAAGAAGAAACCAGATAATCCTAAAAATAATGCCTAATTACAAAACAAAAGCTAATGTAGCTAAAGAGTTTGATGTTATAAGCATTAAACTCGCTTCTCCTGATCGCATTAAAGAATGGTCATATGGCGAAGTGACTAAACCAGAGACCATAAATTATCGTACGCAAAGAAGCGAACGCAACGGTCTTTTTGATGAAAAAATTTTTGGGCCTGACAAAGATTTCGAATGTTATTGTGGCAAATATCGTGGTATTCGATACAAAGGTATTATATGTGAAAAGTGTGGCGTTGAAATTACTCGTTCTATAGTACGACGTGACCGTATGGGTCATATAGAGCTTGCTACTCCTGTGGCTCACATCTGGTTTCTAAAAAATGTTCCTTCGAGGATTTCATTAGTCATGGGTATCCCTGTCTCAGACCTTGAAAAGGTTGTCTACTTTGCTGGTTATATAGTCACTAGTATTTCGGAGACAGAAAGGGCCCGAGTTCTTAGAGATTTAGAATCTGAATTTAAGTCCAAAATGAAAACTCTTCAAGATGACAAGAGTAAGCTCGCTCTCAAGGAGTTGGCGCTTGCTACTCGACGTGATATCGAGGCTCTGCTGCCAGGTCGAGTGCTTAATGAAATCGAATATCATCGATCGTCTATGAAATATCCCACTATTTTTGAAGCAGGGATTGGCGCGGAAGCGATATATAATATTTTAAAAGAGATTAATCTTGAGAAACTCTTAAAAGAGCTAGAAGTAGAACTCGAACATGCTCCTGCGACAGAAATTCTTCGTTTGAACAAGCGTCTCTCGACTATCCAATGGATGATTAATGCTGGCAATAGGCCGGAATGGATGTTTCTAATACGTATTCCTGTCATTCCACCGGCTATTAGACCGATGGTGCCTCTTGATGGAGGACGTTATGCTACATCTGATGTCAATGATCTTTATCGTCGCGTTATTAACCGTAACAATCGTCTCAAGAAGCTTAAAGAGATAAATGCTCCGGATGTTATCTTACGTAATGAGAAAAGAATTCTCCAGGAAGCAGTCGATGCTCTGATAGACAACACTATTAGACATTCAAGTATTTCTGGTAATCAATCTCAGCGTCGGCCACTAAAATCATTGTCGGATAATCTTAAGGGCAAGAGAGGTCTTTTTAGGCAGAATCTCTTGGGTAAGCGTGTCGATTATTCTGGTCGTTCGGTTATTGTAGTTGGCCCGGAATTGAAGCTTCATCAATGTGGTCTTCCTAAACATATGGCTCTGGAACTTTTCAAGCCATTTATTGTTTCTGAACTTTTGAAGCGCGAGCTCTCATATAATATCCCTGGTGCCCGTCGTCTCATTGAAGATGCTATCCCGGAAGTTTGGGCGATTCTCGAAGAAGTTATCCGAGGGAAATACGTTCTTCTTAATCGTGCCCCCACTTTGCATCGTCTAGGTATTCAAGCTTTTCAGCCGATACTTATCGAGGGTAATGCTATTCAACTTCATCCACTTGTTTGTACCGCTTTTAATGCTGACTTTGATGGTGATCAGATGGCTGTTCATGTGCCTCTTTCCGAAGAAGCTCAAGCCGAAGCACGTTTAATTATGGCAGCAGATAAAAATATTTTGAAGCCGGGTAATGGTGAACCAGTGATTTCGGCTAAACTACTCGATATTGTGCTCGGTACTTACTGGATGACTCGCATACTTCTCGGTGAGAAGGGTGAGGGTAAGTATTACTCCAATCCCAATAGCGCTATCACTGCTTATGAATTTGGGGCTGTCAGTCTTCGTGCTAAAATTTCTGTCTTGCCGACTGATACGGAAAGATACAAATCTTTTGGAGGTAAATTATTTGAAACTTCTGTGGGACGATTGTTATTTAATGTTATTTTGCCACAGGATTATCCTTTCCTAAATCATGAAATGAACCGTAAGAAGATGTCGGAATTAGTTGATGATTTGATTGAACGTTATGGTATCGAAAATATTCCACCAATTATGGATAAGATTAAAAATTTCGGTTTTCGTTACGCTACTTGTTCTGGAGTTACTTGGGGACTGGAGGATGTAAAAATTCCTTCGGGCAAGAAAGTTATTATTGATAAAGGTCGAGTAGCAGTTAATGAAGTAATTGGTCAGTATAGAGAAGGTCTTTTATCTGAATCTGAACGTATTACTAAATCGGTTGAAATTTGGCAAGGAATTAAATCTGAAGTCGAAAAACTTATTCCTGCCACTCTCGGCATCAATGATTCCGTCTACGATATAACTTATTCGGAAGCTAGAGGTTCTCTCGGTAATCTCAACCAAATGGCAGGTATGAAAGGTATTATCCAAAATGTTGCGGGCGTTGCTCTAGAGTTTCCCATCTTATCATGTTACAAGGAAGGATTAACTCCACTGGAATATTTTATCACCACTCACGGTAGTCGTAAGGGTCTAACTGATACTGCTCTTAATACTGCTAAGGCTGGGTATCTAACCCGTCGACTCTTTGATGTAGCGCAAGATGAAATTGTGACCGAAGAAGATTGTGGCGCTAAAGAGGGTACGATTATTCGTAAGAAAACTGCTTCTGGTATTGAAATGTTATTATCAAAAAATATTAAAGGCAGGATTCTTGCTACTGATCTATCCGACAGTGCCGGCGTGTTATTGTTTAAGCGCGGACATCTTTTTACCAAGATAGATGCGGAAATAGTGGACAAAGCTTCGGTCGAGTCCGTAAATGTCCGCTCGCCCCTCGCTTGCAAATCTATACATGGTGTTTGCGTTAAGTGTTATGGTGTTGATCTTGGTAATAATAAGCTAATCGAATTGGGTGAGGCGGTGGGTACAGTAGCGGCTCAAGCTATTGGTGAGCCAGGAACACAGTTGACTATGCGCACCTTCCACGCTGGTGGAATTGCCTCGGCCGGAGGCGATATTACTGCCGGTTTACCACGTGTTGAAGAAATATTTGAGAAGCGCAAGCCAAAAGTGGCTGCAGTTATCAGTCATCTTGATGGAATGGTGACTGAAATTAAAGTACTTGGTCACGATAAACTCATAGTTATTACTCCCGATCTAGGAGAAACGAAACCTGCCAGAACTACTG
Source organism: bacterium (assembly GCA_030650605.1). Lineage (GTDB taxonomy): Bacteria > Patescibacteriota > Minisyncoccia > Phycocordibacterales > Zambryskibacteraceae > UBA5004. The sequence continues at coordinate 9,584 of JAUSDP010000018.1, forward strand.
TTCGGGCGAGCGGGACAAAGAAACTCGATAATGAATATACCGTCCCCGCTTCTAGATTTCTTCTGATCAAAGTTGGTCAGAATGTCAAAAAGGGTGATTTTATGACGGATGGTTCGGTAGATCTAGACGAACTTTTCCGTTACGCTGGTCGAGAAAAAACAGAGAATTATATTATTCACGAAGTCTCAAAACTCTACGAGCTTCAAGGTGCTGCGGTGTCGCGTAAACATATTGAGCTAATCGTGCGCCAAATGTTTGCTCGTCGCAAAATTAAAGATTCAGGGGATACCCACTTTACTCATGGGGATATTATTGAAGTTTCTCTATTTACTGAAGTTAATGATCAAATGAATAAAGGGGGACTTAAGGAGGCAACAGCTGACGCTGTCATCATGGGTATCACGGAAGTTTCGCTCTCTCGTTCTAGTTTCCTATCCGCCGCTTCATTTCAGCATACGCCTCGTGTGCTGATTCAAGCTGCTATTCGGGGTGCTGAAGATAATCTTGTTGGTTTGAAAGAAAATGTTATCATCGGCCATCTTATACCAGCGGGTACTAGTTTCAAGAATGGCTATAAAGAAAAATTGATATGCGAGGCGATGTCAACACAATCAAAGAACGGTTAGATATAGCCGAGATAGTTTCAGGATATATCAAACTAGAAAAGGCGGGAACTAGTTTCAAAGCACGTTGCCCATTCCATAACGAAAAGACGCCATCCTTCTTTGTCTCACCTGTGCGTCAAAGTTTCTTTTGTTTCGGTTGTGGTGCCAAGGGAGATATTTTCACTTTTATGGAAGAAGTAGAGGGTTTGGATTTCCGTGGAGCCTTAAAACTTCTAGCAGAGAAAGCGGGAGTAGAGATCGAATACCGTAGTGATGAATCAAAAACGGAAAAAGACAAAATTTGGAACGTTCTTGAAGAGGCCACAAAGTTCTTTGAAAAAGAATTAACTGATAATAATCTAGCACTCGGTTACATCGCTTCGAGGGGAATAAGCGAAGCGTCAATCAATGAGTGGCGTATGGGCTATGCACCAGCCGAATGGCGCTCACTCTATACTTATCTTCGAGATCATGGCCATGAAAAAGATATAATACTGAAGGCGGGCCTCGCAAAAATTAGTGATACAAGTTCGAGTCAAGAACCTTATGATGTTTTTCGAGACCGTATCATTTTTCCACTTGCGGATTCGAATGGTTCAATTATTGCTTTTTCTGGTCGAGCCTTGTCGAAAGAAACTGAACCGAAGTACTTAAATAGTCCTGAGACCATTCTCTTTACTAAAAGCGAAGTATTATATGGTCTAGATAAAGCTAAAGACCAAATACGTAAGAAAGATTACACCATTCTTGTAGAAGGGCAAACAGATTTGGTGCTTTCTCACCAGTCTGGAGTCAAAAACACTGTGGCTTCTTCCGGTACTGCATTTACTCGTATGCATCTCGAGCGTCTAAAACGTTTTTCTTCACGAATAATTATCGCATTTGATGGAGATTTGGCTGGTGAAAAAGCAGCTGAAAAAGCAAGTATGCTTGGAATTGTCTTGGGTCTGGAAGTAAAAGTGGCGAATCTACCAAAAGGTCTTGATCCGGCAGAGGTAGTACGAACAAATCCTCAAAAGTGGAAAGATATTATTCGTGAGTCGCTTCCAGCTGTAGAGTTTTTCTTCAATAAGATAGAAGAAAGAGAGAAAGATTCAAGAAAACTTGGCAAGCAGATTGAAAAAGCAATTCTTCCGATGATTCAACTTATTAGGAGTACCATTGAACAATCACACTTTGTCTCGATGCTTGCCAAGCGTACAGGTATCAAAGAAGAAATATTTTGGGAAGATTTAAAGAAGGTTAAAAGGGTTGATGTTTCTCAAAGGTTAGATCTTGGGGATTCAAAAAGATCCAGCTCTAGTTCTAAGGAAGAACCTCTTCTATCACAGAGGGATCAGATTGAAAAACGTCTAGCCGAAATTAAACTATGGCAAAAGGAATTACCCGAGTCTATTTCTGAAGGACTTGTTCTTAAGAAGGAAGAATCAGAACTCATGAATAATCTCTCTAAGCTCATGTTACGCGATAATCTTAGTCAGTTACAATCCGAACTTTCACGAGCCGAAGCGTCTAAAGATGGCAAGTTGATTACAAACTTGACCATTATGATACAAAAGGTGCATAGTCAAATGAGGGCTCTCGAGGAAAAAAAGAAAGCGTTATAGAATAAAGAACTTTTGCATGAAAAAAAACAAAAAACACAAGAATAAAGAGAAACATCAAGCTTTGAGAAAAAAGATGCTAAAAAAGATTAAAAAAGGTCCCAAGTCTAAGAAACAGACTAAACAGAAAGCCAAATCGCTCACCAAAAAGAAAATTGATGAAGTGCTCAAAATGGAACGTCTTGCCACGCGTGGTAAAGAACGCGGTTTCGTTACCTACGATGAAATTCTTAAAGAGTTTCCAACTATTGAGACTAATATAATGTTTCTTGATAATCTGTATGAGAAACTACACGTTCTCGGTGTCGATATTCTTGAAGGTGGAGGGTTGTTGGAGATGCCTAAAGAAGAGACTGGTAAGCACTACGCCTACTCAAGAGGTGATTCGTCTTATGATTCTATTCAAATGTACCTTAGGGAAATCGGTCAGTATCCTCTAATTGCCGGTTCAATAGAAAAGGAGTTGGCTAAAAGAATTGAGGGGGGAGACGAGGATGCCAAGAATTTATTAATGAAAGCCAATCTCCGCTTAGTAGTTTCGATTGCTAAGAAATATGCTAATCGCAGTCCTGATCTGACTCTACTCGATCTGATTCAAGAAGGAAATTTGGGATTGCACAAAGCAGTGGAAAAATTTGATTGGACCAAGGGTTTCAAATTTTCTACCTATGCAACATGGTGGATTAGGCAAGCCATTACTCGCGCTCTGGCTGATCAGTCACGTACTATTCGTGTGCCAGTGCACATGGTCGAGACTATTGCTAAGTATAAACAGGTTGTTCGGCGCTTGTCCCAAGATCTTGGGCGGGAGCCCTTGCAAGAAGAAATTGCATTAGAGATGAATTTGGATGTGGAAAAAATTTATCAGATTGAGAAAATCGACCAATCTACGATTTCTCTCGAGAGCCCGGTAGGCAATGACGGCGAAGACGACAAAAGTAAACTCGGAGATTTCTTGGCAGATGATAAAATTCTTTCTCCAGATCAGGATTCGTCACGGCGTATTATTTCCGACCAGGTGCGTGAGATTTTAAACGACCTGCCTCCAAAGGAGAGGAAAATTTTGGAGATGCGTCATGGGCTCTTAGACAGTTACACTCATACTCTCGAAGAAGTGGGAAAGGTTTTTGGTGTTACTCGTGAACGCATTCGTCAGATAGAAGCCAAAGCGCATGAAAAAATCCGCCAACATGAGAAAATTAATCGTTTGAGGGGGTATTAAAATTTAATGTGCTATAATTGCTAGGCATTATGCAAATAAGCGAAGTTAAAGAAAAAGTAACCCCGATTTTACGGGAATACGGCGTTAAAAAAGCGTCAGTTTTTGGCTCTGTCTCCCGAGGGGACAGCCACCCTGATAGCGACGTGGATTTGCTCGTGGAACTAGGGCCCGGGCCGATGGGGATGTTCAGGTATATGGAATTGATTGGAAAATTAGAAGATAGTTTAAACAAGAAAGTCGATTTGGTTACGGAGGGGAATATAATTTCTCATTTTGAATCGTACATTCGATCAGACTTGAAAAAAATATATGAAGAATGATCAGGCCTATCTTAATTACATTTTAGATTCTGTAAGAAAGATAGAAAAATATACCTCGGACATAGATGAGAAGTCTTTTAAGGAAGATGAGTTGAGACAAAGCGGCGTTCTCATGCAACTAACTTTAATTGGAGAAATCTCAAAGAAAATCTCCGATGAAACTAAAAACAAAGTTAAACTTCCATGGAAAGACATCATTGGTTTTAGAGACCGGGCTATCCATAACTATTTTGATATGAAAGTAGATGTGATTTGGGATACAGTCAAGAACGACATCCCTATTCTCAAGAAAGAGCTCTCAAATAATTAGTTTTCTCTTTCTCCCATCTACACAAAGATTCCAGTTCTTTTTCTGACCAGCGGCAAGAATGGCCAGTCTTATTTGGTTTGCAAAGTGGGCAGGAATGGCGTTTGGATTTCAGACGTTTTCTCATAGAGTTATATTACTATCAGTAATGAACAACGGTTTCGATAGTTGGTAAAGTTTTCGGAGTCGCTCGCGAACGTATTCGTCAGATAGAAGCCAAAGCGCATGAAAAAATCCGCCAACACGAGAAAATTAATCGTTTGAGAAGGTATTAATGTCAAAGATCGTCTTTGATATGTGAAATGTCCTAAGCTAAATTTTAGACACATACGTTATAATAATGCTATAGCATCAAAGTAACGTATAGCGATATATCCTTATTTTATTAAACACTTTTAAAAAAGAAACCCGCTATGTCCGAAGACGTAGCAGGGAGCGAAATTGCTCTATCGGCTTGATCAGGACGTGATTATTTGGACCGTCTTGCATAGCCATTCAGTATTGAGTACATGACAAGCTCATGCTTGTTCATCGCGTTATCTAGGCCCTGCTCAATCACAGGACCCCCCACGCTTGTCTTTAATCGGGGGCTCATGAAAACCGTAATCGCGATTAAAATAAAAACAATTAAACCAACAACAAGCCCAATGCAGGGACCATCGCCATCAGAAAAAGGGCGAGACATAAAACTACCTCCTTGAGTTTATTTGCTGAGCCTATTTTTTTACTTCTACTTTAGAGTTTAGCACCTTTTAGGTTGTATGTCAACCACCTGTCCAGTTAACCCTATGAGGTGACATTCTTGCGCGATTAGGGTGACAAAGGTTAACTAAAGGGTCTAAGACAGAATTCATGATGTTTCTGAAGCATCCGGCGTGGCTGTGGTTTAAGAAATATCCTAAGCTCAGCTTATGGATGATGTTGAAAGGGTGGTAAGTAAGTATTGTAATTTTCCGGCGTTTTAGATAATATAGTGAACATGACAAATTCTTATACTGCTTTATATAAAAAGTCTGGAGGGTGGTATGCCGCTTGGATAGAAGAAATATCTGGTGTTAATACTCAAGGCAAGACTTTAAAGGAAGCTAGAGAAAATCTCAAAGAAGCTCTAACATTAGTTATAGAAACTAATCGTTTATTCAATAAGCTCAAAAATTCCAAAGGTGTTATTCGTGAATCTGTTTCTGTGTCCCGTGCATGAAAAGGATTGATTTAGTTCGATATCTGATTAAAGAAGGCTTGCACTCTTGTGCGTGAAGGATCACGTCACAGTATCTTCATTAATATGGTAACTAGGCGTTCTTCTTCCGTTCCTCGTCACAAAGAGATTAACAATTTCACAGCTCGTAAAATTTGTAGAGATCTCGGTGTTACAGAAATGCCATAAAATTTACTTCACTGTGTATTTACTGCATACGTTATAACAATGCTATAGCATCAAAGTAACGTATGGCGAAATAGCGCTATAATGTTAAACACTGAGTATTTACTGAGTATTTAACATTGACGATGTACAAAAATAGAAAAGCCCCACGTTGTAAAGCCGGAGCTTTCCTACGCGGAGGCTTGAATCTGCAGAAGAGTGGTTATGATGAGGAAGGGCAGTTTCTCTTAAGGAGCTCTCTTCTCACCCACAGGATTCCCACCCACAGGAAGAGTAACCCCATCACGATCATAATAACAAGAGAAAGCCATTCCCCAGCCGTAATTCTCTTCTCAATGATGAGATAGATGATAAACTGACTTACGGCCGTGAGGACGGCAAGTGACCCGGTACCAAACATCAGGATGACTCCGACTTTGTCGCGGGTGCGCACCAAAAATGGTTCCATATTATTCCTCCTCATATTTATTCGTTGTTCGGTTTCTGGCTTACAAATGTATTGCTTGTCTACCGTTAGTAATAGCATATTAGACCGTAAAAATCAACCTTTTCGTAATCCCCAATACTTTAGACTAGAAGCTATTTCTGCTGAGGTAGTGTTAAACTCTTGAGAGGATTACAGCTTTTGTAAATTAAAAATTAGAAATAAAAAAGGCCGACGATATGCCGTCGAGCCTTGTGGAAGTAGGATGTGAGCTGGCAGCTAGATTATTACCAACTCACATCCCTAAAAACAATATCCAGGTTGTCATCGGTTATCGTAACTTAAGTCGCGATAACTCTGACGGGTTCCACCTCGTATTACGGTGGCCATGGATTACCTTAGCGGGAATTTACCCCCCCCGTGGAGTGCGGAATAAAGAGGCAGCCGCACACTCTACAGATCAGTTTCAAGATGAAGTCTAGCTCCTTCATGCTTGTGACAAGTCCTTCCGGCTTGTCAAACCGCTCTGGCCTCTTGACGATCTGCCTTTCTGGCGTCTCAATCGTTATTGGCGCCGGGCGATCGTTTTCGTACTTCCTACTTGATAGTATAGCATAACCAGTTTTATTGTCAAGGATTTTTGGGACTTGGAAAATATGGCTAAAAATCATGATTTTATGGTATTATAACAGCAATGGTAATATCCAAATCAGAATTCATGATGTTTCTGAAGCATCCGACATGGTTGTGGCTTAAGAAATACGACAAAGATAAGTTACCCCTTCCAGACGAGGGATTACAAGCACTTTTTGACGAAGGTAGTCTCTTTGAGCAATATGCTGAGAAACTTTTCCTGCCTGCGCAGGCAGGTCCCAACGCCGTCAAACTTGGTTATAAGAACGGTAATGAATTTAGCGGTACGAAGTATTATGCTCTACCTGATCTGACAAAGAAAGAAATTGAGAAGGGGACAGAGGTAATTCTGCAAGGTAGATTTGAGGTTGACCCCGCCCTTGGCGGGGCAGGCAGTATCACGTCTATCTTCGATGTCTTGGAGAAAGTAGGTGATAAAGTTTACGATTTATATGAAATCAAATCTTCTACCAGCGTTAAGCCAGAACATATTCCCGATCTTGCCTTCCAGACCATTGTGCTTGAGAAAGCCGGATTAACTGTTCGAAATATGTATGTACTCCATGTGAACAATAAATATGTGAGACAGGGTGAAATTGATCCAGCAAGTATCAGTGAGAAATCGGATGTGACAGAGGAGGTACGCGAAAGTCTTCTAGAAACGCGCGAGAATATCTCAAAAGCGTTTAAGGTTCTTAAGGAAAAGGAGATGCCAGATATTTCTCCCCGTCATCTTAAAAGTGGTGGGGACACGCTGAAAGAATGGCTAAACATTTTCCAAGCGATCAAAGGTGAATTGCCCCGCTACAGTATTTATAAGCTTTGCAGTCCAGATCCGGATACAATTGCTTGGCTCGAAGATAGTGGCATAGAATTGTTGAATGAGATTCCGCTCGATGGTCCACTGACAGCAAAGCAATTACGGCAAGTCGAAGCTATGAGGTCTGGAGTTCAGCATATAAATAGCGAAGAGATCAGAAATTTTCTCGATGCTTTAAAATACCCATTACATTTCTTAGATTATGAGACCATGGCTGGTGTCATACCAGCCTTCGATGGTTACCGACCATATCAGCAAGTGCCTTTCCAATACTCACTCCATATTTTGGATAAGCTGGGAGGCAAATTAATACACAAAGAATATTTACACACAGACAATTCCGATCCTGTGCCTACTCTTCTTGAACATCTCCAAACTGATTTTTCTGGCAAGGGTTCTGTAATTTCTTGGTTCATGACTTTTGAGAAAAATAGAAATTTAGAAATGGGGAAAATATGTCCCAAATACGAAAAATTTCTGACTGGGGTAAATGAGAGAATGGTTGATCTGATGACCCCGTTTGCTAAAGGTTGGTTTGTGGATAAAGAATTTTTTGGGAAGGCATCAATCAAGTTTGTTCTACCAGCTCTTTTGCCTGAATTGAGTTATAAAGAACTCAACATCTCTAACGGTGGGCAAGCTCAGCGCGTGTGGATGCAAACTGTACTGGAGGGCAAAAATCCCGAGAAGAAACAGCAAATCATGAATGACATGAGAGAATATTGCGGGCTAGATACCTATGCTATGTATGCTATCCTCAAGTATCTTGAGGAAACCTGCCCGACCAGATGACTCCGGTCATTCGGGCGGGGAGCCCACTCTATTTAAGCAGGGCGTCAATTTTCGTTTTAACCATGGCAATAGGTTCAGCTCCATTTATAAGTATTTTTTGTCCATCTTTGGTAAGGATAATGGAATAAGGTGTGCCTAACGCGCCAGCTTTTATCGCTTCCGCCACACTTTTTTTCACAAATTCAGTATACCTGCCGCTTGAGAGGCAGCTATTAAAGGCAGTCACATCAAGGCCTACGGCTGTCGCTATTTTTGGTAGTTCGCTTGGGTCAAGTGAGTTATTGGAATTAGTGGTTGCAAAAATATTATCAAGATATTTCCAGAAGGCTTGGTTACCGCCGAGCTCATTAGCACACTCTGTCGCTTCCGCCTCCTTGATGGCTTTGGTGTGTAATTGGGCGATAGGGAAATGCCTATAGACCCAAGCAACTTCTCCATCATAAGTTTGCACTATCTCCTTCATAGTGTAGTGGAAGGTTTTACAAAAAGGGCATTCAGTATCTGAATACTCGACTATCACTAATGTAGCATCTCTACTACCCAGGATATGGTCCTTCTCCGTTACGGGGACAAGATTGATTTCTGTATTTTGTGGGTCAGTATTGATAGTAGTTGTCGGACTACCAGAGTCAGTGCCGAAATAAATAGCAGCAGCGACGAACCCACCAGCTACCACTATAGCCAGAGGAATAAGAAATGTATTTTGTTGATTTTGTTCCATCCCGTACGAAGTTATTGCTTACTAATCACTATATAATAATAGATACTCGCGACTTATTCAAGGTTACTTCGTACGGGATCCATAATTTTATGTTAGACAGATATTATATCATTCAAAAAGGTAAGGAGAAAGTGAGTTTGTGATTGTTGGGCTTTTCCCATTCGGAAGTGTCTAACTTAATTTTGTTGAGTGCACCGCCCTCTTTGAATACAAGTGAATTGTTGGCAAGAGCGTAGTCGTAAAGTTCTTTAGTGAGTTTAACATCGTTTGTACAATAGGCACGAACTCTCTCCACCTCACCGGCTTTCCACCAGTTTATGGCATCGTCGCCGTGACCTGTTTTATTTTGACCTAAGGTGCCTTCCGCCAATTGGTCAAGACGCATTCGACGTCCGTAGGAATTTTTTATTTCTTTTAAAATATCTAGACTTCTTATTTTCTTTAAATCTCCTGGGTAGTATTTGTTGAGAAGAGGGATATCGAAATGGTCTGAATTAAAGCCAATGAGTATGTCGGCCCGCTCAAGTATTGGCCAGAGTTTAACCAATTCTTCCTCTAAGTACGAAGAATACGAATCAGTTAAGGAATCGTGAATAGCAACTAAAGCAATATCTAAAAGAGCTGGATCATTTTTACCGACATCTTGAAAGAAGTTTTTTGTTTCTATATCAAGTACTATTTTACGCATTTAGTTTCAATTTGTGCGTCTCCAGAAAATCACGAATGGTAATATCTCCCATACCGAAACCAACTGCTGGTATAGGGTCCACATCAAATATTTCCAGCAGGTTGTCGTATCTGCCTCCACCAAAAAGAGAACGGTGATTGTCTTCGTGAGTGTCAAAAACCTCAAAGACCATCCCAGTGTAGTAGTCGAAACCCCGCACAATTTTAGGATTAAATTTCACATTTTGAATATCTTTCCTATTCAATTTTTCGAGAATGGTGTGTATTTCTAGAGTCTCATCTATGTTAATGTCTATTTCTTCTCCGCGGTCTATTTTACGAATGGTTTCCATAGTTACGCCTTCAGGTATTGCTTTTCTGCTGTTTATTTGTATCGAGAAATCTTCGTCTTTTGCTCCAAAGGCTTTCATTATTGCGTGTGCCAAGGAAATAATCTCCACCTCCGCTTCGATACCAGCGATCCCCATAAGGTCGCAATTCAGTTGCCAGTGTTCACGTCTTCTTCCTCGTTGAGGTCGTTCATAACGAAAGACATTGGGTATGGAATACCATCTCAGCGGAAATTTTAGATTTCTACGACGGGCAGCAACCATTCGAGCCAAAGTTGGGGTCATTTCTGGCCTAAGGGCTACTTCACGCTCACCTCGGTCAGTAAAGGTAAACATCTGTTCATTGACTATCTCTTCGCTAGTTTTGCTTTTGTAGAGTTCGCTCGGCTCAAGGATGGAAGCGCTATATTCAACATATCCACTATCCTCAGCCACCTTTCTCCAGGTGTTGAAAATATAATTCTGGATTTTCATATCTTCCGGGTAGAAGTCCCTGACTCCTTTGTACGGGTCGGTTCCCAGTTTTGCCATGTCGATATTATACAACCTTCGGTTCATAGCGAAGCACTTGACATAGTAATTTGAATATGCTAGTCTATTAGTAGACAGAATAAAATAATCTAACAAATTTACAGGAGGAAAAAAATGAAGATAGCCGTTGTGACCGTTTCCACTAAAGTGAAACTGGTTGAGCTCCACCAAGAAGGTAAGTTTCCAGTGGCCATGAGATTAACCCCAACTCCTACCCTTTACTCTGAAGTCAGAGAAAGGTACATGAAGGAAGGAGATTACTACGAGAGGTCCACACGCAATCTTAAAGTTGTCTTGGATCTCAGTATCTTGGCAAATGAGATAGAAGATGCTGTGCTTCATAAGTGCGGGGGAAGAGAGGGGATGAACAATATTAGTGAAGTCATGGTCAATCTTCCAAGAACTTCCACTCTTCTGATCACCTGCATCAACAAGCCTACTGAAGTCTAGAAGATTCTTTAAATCTTTCTGACGTGGGTTTGCACTGGGCGCAAGAGAAATCTTGCGTCCTTTCTATTTTTAAATATTTTTACTCGATTCCTCCATACGTTATCATCTCACGGTCGTGAGTGATTAACGTATAAGAAAATTTAAAAGCTACTTAGCTTTTCTCTGAGCTTTTGAACGGGCTTGCTGGGTTAAAAGAATTTTTCGCAGGCGAACGGCGGTTGAGATGCTGCGTCAGAAATGATATACTTGCGACATTAATCACATGGCCACTAAAACAACCATACAGCCGATAAGTCCTTTAGCGCTTGAGGAAGCGAAGGACGCAGTCACAAAGCTTAAGAGTATTAAGCCTTTTTTGACGCGTGCTGATGAAGAAACACTCGGTATTATCATGGACAAGGAACTTGTTAGTAATCTTTCTAAGAGCTTAAACGAAGCCAAGCGCGGAGAATACGAACCATTGGAATCAATCTTAGAATAAGATGTACACGAGAGTTGTCACTTCTACTGGCAAGAGGAGTCTAAAGAAACTTTCCATTCAGGTGCGACAAACTCTTATTAAAGAAAGTAGAATTCTTGAAACTAACCCCATGGCTGGAGAAAAACTTTCCGGCTCTTTGAACTTCCTTTACTCATTCCACTTCAAATATAAAAATGTCGATTATCGGTGTGCCTACACAATCCAAGAAGATAAAAAACTTATAGAAATTCACTTTGCCGACGTGCGTGAGAATTTCTATCAAAAATTAAGAAGAATTTTTAGATAACTAAGGTACTATTTATTTCTTTACGCTTTTTAAGCTTGTTGTATTAAAAGAATTTTTCTCAATGGTCTAGGGTCTAGTATCAAGTTTTGACATGCCAATATTATACAGCTTCTAAGTGTTTGCTTCTAGCTTTTCACTTTTAATAATTAAAAGACAAACAAAAAAGAGGGCGTCACCATCACGGTGACGCCCATCGGAAAACCTTAACTCAAACTCATGATCCTTCATGAGGAAATTGTCCTTTTGAGACAATATTCATCGAGGTCACATGAGCGTTCACGGAGAATGCCGCAACTGCGAGTTCTCCGATAGCTCGGGGAGAAGCGAGAGCAAGACCTTTACTTCGCCAATCGCATCCGTATTCATCAGCTATGTTGATGATGGATCTTTGTACTTCCTTGTTCTCGTATGTGCCGGTGTCGATTCCACCAGCACGGAGTGTGGTCACGTAGATACTCGATTTGTAGCCCTCAAGGGTAAGAACATTGGCCAACCGATCTAGGGCCGCTGTTGCCGCACAGTGGGACGCACCGCTTGTGTAGGATCTAATGGTACTCATTGAAGAAATGAGTACGATTCGAGTTTCCTGTTGGGTGAGAAAGATGGGCCAGAGATTTTTGGCGACATTCATTGTTGTCGTCCAAAGTGGCAACACTTCCGTCGAGAAATGTTCAGGAGTGAGTTCCCGGAATGGAAGCCATCGGTTACCGATCTCGGTCTTGTAACTACCGGCACTCATACCAGCAGAATGAAACCAATAGATTGGGAGATCGCGTCGAAGCATACTTACCCATTCTTTCACCATGGTCCCATCCATCAGATCAACAGCAGCACACTCCGGAAGAGTGCCCACTTTCTTAAACATATTATCTTGGAGGGCTGTCAGCTTCTCTTTACTGCGCGCTACCATATGAACATAGGCACCATTTTCGGCAAATGCCATGGTGGCCGATGCTCCCATGTTCATTTTGTAGATTTCACCACCAACCACAATTTCATCGTGGCTTGGCAATCCATCGATCCGATTCTTGAATACAGTTTGAAACTTTGTATAACCGCAACCAGTCACCACAACAAGTTTCCCTGCTAGTGCATTATTCATGTATCCCCCATTTCTTTTTTGAGCCAATTTTTACGGTTCTGGACGCATTATACATCATTTTAAAATAATTACAACAATGCAATGCATGCTGGTGGTAACTCTATCAATTGTTTTTTCCCATACGTTATAAGTTCACGGTCGTGAGTTATTGACGTATGAGAGAATTTAGAAGTCATTGCTCTTTCCTTTGCGCTTTCGAACGAGCTTGTTGCGTTAAATTATTTCTCTTTAAAGACATCAGTCAGTAGTGTATTGAATTTCTCACCTCTGTCAAACTCATTTTTAAACTTTTCAAAACTTTTTGAAGAAGGGGAGAAAAGTATGATACCTTTATCCTGAAATCCGCCAACTATTTCAGTAGCTGCTTCCAAACAATCTTTTAGATTTTCAAATTCATTATATGTATTCCAACCTAATGCAGACTTCATTTTCTCAGTCGCACTTCCGCTCAGGAGAAAAAGATTCGCTGGATTGACAAATTTTTTTACTGAATCCGCCCACTTATAGAATTCAAGCTCTCTGTCTGTTCCACCAGTTATTAAAACTAAACATTTTTTCGTGTTGCCAAAACGTGAAATAGCCGCAATGGTAGCTTCCGGTGAGGTGGCGGTTGTGTCGTTGTATATGTCCATTTTTTCACTACAGTAAACCTTTTCTTGTCTGAATTTGATTTGAGGTAGTTTGAGAGTTGATTTTATCAAGTTCTCTACTGTGATCCCGAGGACATAGGCTGCTAGAGATGAGGCCATGAGATTTTCTATATTATGACCACCCCATTCTTTTTTAAAATTTTTTATATTCACAAACTTCACCTTTTTTCCCTTAATTTTAAAGTACAAATCTTCATCGGTGTCTATATAAGCACCACTTTTCTCTTTAGGTAAGATATTTGTTGAAAAGTACAATATTTTAGATTTAGGATTACAATTCACAAAAAATGGCGTCCACTCGTTATCATTATTCAATATTAAGAAGTCATTCTCTTTTTGATTTTTAAAAATATTGGCTTTTACTCCCGCATACTCTTCTAAGCTTTTGTGTCTGTTTATATGATCGCGATACAAGTTGGTAATGATCGCAATATGAGGTGCATATTTAGAGTCGTTAGAAAGTTCAAGCTGGAATGATGGAACCTCGACGACTATACTTGTTTCTTTATCACAGTCTGAAATGCTGGCAAGGAACGGGCTAGCTGGTGAATTACCAAGGATGACAGTTTTAGGGTTATTAGATTTTATAAATTGACTTGCCCAATTGACTGTAGTTGTTTTTCCTCTCGTACCAGTGATAACCACAATATTTCTCGTCGGACAGAATTTATAAAATAAACTAAGCTCGTTTTCTATTTGCTTGTGGTTATCTCTTGCAAGCTTTACAAATTTATTATCTATAGTGACATCCGGGTTAACTACTATAATATCGTTACTTAAAAAGTCTTTCTTCCTATGTTCACCCAACACAAAATTTATACCATCCTTTATATCTGCAAGTTTTTTGAGAGATATCTTAAGATCATCAGCATTTTTTAGATCCGTGATAGTAATCCTTGCGCCGTGCTCAAATAAAAAGCGGGCCGTAGCCACACCTCCCCCTAAGATTCCAAGACCCATAAGCAATACTCTTTTGCCCCTTATTTCCATAGTATATTTATACAGCTTTTCTCTGAGCTTTTGAACGTTCAATTTGAGTTAAATGGATTTTTCGCAGGCGGACAGCGGCAGGTGTAATTTCTATATATTCATCATCACTCATGATCTCCATGGCACGTTCAATATCAAGTTTGTAGGCAGGCGTGAGGTAAATACCTTCATCCGAACCGGAAGCACGCATGTTGCTAAGTTGTTTGCCCTTCGTCGGGTTGACATAAAGGTCCTCACCCTTTGACGTATTTCCAATAACTTGTCCAATATAGACTTCTTCAGCGGGTCCAATATATAACACCCCTCTATCTTGTAGATTATTGAGTGAGAAGGCGAGTGCCTTACCACTTTCCATAGAGATCATTGAACTGCTTTTCTCGTGTTTCATTTCTCCGGCGTGTGGTTTAAATGCGGTGAAGCGAGAAGAAAGAATGCCTAAGCCCTTGGTGTCAATCACAAATTGATTACGATAACCCAGGAGTCCGCGAGTCGGCGCTTCGAAAGTAATGCGGGTTTGCCCATCAACCGTTTTCATGTCAAGAAGTGAGGCGCGGCGTTCTGTCAGCTTAGAAATTACAGCCCCGGACATTTGTTCGGGTACATCTACCAGAATTTCTTCAAATGGTTCTAGCTTTTTTCCATTCTCGATTTTCTCGAGAACGTGTGGTTGGGAAACTTGAAGCTCAAATCCTTCTCGGCGCATATTTTCCAGAAGAATTGCAATGTGGAGCTCACCACGACCATAGATTGTTATAAATTCACCGGAAGAAAAATCTACCTTTAGACCAACGTTAACCTCCAATTCACGTTCGAGACGCTCACGAATCTGTCGACTGGTGACAAATTTACCAACTCGACCGGCGAAAGGCGAATCATTGACTACTAGATTGAGAGAGATGGTTGGTTCATCTACCGAGATAGCCGGTAGAGCCGGAACATCTTCACTTGCTGTGATAGTATCACCGATATAAATCTGTGGTAATCCGGCAAGCATGCAAATATCTCCACTCACAACCTCTGTTACCCCTTTTCTCTTTAGACCTTCAAAAGTATAAAGTTTGCTGATTTTTCCCGCATAAGTTTCTCCAGTAGGTTTTTTGACAAAAACTTTTTGTCCGTCTTTGAGTGTACCTGCATAAATGCGCACGATAGCCAGTCTACCTAAAAAATTATCATAGGCTAGATTAAATGGTTGCGCTTGGAGTTCTGTGGCCTTGCCCGCCACAGCCTTGGCGGAGGCGGGAGGTACATGTTCTAATATAGTGTCTAAAAGAGGAGTCAGGTCTTTTGATTCATCGGTTAATTTTTTCTTGGCGATACCTTCTCGTCCAATGGCATATACGGTAGGGAAGTCTATCTGTTCATTATTAGCGCCCAATTCTAGGAAAAGTTCGAGAACAGCTTCATGCGCGACTTCTGGACGAGCTGCTGATTTATCAATTTTATTTATCACCACGATAGGTTTAAGACCAAGTTCAAGAGATTTCTTCAGGACGAAACGAGTTTGTGGCATAGGTCCTTCTTGAGCATCTACGACGAGAAGTACTGTGTCTATGGAACGTAATACACGTTCTACTTCTGAACCGAAGTCTGAGTGTCCGGGAGTATCGACGATATTAATCTTGGTTACGGGACGTCCTGAGCTTGCCGAAGGATAAAAGATGGATGTATTTTTTGAATAAATGGTAATACCACGCTCTAATTCAAGGGCGTTTGAATCCATCGACACTCCTTCAGCTGCAGCTCCAGTCTGACGCATTAAGGCGTCGGTAAGGGTGGTCTTGCCGTGGTCAACGTGCGCGATAATGGCGATATTTCTTATTTCCATAAATTAATCCCGCCATGGTGGCGGGGTCGTAACAATTAAAGCATAAAAATCACTAAAAAACAACTTTAGAAGTATAAATACAAAAAGATAGAGTCCCAAGCAGAAACATGTTCTGTAAGGAGCTCTATCTTAATGTGTCGCGCCATCATATATAGTGTTACGGTTCGCTGAAAGTCAGGGCGAGCATGATAGTGAGCCATGTGAAAGTTCCATTGGCTATGATTCCTGTAAGGCCGGTGACAACTTTGTATTTGAGTTCGCCTGGCCCAGCTAGTATCTCGCCGAGTATGCCCGTAATACCGATGATGGTGATGGCCGCCACTGGAACGAGTATCATCGCCATTATACAACCCATCAGGTAGAGCAAGATGAAGATGGGTGTCGGTGCCTCGAATACTGGGCTAATATATGTCGCATATTTCCCGAGATTTATCGAGGTGAGCCAGATTCCGATCCCGAGCGTAGCCAGCATGACGAGTGTCTTTGCGAGGGACTCCCTTTTAGTAAACATTGACTGCTCCTTTCGTATTGGAATGTGCTGTTACTATGCCACAATGACTCGATTATCTGTCTGACAGATAGCATATCATATTAGATATAAGAATTAAACCAATGGTTGAATGTAGCAACAACCCTCACCACGTATTATCTCCCTTGAAATTCGCCGTTTTTGTAAACAAACTGCTTTGATACCGGTGTAGTTGGTTCGGTAGCGAAAGATTCTTCAGCTTTGCGGTCCAAATATTTTACGGTCACAATTTCTTGATTGATAGAAATTGATTGGGGTGCAACCCGGTCTCCAATGAAAATAGCACTTGAACCTCTGTAAGTTACGGGTCCCGAAACAAAGGCCGCCAGATATATAAATGTTCCAGAACCACTACCATAGCGAGCCAGAAAGAGAACAGTATCTTCTTTATCATCCGCATTTATATCGCCATAGGCAAATTTATCCATCAAGATAGTTTCTTCTGTAAGCGCGCTACCTGGTTCAATCGGTTGCTCATTTCGTCCTGCCGAGAGAGTTACTTCTGCATCATCAAAGATAAAAGTGGCACTTGATGGGTCTGGATGGAAAACACTAGTTTTGCTTATCACCGGGGCCTTGGTTGTATCGGTAGGTAATTTTTCACGCGTGGCATAAATAAGGATCGCGCCAGCGACTAAGATTATTATGATAATAATTTTCTTCATTTACATAATCTTAACATAATACAAATAAATAGTAGCCTAACCCCTCGCTAGAGGGATTAGGCTACTAAGAGAAAAGACCATCTTAAGCCATCAATTCATCGATAGTCTTACGTAAACGCCAAGCAAAACCTAAGGTCACCAGCACTTCGATGATGGGCCACGCAGGATCAATCTCACCATGCTGTTTCCAACTGAACTTTGGACTACTTGGAAAGGCGTGGTGGTTATTATGTAACCCCTCACCACCGGTCAACCAAGCCACCACTCCAATGTTCGTGGCTGTGTTGTCGAAATTCTTGTAGCCCCTGTAGTGGCACAATCCGTTAATGGATGAAGACAATACAAAAACGTACATAAACGCGTGAATCCCGGCCGCTAGTAATCCCCAGCCGACACCGAGTATTACAATTAATAAGATGATTCCAATACTGATGCCGAGTCTCCCATAATTGAATAACCACCGATCCCATATGTCGTCCTCAATATCTGAAGCATATTTGGTCAAGATATTCTCGTCTTTCAATGCTTTCAGATAATAAAAAACGTTACCAAACTGGATCGACCAGAATCCTTCGAGTAATGGACTATGTGGGTCGCCATCCTGATCGGTAAAACTATGGTGCTTACGATGAACTGCCACCCACTCTCGTGTCTTCTGTCCCGTAGTGATCCATAGGATCAATCGGAATATTCGAATGACCGTAGGACGCAAGGCTAACGCATGATGCGCCATTGCCCTGTGCAAGTAGATGGTCGTGCTGAATGTAGCCATCTGCGTTACTATTAGTGCCACAACAATTGTTAGTAACAGTTGATACATATCAAACCCTCCTCTTTCCCTCTGAAATAAAGATCAACTCTAATGGCTATTATATAATCAAAAAGGATAAACTACTAACTCATATTTACGACTCTTATCATTCTTATTTTATTCTGTAGTTTTGCCGTCAAAATGTTCCGTATCAGCTTCCGCTTCTGATTTCGTCTTATGAATTACTCCGTCACGATGATGTGGTGGCATGTAAAGAGTATAGAGCTTCATGGGGCCAGAGTCAGAATTTAGGATATTATGTTGGGTACCTGCTGGGACGATGATAACACTGCCATCGGCAATGTCGTGAGGAATATCGTCCAAGATTGCAGTCCCTGTACCTTTCTCTATGCGCAGAAACTGGTCGACATCATGCACCTCTTTGCCGATTTCTTCTCCGGCGAGGAGCGACATCAACACTAGTTGGCTGTTTTTATCTGTATAAAGAACTTTCCTGAAATTCTCGTTTTCGAGCGAGAGTTTTTCAATGTTGGCGACGTATCCTTTCATACTAGTATTTTAGCACAAAAAGAAACCAGGGCTAAATGATCAATTGGTAACGATTATCTGCCACGACCATAATATTGCTTCAAAAGCGCTACATGCTCCTTATAAGTTGGAGTACAATGTAAATCGCCCTTATCATCATGGAAATAGAATATACATGTTGTGTTCACAGGGTTAAGGGCGGCTACGATAGCGGCAATCGAAGGATTGGCTATCGGAGTCGGAGGTAAGCCACCAAACATATAAGTGTTGTAAGGCGATTTGATGAATTTATCCTGCGGGCGAATTTCCGGCCACCAAACAGCCGTTTTTTTATTATTTACTTTGACGTATTGAAGAGTGGCATCGAGTTGGAGATTCATATTCTTAAATATTCTATTCCAAATAATTCCGGAAATGATACGCATATCGTCTGTTCCGATAGTTTCGCGTTCTATGAGAGAAGCGATAGTTAGCGCCATATTAAGTGGGACAATTTCGGCCGTTGACGTGCCGTAACGGGCGAGCACATTATTGGTAAATCGTTTATTTACCATCTCTTGTGCCTCATTCGGTGTTGCATCGCGTTTGATGGCGTATATTCCAGGGGAAAATGATCCTTCAAATAGGGGGAGATCCTGACCATCTCTAAGAGTGGTGAATTCCTTTTTTTCATTATTATTCCATCCAAGCGCTCGAGCAAAGGCGTTAGCTACTTCCTCTTTTCTCAAACCAGACGTGATAGTAACAAACCTTTCATTGCTCACTAGAGCCAAAAGAGCCAAATTGTTATTCTCCATTATTGCAGTTATTGGTGCGATAAATTGCAAATAAATCTCTTCAAACCTAAAAGCCAAGAAAAGAGCTGCTGCCTGTACATTAAAATTTTGACTATGAAAGTAGGTGTTCACCCTCTCATCTTCAGTAATAGTTTTGTTTATCGGGTCTACAGTGACAGGGAATTGCTCTGCAAATGAAGGGGTACGATTATTTGTAATATTTATATATCGCGCTACAAGGAAAGGTGTAACGAAGAGCACTCCGACTATGACTGCAATAAATATAATGCAGAATTTAATAAATTTGATGATGGCATGCATGGCCTCTACTACTTCAGAGTGTCGCTTAAATCAGAAATTTTTTTATCGAGTTTTTGAATATCTTTCTGGACGTTGTGTAGTATGTTTGTTTCAGCATGAATTTCTGCCGCTTCTTTTTCGACGAATTTTTTTTCTTTTTTTATTCCACTTGCAATGATTTTCTCACTTATAAAATGTTCAACAAATGCTCCTGAAAGGAGCAATATAATAACGCTTGTCGTGAAGGTGACAAAGCCTGTCATGAATGAAAATTCATCTGCGATCAGCCAAACTCCTCGAAAGAAGAAAACAATACCGATACCACTGATGAGACCATAAAGAATTGGTCGTTTGCTCAAAGTAAATCTGATTTTGTCTTCTAAAACATCAAAAAATTTTAAAAAGGCTTTCATATACCTATTATACACATTACGTAAAGGTTATAGAAACGAAAACCGCCCGCGTGAGCGTTCAGCTTTCGTTGGGGCGGAGGTTTGTTTCTATTAGTCTAGCCAATATGCATCAGTCCATTTCCAGATAGGTTTTCTTGTCGACCAGTTCAGACCCACTCTTCGCATAACGCGAATCCATCTGACTGTTCGAAAACATTTAGTTTTAGTAATCTGATGCACCTTGTCTAACTTGTAAGAACTTTTGGTAGGGAGAGTTTTTGGCCAGAGAGGAAATCCCTGCAAATTCTGATGTCCGGCCCAAGATGAGACCACCTTTGCTATAAGCATCACTGACCCCTTTCTTTATTAAGACAAATCTTTCTACGACCTAAACTACTCAAAAATTTGATTATGTCAACAACCCCTAAGCCGATGGGACTGTTATATTAGGGTGTGTTATAATAAATTGCGAGATGTTACAAGTACATTGATTGAATCGTTCAAGTAATTAACTAACTAATAAAATATATGAAAAAAATTAATAAGCACTCAATACTAGCTACATTAGTCGTCTTATCTATTGTAGGTTTCACTGGGCCGAATGTTCTCCTTGCGGCTGGCCCAGCGGCGATAAATCTTGGAACAGCGGGTAATTTTGTGATTCTCTCCAAAACAGGAATTTCAACTACCGGTTCTACCTCTATTGTTGGGGATATTGGAGTTAGTCCGGTCGCCGCAAGTTACATAACTGGTTTTGCCCTCACCCTTCCTGCCGCATCGGCATTTTCTACATCAGCCGTAGTAACAGGTAAAGTGTACGCATCAGACTATACAAATCCTACACCTGCTAATCTGACCACGGCGGTGAGTGATATGGAAACAGCCTATACAGATGGGGCAGGGAGGACAAATCCGACCGCGACCGAATTAGGGGCTGGCAATATTGGTGGACTTACAATAGCTCCCGGACTTTATAAATGGGGTACTGGTGTAACCATACCAACAGACGTCACTCTCTCTGGTGGTGCCAATGATGTCTGGATTTTCCAGATAGCACAGAATCTCGATATTAGTTCAGCTACGAAGGTGGTTCTTGCTGGTGGTGCACAGGCTGCTAACATTTTTTGGCAGGTCGCAGGGCAGACAACCATTGGTACGACAGCCGTCTTCAATGGAAATATACTCGACCAAACAGCGATTGTGTTGACCACCGGCGCACAATTAAATGGCAGAGCTTTGGCCCAAACTGCAGTTACATTGGATTCAAACATTGTTACCACACCAACTTCTACGGTCTCGACACCTACACCTACACCTACACCTACACCGACCCCATCATCAACACCCACTTCGACAGGTTCGACAAGCTCATCGCAATCAGGCTCCCAGCCTTCGCAAAACGCTACGGCGGGCACTGCAGGACAAGCAACTACAATACAAACACAAAATTCAACCACATTAGCATCATCAGACCCAAGAGTTATTGCCTTACAGACCAAGCTCAACGGGTTGCTAGTAACCTTGCGGGTACTACAGGCGCAGGAGGCCGCCGAGCAAGGCTCTTCCACTTTTGGCCAGCAAGTTCGGGCGATTGCAAATAATCTTGGAAAAGGTAGTAGCAACAACGAGGTAGCAATTCTTCAACAATTTTTGATCTCTCAAAATAAAGGCCCAGCCGCAAGGGCGCTGGCTAACGTTGGCGCCACTGCTTACTTTGGTGTTCTGACTCGCACTGCATTGGCCGAATTTCAAGCGAACGTAGGGATTAGTCCAGCTTTGGGAAATTTTGGTCCAATAACACGTGCATATATCAGTGCCAACTTCTAGCATTTGTACCTCGGGTGTTCAATCACTCTGATATTGTCAAACATGTTGTCGTAACGGTATAATAATAAAGATTATTAGCATTTAATAATAATAAATATATGTCAAGAAAAGTTGCCGATTGTCGTAAATTTCCAAGTGAGAAGAATTGCACCCTCACCATTTCTGGAGAGGAATCCGAAGTGCTTTCTGTAGCAGTACAACATGCTATTGATGCACATGGTCATAAAGACTCGCCAGAACTTCGTGAACAGATTAAAGGAACGTTAGAAGATGAATAAAAAGAAAAACCCCTCTGTATGAGGGGTTTTTCTTTTATCCTGAATAGTTGTGAGATATAATAAATAAACAAATAGTATGACACGGTATCAAAAAGTTCTTCTGCTGATATTTGCGCTCGTATGGATCTGGGCAGCGATTAATCCTTTATTTCGTGGTGACTGGCTACTCGAAAATTATCTAGTATTTATTTTTGTTCCCATAATACTTATATCTGGAAGGTATTTTAAATTATCAAACGCTTCTTACACACTCATCACGATATTTATGATCCTTCATGTTATTGGTTCGCATTATACTTATGAACATGTGCCGTTTGGAGTTACATTACAGCACTGGTTGGGATCTGATAGAAATATGTATGATAGGCTTGTACATTTTTCTTTCGGTTTTCTGCTTGCTTATCCAATCCGAGAAGTCTTCGTTCGAATTACTAAGGCCAAGGGATTTTGGGGTTACTATCTACCTCTCGATGTTGCTCTGTCATTTTCAGCCATTTACGAGATTATTGAATGGCTAACTGCAGAAAATGTGGGTTCAGCTGCTGGCATAGCATTTCTTGGCGCGCAAGGTGATATATGGGATGCGCAGAAAGATATGATTGTAGCCGGAATTGGTGCCTTTGTGGCAATGTTCATTATTTTTCTTATCAACTGGCGGTATAACAAAAATTTTAGCAAAGAACTTAAAGAAAGTTTTAGGATGGACAGCTTTGATGCTCCTCTGGGGGAAGTGAAGTTGAAGCAAATGCTGAATGACGAGAAATGATTTAAAATCAGATGGACTAGCAATAACTGTTCTTGCTAATAGAGCATCTTTCTTTGTATAAAGCGTATATCGTCCACACATAAAGGTTTGTAAATATTTGACAGGTAAACGTTCGTTCACCTATACTTCTTAGTTATGGATAATTCCTACAAATTAAAGATAGCAAATTTCTACAAAAAGCATAGGAGAATGCCGACTTACCAAGAAATTATGGGGTTGGTTGGCTTTAAGTCTAAGAATGCAGTCTACAAACTCGTAAATAGACTTCAGGATGAGAATTTTCTACGCAAAGACAAACGAGGATTTCTTATTCCTTATAAACTCTACGGAGAGATTCCTTTTGTGGGATTAGTCGAGGCAGGATTTCCTTCTCCCGCAGAGGACGAGCTTTCTGACACAATGAGTTTAGATGATTACTTAATCAAGAATAAAGAAGCCACTTATATTATGCGTGCTAAGGGAGACTCTATGGTTGATGCAGGGATAGTGGATGGTGACATGCTTCTGGTCGAGAGGGTTAGTGAGGCCAAGGCAGGAGAGATAGTTATAGCTCTAGTGGATGGAGATAGGACAATGAAATATCTTCGTCAAAGGTCTGGTAAATATTATCTCGAACCAGCTAACAAGAAATACAAGCCCATAGTGCCTGAAGGTGAATTAAAAATAGAAGCAGTTGTTATAGCAGTTATTCGTAAATATTAATATGGAACAACCTCTTAATCTCCGCTCGTTTCCACGTGCCATAGTACACATTGATGCCGATTCGTTTTTCGCTTCCTGTGAACAGGCCATGCACACAGAGTATCGTGGCAAACCTATTATTACTGGTAGAGAGCGTGGCATAGCTTCTGCAGTGAGTATTGAGGCAAAAAAGCTTGGAATCAAGCGAGGAATGAGTATCAGAGAAATTAAAGAAATATGCCCAAGCATAATTCATTTACCATCAGACTACGAAACTTATAGCTTGTTTTCGAAACGAATGTTTGAGATTGTCCGCCGTTATACAAACGTTGTCGAGGAATATAGCATTGACGAGTGTTTTGCAGAGATTACTGGGCTAAGACGACCTTTGAGAATGTCTTATGTGGAAATAGTCGAGAAAATTAAATCTACTCTCGATCTAGAACTTGGAATGACCTTTTCTGTCGGTCTAGCTCCATCAAAAGTAGTAGCCAAGATAGCATCGAAATGGAATAAACCCTCCGGAATAACTATTGTGTCGGGTAAGAAACTCCATTTATTTCTTAAGAATGTGGCTATACAGGATGTCTGGGGTATCGGTGAGCAAACGACCAAGTATATGCAGAACTTTGGAATTAAGACTGCTTTGGACTTTGTGCATAAAGATTTTAAGTGGGTAGAGAGTAAATTTACTAAGCCTCATCAAGAAATATGGCATGAATTACGTGGAACCGCTGTCCTTACTCTAGAGACCGAGGAGAAACATGACTACAAGTCTATCAGCAAGACAAAGACATTTACCCCAGCAACGTCAGATATGGCTTTCATACAAGCACAGTTATCTAAAAATACTGAGAATGCTTGCATCAAAGCACGCAGGCATAAACTAAGTGCTCGCAGAGTATTTTTCATACTTCGGACAGAAGACTATAAACACTTAGGTTATGAGTTTAAGCTCTCAAGAGCTAGTAATATACCAAGTGAAATTATTCCTGTGATTAATTCTTATTTAAAAATCATATACAGCCCAGACACCCGTTATCGACTTACAGGCGTTGTGCTGGCAGATCTTCAAGAAGATACCGCCCATCAGATTGATATGTTTGGTGAAGCGATCAAAGCAGAGAAGATTCATAAAGTTTATGAGTATGTCGATTTGTTATCGAGCAAGTATGGTAAACATACCGTCTTTTTAGGTTCAAGCTATGAGGCCATGAAAGGTAAACAACATCTAAATCAACGAGCAGACCTTGCTCAGAGAAAGACTGATTTATTTAAAGATGAAGATAGGCGCAAACGAATCGGTATTCCGATGTTAGGAGATGTAAGGTAGTTTCCTACACTCTTACCATCCAATCCGTGGGGGACTAGCAAGAACTAAGTATATTAAAGTCAAGCAACAGACATGTGGAAAAAGCAGAGTTTTGAGAAAGATTCTGTTATGAAATGCAACTTAACTATCTAACCTCGAAAGGAGTGTCTCGCTTCCAGATGGCATAGATGAGGTGAATCAATTTTCTTTCAATAGCACATAGAACGCTGAAGTGATGTTTACCCTCAGCCTTTTTCTTTAAGTAATACTTTTTCATTTCAGAATTCCTATACCGAGCAACAAAGGCAACATTGAAGAGAATGTGTCTGAGATAACGATTACCCCTCTTGCTGATAAACCCCTTGCCTTTAATAGAAGTACCGCTCTCATGGACTCTAGGATCAAGACCGATATAAGCCACAAGTTTCTCAGCACACTCGAAGCGCTTGA
>JAUSDP010000058.1 GCA_030650605.1 bacterium
AAATTTAGTATCAAACCAATTTAAAAATTCGTCCGTCCACTCTTTACTCGGTTTTATATTTCCAACCGCTCCTTCTATTAAAGTTTTATCAAAATAATTTTTTGTAAAAGGTAACATTTCTGGATATTCTCCAAATTCTGAAATAATACAAGGACCATAAAAAGTTCGTAGTCCTGCTTTTTTATAAATCGCATTATGCAAAACTGTAATATCAGAATACCCCAAAAATATCTTTGGATTATTTCTTATCAATTTAAAATCTAGATATTTTAAAAGTTGGTTCGAGTGATTTCCGCCAATTGTACAAATTATTGCTTTTACTTTCTTATTTTTAAAAGCAGAGTGGATATCATCTACTCGCTCTTTAATTGATCCAGAAACCCAATTTTTTCTCTTTAAAGCATTTTTCTCCACCTCAACCTTGAAGCCAATTTTTTCTAAATATTTAATTCCATTTTCTATTCTATGTGGAAATAATTCACCCAATCCAGCAGATGGCGAAAGAATACTTATTAAGTCGCCCTTTTTTAACTTTTGTGCATTTATTATTTTCATATTTAATTTATATTTTTTGTTTTTTAAATTTACTAATAAATAACTCTGACCCGAACCCACTTGTCAAACAAATTTCTTTATTTGAATAGGCAAGTTTTTTTGTCCAATCAGTAAATCCACCATCACCCAACGGATACCATTCGCCTGTTTCATTTTGAGCAGTAATTTTAAAACAAAGATTATTATAGTAACCGATCCCAGCGATTCTTTCTAAATCAAAATCAAATTTCACAGATGGATGTCTCATTTTCAATCTATTCATAAGTGGTTCACAATTCCTTAATAAATATTCGTATGCTTTTTTAACTCCGTATTTATCCAAAACGTTTATATCAATATTTACTTGCATATCTATATTGATAGGAAGTTCAATATTATTATCTTTAAATAAACTGAAGTCGGGATTTTGAGTATTTTTTGTTACCAAATCTCTATCTAGCCCCAAATTGCTGATAATGTTTTCTAAAATCCTCAAATTTGACATAGAAACTCTAATGTTATCTACACCAAAGTTCTTTGAAACAATAGAACTTTCAATTACGGTTAAATAATAATCGATATGTTTTTCTAAATAACCTTCTATCATTTCCCATCTTCCCAAAAACTTATCTCCTGATAATAAAAACATTGCTCGGAAATGAGGGGTAAAACCTTTAATTTTGTCAAACTTTTGTCCTCTGATTACTCGATGACTTGTAAATAAATGGATGGAATCGGTAGTGCCCTCTTTCCTTCTTTTTTCATATTCTATGGCGAGCATCGGAGAAGCATCGGACAAAACTTCATTATTCCTTGAAGTAGCTATCACATTCTTTTGGCTTAACTGTGTTAAAACGGAACTTAAACCAAGTGGTCCGACTGGTGATAATTCTATAGCTTCCACATCATCTCCCAACATTTCAACAGCACTACTATCAAAAAGGTTGAAATCTCTAAGAGAAACTAGGCTTGGTTTTAAAAAACGATTTTCTTTTGCCTGACGTAATATATCTTTTGGTTCAAGATTTTTCGCTCTTTTATCGTATACAGAAATAAGAAGTGCTTGTAAATCTTCTCCAGACATTTTTTCCAGATCGTTGAGTAATGTTGGATTTTCAACCTTGTTCAAAACTCCTTCTAGAATTGTTTCGGTATTAGTTTTATCTTTAATATTTTCGAATTTTTCCATGTTATTTCTTTGTGGCTACTGTAAATATATTCATTCCTCTGTTTACGATCGTTGGTTGACTATTATATTTCATTTCGAGCTTAAAAACTTTGTTAAAAAAATCTTCTTTTTCAAGTGCAGATGAGATTATGCTTTTTTTCTTATTCTCTGGGTCAAAATCTTCTAAGCCTGGTTGAGTGAACACCGGTACTCCATAAGTCTTACCTAAAGAAAAACCGGCCCGCCTTAGATCATTTTCTATTATCTCTTTTGAAAAAACATTGAGCTGTGGAACATGCTCTCCCCATTTAACTATCTGTTCATTATCCAATACTTCAAGTTCTTTTGTATCCGCACAATAATTATTTATTTTTGAAGCTATAGCATTATAAAAGCCATGCCCCATTATGATAATTTTACCGCCTCTTTTCAGCACTCTAAATAATTCACTAAATGCTTTTTCTTTCTCATAAATAAAACTAATCGGACTATAAATACTAATAATGTAATCAATTGATTCAGACTTCAAACTTTTCATCATTTTCAAATCTCCTTCAACAAGTTTTACCCTATTTTCAATATTGGCATTTATGATATTTTCCCTTGCCTTTTTAAGCATATCTATAGACCTGTCAAAGATAACGAACTTCGATTTATATATTTTACTTAAATCACAAATCCACCTACCGGTTCCTCCACCAGCATCTAAAATCACCACATTTTCATCTATATTAGTTGGAATGTTATCCTTAATTATCTGTATGATAAGGGCATCGGATAATTTCCAAAATCCATGCTTATTAGCATTATCAACATTTTTTGAATAAGGCTTAAAAAAATTATCGAATGCTTTTTTATCCATATCTTTTCTACTTAATTAGAATTTACCGGCAACTCCATATAGAAAGTGGAACCCTGGTTGGGGCCGGCGGACTCCGCCCAAACGCGACCTTTGTGCGCTTCTACCACATCTTTAACAAACGAGAGGCCAAAGCCGGTGGAGTTGATATTGACCTTAAGCGAATTCTCGTCCCGACCGCCTTTGGTAAAGAGTTTTGGTTTGAGTTCATCCGAGATACCCACACCAGTATCCTGAACAGTAAGTAGTATTTTAGGTTACTTGCCCCCCGAGGAAAAGTGCGTTAGCTCCGGAAGAGCTTGTCGAAGGGTAATATTGATATTTCCACTTGGTGTGTACTTGATGGAATTGTCTATGAAACTCTTGACTGCCTCCTTAAGCTCGTTAGAGTCGCCTTTCATGCTGTAATCGCCCTCTTTAAACTCTACTTTGTATTCCAGACCCTTCGACTCAGCTGCATGTCTGCGTCTGTCTCAACACTACCCGTTACTATGTTCAGTGCCTGTTGTTGATGCAGTTACAACATCAACCAAATCTCGCACTCCATACTCTTTGCCAAACATCATCGCAAATGTCTCAACCTCCCTTTCTTTATCTTTAGTAACTTCCATCTCCCTTTCTTTATCTTCAGTGACTTCCATGATTTATGTTTTTACTTAATTATTAATTATCGACCCTTATTTATTAGTATATCAGCTATGGCATCACTCATCAAGACGCCCGTTGCTTCTTCTAACCAATACCATTGACCATGGGGATTTACTTCAAAAAAGACGTACTTGTCCTCCTCCGTTACCGCAAAGTCAAATGCACCAAACACTAATCCAAGTTTTTTAATTATTTGAAAACAAAATCTTTTTACATCTACCGGTATGGTTGTCGGCTCATATTTTAAGCTTAGGATCTTTTTAAGATCTCTAAAGTCAACCTTTGTTTCTGCAAATTCTTGCGAATGGATTTTTACTGGAAATATTCTTTTTCCTACGACAGTTATTCTCATCTCGTATTTCTTACTTATGTGTTCTTGGAAAAGAGATGGGGATTGCGTTATAAGTTTAAGTTTTTTGAGGTGATGTTTCTTTATTAAATTCGTTTGAATAACATACGCTTTCTTTTCATCTGCTATTAGTCCAATATGCATCGGTTTGTAAATAATACCATTTTTATGTTTGTTATAAAATTTTATTACATCGTCAGGGTTATTTGTTACTAAAGTTTCTGGGATTCTCATTTGTAGCTCCTTAGCAAGTTTTAACTGAAATATTTTTTTCATTGCTCTTTCTTGATTTTCCGGCATATTCATCCAAAATACTTCTGGCCCCAATGTAAGCCATATATCATTCAAAAATGTTTTTAGTTCTTGTTCTGCGTATCTCTTCTGATCCAGATCTCTTATTTTAAAATTCCAATGTTCAAATGGCCGCCTATTCCAAACACTCTTTACTTCTCTTAGATTAAGTACTTGTTTTTTATTCTTAATTACACAATCATATTTATTTCTTTTTACATTTACATGCATCCTTATCTTTCCTTGAATCATTTCATCTACGTTAAATCGAAATACTTTGGCTCCTTTTCTCCTTATTTTTTTTATTACAATATCCGCATGATGAATATCTTGAGAATTTGTAAGAATTAAAATCTTATCTCTTTTCATAAAATTGGGTAAAATTTAACGAACTTCTCCGTCAAATTGTGCTTTAGTTTCAGTCACCACCCTCTTATGAAGTTTGTCTACTTCATAAGAAGTAAGCGTCCGTTCAAGTGATCGGTAGGTGATACGGTACGCATAGCTTTTCTTGTTAGCGCCAAATTTTTCATCGTTTTTATATTCATCAATAAGCACTACCTCTTCAATTAAGTCGCCGCCAATCTCGCGCACCATGTCGAAATAGTCATTTGGCACAAAGGTTTTAGGAACAATGAACGAGATATCGCGCACGACGGGCGGATATTTCGAGACTTCCCTATACACTCGCCCAAGGACCAACTGCTTCTTAACCCGCTCATCTTCAGACCAAAGGAGGCGAATATCAGGAAGAGCCATTGAAGCAATTGCGAGCCGTTCGACACCGAAACCGAATGCCCACCCGCTATAACCCTCAACCCCCATTTTCTTAAGCACTGATTTTTTGGGCATACCGCCACCAAGTATTTCAAGCCATTCGCCACGGGCCGGACCTTCTGCGGCAGTCCCTTTCACATTGATTTCTACTTCAAGCGATGGATCAGTGTAGGGAAAGTTGTCCTTATTGAAGCGAATTTGTGTTTCTTGACCAAATACTCCTTTAGCTACCTCCGAGAGCGCGTTCTTCAAATCATCAAATGAAACTTCTTCGCTGTCTGGTGCAAGATACCACCCACCAATCTGATGGAAGATATTCATGTGACGGCTATCTATTTCATCTTTACGGTACACCTTTCCATAACACAGGGTGCCAAACGATTCGCTATTTGCGATTTTCTCCCTTATTTCAGGTGCATTGAGGTAGTAATACCAAAAGACAGTATCGTGAGTACGGAGGATATGTGTGTCATCGGCATAATATGTATCCGATTTCGATCGTGCCGGATGATCTGGCTCAAAATCAAAAAGGTTAAAGGAAATGTCAGCAGGGACGATTTCCGGCACCTTAATAATGTCGAAGCTCCCGAAGGAAGGAATCGTCTTTACACGTTCTACGATTTCGTAAATTGGACTGCCAGGAGTACGAGAAAGGTCAGGCATATCAAGATAACGGAGCATACGCTTTGCATCTGCATCACTTCGTTTTCTCAATCTCTCAATCAGTTGTCTTTCTTCGTCGTTAGGGACGATAATATTTTTCATAAAATCTAAGTCTTTATTCAAGCAATATAACACATATTAAAGCAATAAATGCGATTTTTTACTTTACCGCCGTGGAGTTTGTGGAAGATACTTGGGCGGCTACCGGCAACTCCAGATAGAAAGTGGAGCCTTTGTTTACTCCAAGAGATTCGGCCCAGACGCGACCTTTGTGCGCTTCCACCACATCTTTGACAAACGAGAGTCCGAAGCCGGTCGAATTGACATTAAGTTTGATCGAATCCTTGCCTTTGCCACCTTTAGTAAACAGTCTTGGTTTAAGTTCGCTCGAAATACCCACTCCGGTATCTTCAATCTTTAATAAGATTTTATCTTTGACTTTTGACATTTGAATTTTGACTTCTCCTTTCGGCGTATATTTAATGGAATTATCGATCAAGTTTCTGACTGCTTGACCAAGCTGATTGGCGTCACCCTTCATGCCATAGTCGCCATCCGCAACTGCAAGTTCAAGAGAAAGATTTTTCTCTTTCGCCATTTCTTTTTGTTTCTCACTGACTTCAGTCACAATTTTTTTGAAATCTATTGATTGCATGTCATAGACGAAAGTGCCCTTTTCAATATTCGAAGCGGTCAAGAAATCCGTGACAAAGTTAACTCCTTCGGTGAGTGAGTTAAATCCTTCCTCGAGCATTGGCTTTGTCGTATCGGAGACTGGACCGTAAGACGGTTCGGAAAGCAGTTCGGAAAAGATGTTTCTCGCCTTGGCCAAATAACCCTTAATTTGGTGATTAATAATATGTATCAAATTCGCCTGCCCCTCGTTAGCCGTCTGCAACTCCCCCGCCAATTTTTCGATCCTTTCCTTCGCCTCAATTTCCCGTTTAACGCTTTTGATTAGAAAGTACCCGATAACAAATAACATGATAAGAGTAGCGACGGTAAGAAGACGAATAAATTCAATTCTTTGAATAAAAAGTAGTGCAAACACAAGAAACCACACCCCTATTACAATTGCTTGGGTACCAATAATTTTTATGTTAAACGTATTCAAACTGATAATCATGTATGATAAAATCATTAAAAAGAGAATCATTCCTATTGGACCGATTAGGTTTATCTCGTATGTTTTTGTAAGTTCGCCAAAATAATTGGAAATCCAAAAAATACCAATAAAAAATATTAATCCTAGTGGAAGTAAAATGGTACGTTTTCTATTATAAGAATTGCTTGATCGATAATAACTTTCAAAAGCTATTACAAAAATTAGGACTAGACATATAAGTTCAAAGATATAAATCGCGTACCACAATACCCCAATTACACCTTCACAATTAATTAGATCAAAGGAAGTGATATTTAGTGATGTTGGAATTAAAGTTACAGCAACAACATAAATTAATGAGAAACCATATCTGATTGGATAATTGATATCCTTTTTATAAAGATAGGTGTAACAAAAACATACGGCAAATATATAAATTAGTATCTCCGGTATTACTAGCAACTGCCATGCTAAATGAACTACTTCAAGATATGCAGCCACCCATTGAAAAAGTATTAAAAGTATCCAACCGCCAAATGAAAGAGTAATAAATGCAAGATATTTGGTTGACGGGTCTTCTTTACTTTTACTCCACACATAACTCCCAAAAAATAGAGAGATCAGTAGGATAGGGATATATACATAAAACAAGAGAGGAGGAGCAATTGATAAATCGAAAAAATTTAAGAAACTTGGACTACTGTCTGGGCAGAGTGATAGATTCATGTTTCTTCAGTTGATAAGTCTTGAGTATTTATTATTTCAATCTTCTTTTCTATTAAAGTAGAATACGAAACTATTAAGATAGACAATATAGTGACTATCGTAAGTGTATAACTAAGATAATTTGATTTGTTCACAATGATATGTTCATCCGTAGAACTCATGAAAATATGATACCATAGTTATACTTAAGTTAAATATGAAAATTCTGTTTATTTCCAAAGACTTGATTGCCGCTAATCTGGCTTATTTATTGAAAAAGGAGGGGCATGATGTAAGACTTTTTATTGACGAGAAAGGTCGCAAAGGTAATTTTACAAACCTTGTTCAAAAGATTAAGACTATTAAAGCGGGTGTGTCTTGGGTTGGGAAAGATGGTTTAATAATTTTTGACGATGTAGGGTATGGCAAGATGCAAGATAAGTTGAGAAGTAAAGGTTATCTGGTTGTAGGCGGATCAGAATTGGGAGATAAACTGGAGTTAAACAGGGAGTTCGGACAAAAAATCTTTGCCGAATATGGTCTTAAAACCGTTCCATTAAAAGACTTTGATGATCTAGATGATGCAGCCGTTTATATAAAAAATAACCCAGCCACATGGGTTATAAAAAGAAATTCTGGATCTACGAAATTTATCAGCTATGTTGGCCAGCTTGAAAATGGTCAGGATACTTTGGACCTAATAAAAGCTTATTTGAACGATAAAACTACAAGTGGAGCCAAGATTTCTTTACAAAAAAGAGTTGATGGTGTGGAAATAGGAGTGGGAAGATACTTTAATGGCAAGAATTGGGTTGGTC
The DNA here is from genome assembly GCA_030650605.1 of bacterium. GTDB lineage: Bacteria > Patescibacteriota > Minisyncoccia > Phycocordibacterales > Zambryskibacteraceae > UBA5004. Next base: position 7,918 of record JAUSDP010000058.1, read on the forward strand.
CGATTGAGTTTAATGTTGAGTACACACGATTTATGCCGGGTGATATTGGTCCTATCACTAGTGAGATGGGAACTTTGGCATGGTACAGCGAAGACGAGCAGAATAAACTTTATCAGGAAACAATAGCCAAACTTGAACCCTATCTTAGAAAAATAAATTTTAAGGGAGACTTTGAACTGAACTGCATGGTAAATGAATCCGGAACTTATATCCTAGAAGCCACTTCCAGATTTGGATCACCAATCGTACATCTACAAAGCGAGATACACGAATCACCTTGGGGTGAATTTCTTTTAGCCTTAGCCAAAGGGGAGAATTACAATCTAAAGTGGAGAAAGGGTTACGGAATAGTTCTATGCCTTACCACCCCGCCATTCCCCTACCCTAAGAAAGCAAAAGATAATTATTCATATGGGATCAACATACATTTCAATGACATTGGAGAAGATAATATGGATCATATTCACTTTGAAGAAGTTTCAACGAGAATGAACGACCACGAACAACTATATATTTCGGATAGGAGAGGATACATATTATACATAACTGGAATGAGTAATTCTGTCCTTGAGGCGCAAGAAAAAGTTTATAATTTAGCAAGTAAAATAGTAATTCCTAAGATTATATATAGAAATGATATTGGCTCAAGTTTTGTAAATAAAAGTGAAAAACTTTTGAAGAAATGGGGGTATTTATAAAATAAAATCGGCACCCCTTTCAGAGTGCCGATTTGACTGCACGGATGACCCACTCTGCCACCGTGAGACCGGTGAACACAATCATCGTCCACCAAGCATTTGACAACACGACACTGGCTACAAATATTTGCCAGTCCCGTCGCGTCATGCCGTTATACTCGTGAGCTCCGCGTCTCATGTAGACAACACAGATGAAGGGGTCCCACTTGACCGAAACAAAGAGGAATACTGCTAAATCCCCTTTGTTCAGGATCCAACACATCAGTCTGTGGAAAATCCCTTTCTCATCTCTTTTCTCCCTGACTTCCTTGAGAGACTCAATCCCGAGCCAGTCTGTTTTGCTCCAGTCGTAAAACAGAAGAGTGAGATAACAGGCTACTAGAGAAAGAAGCCACATGATCCCCGCTCCACAGAATAATCCAAAATACCAGATTACTGCTGGATAGAGCAGAAGATCAAACACTTTGACCATCAGGAAGTTGGCTACATGGCCAATTCCCCACAGACCAATCCGTCTTTTCCAAGACAGAAGATTTTGAGAAGCCATTGCCAACCTCCTTTCTTTTGTTTGATGTTGATATTACTGTATACTGCCTACCTCTATTATAGCACGAGTGATACAGCTATGTCAAGCACAAAAAGAGGGGTAGCCACCGTACAAAACGATGATTACCCCTCTCGGCCCAGTTGTTGTTTAATTCACCCCGGCGGTTTTCTTTATTTCGCAATTGTCTACGAAGTATCCAGTAGCTTGGCTACCACACACTCGTGTCTCCTCGACGGTGTGTGTGACGTACCTGCCTTTGGAGTCGAATTGAATGGTGACATTTTGAGATTCTCTATCTGACTTGGAGAAAGCTCCCATGATTCCAAAGACGCCCATCATGCTTCCGTCTCTACCGGGGCCACCATGGGAGTTAAAGGTGTACGTCGCCATACTACCCCCATCACCTGTGGTGCTTGTCATCATGGGAGGTTTTTGGAGGATTCCATTCACCTCATCTTTTGTCATCCCCGGCTTTAGTTGTGCCAATTGACTAGTCTCGATCTTCTTCGTCTTGGTGACGAAGGAATTTTCCAAACCGCCTAGACCCACCTCCATAGCTGAAATGCCAAGCCCCATGGCGAGATTACCCGCAAGAGTAACACATCCAGGGAGAAAACCTGCTAGTAAAACAACAAGTGCGAGATGCATAACGTTCTCCTTTCACCTCAAATATAAAGACAACGATAAAACAAACACTGAACATTTCTGACATTTATTATGCATAGATTAGTATACAAGTCAATGTATTATGAAGTATTAATATCTCTTACGATCCTAGATTTTGTTGATACGTTAAAATAATGCGATAGCATAAAAGTAACGTATGTCCAGAGCAAATACTGCATAATGATATCTGTTCTAGTTTTAAGGATAAGAGTGAAAAACTTTTGAAAAAGTGGGGATATTTATAGAAAATCGGCACCCCTTTCAGAGTGCCGATTTGACTGCACGGATGACCGATTCAACGAGAGTGAGTCCGGTGAAAACTATCGTCGTCCACCATGTATTTGACACCACGACACTAGCGATAAAAATTTGCCAGTCCCGTCGTGTCATACCGTTGTATTGGTGAGCACCGTGCCGCATGAAAGCAAAACATATGAACGGATTCCACTTTACCGAGATAAAGAGGAATACTACCAACTCACCTCGGCTAAAAATCCACCCTATAATCCTGTGGAAAAGGCCTTTCCCCTCTCTCCCTTCTCCAACTTCTTTGAGAGCCTCAATCCCCAGCCAGTCTATTTTGCACCAATCATAAAACAGAATAGTGAGATAACAGACTAGTAGAGAAAGGCACCACATGATCCCAGCTCCATCGAACAATCCAAAGTACCAGATTACTGTCGGATAGAGCAGAAGATAAAACCCTTTGACCAAAAGAAAGTTAGCAGTATAGCCAACTCCCCAAATGCCTGCCTGGTTTTTCCAAAACTGCTTCTCTTGAATTGCCATAGCCAACCTCCTTTCTTTTATTTGATGTTGATGTTACTGAATACTGTCTACTTCCATTAGAACATGTATAATATCAAGATGTCAACAGGGTAAAATATATGCTATATTGGCAATGTTTGTTCGGGGCTTATAGTTCAGTGGCAGAACACAGCATTTTCACCCCGTTAGAAATATGCGTACGGGCTCATAGTAAAGTGGTATTACGCGGCATTCGCATTGCCGAGGCCCGGGTTCAATCCCCGGTGAGTCCACAAGGAATTTCTAACGGGGCAAGTTGCTGAAACGGCGGTCCGATTCCGCCTAAGTCCACTGCTTCGCCAAGGCTTCGCAGTGTTAACACAACTTCAGTTAGATTAATACAGATTCTTGCCAGGATAACGAGTGCCTCTTTTTATAAAATGCTTTTCAATGTCTTTTAGACCAAACTTTTCCTTGAAGTATTTCAAAATAAAATCCGTATCCATACCATTTTTGCAAGTATAAACATCAATACTAACAAAACCACGTAGAGGAAAGGTGTGAATACTAATATGACTTTCGGCGATGATGACGAAACCAGTCCAACCACCAGAATCTTTTTTACCATTACTTGGAGCGTGAACAACTTTTGGCCCCAATAAAACTCTCATACCAAGTTTCATCGGTAACTCCTTTAGACATCGCTTTACTAAATGCTCATCATCGAGTTTATCTTTATTTCCACGATAACCATCAATCATTAAATGTTCTCCAAAATGCATTAGAGTTATTATAACCCCAATTGTTTTAATTCTTCCACTACATGGTGGGCTTCTTTAGAAAGATTTTCTGGAATTTGGATGGAAAGACGAATGTATAGGTCACCACGCCCTCCGGATTGACGAGTGTGTGCATTGTGAGGAACCCCCTTACCTTTCACTCGTAAAATACTTCCGTGTTTGGCACCAGCTGAAATTTTCAAAGTAATCTCTCCATCAAGAGTATGGATAACTTTCTCTGCGCCAAGTAATGCTTCGGTCAGTTTAATTTCTAAATCCATTATCAAGTTGTATCCTTCTTTGCGTAGATACGGATGTTTCCTAACATGCACCTTAACGTAGAGATCGCCGGGCACTCCACCCTCAAGAGCCTCGCCTTGACCATTGAGACGAATCATTTGACCATCGTCGATACCCGGTGGTACACCGATTGAAACCTCTTTTTGTTTGACAAACTTTGAATTAATAACCACCTTTCTCTCCGCGCCAAAAACTGACTCTTGGAAAGAGAGTTCGATATCCACAGCAATGTCACGTCCGCGCCTGACACGACGACCGCCAAAGATACTCGATAGAATATCCCCTAAGTCACTGGTATCAAAACCTGCATTGCCGAAGCCGGAGAAATCGAAACCAAAACCGGATGGGTCTCCGCCATAGGCGGATCCGCCAGCCCGATTGGCGGAGAAGTCTCCTGATCCAAAGTTATCATATTCAGCACGCTTCTTTTTGTCGGAGAGTACGGAGTAGGCCTCACTTGCTTCTTTAAACTTCGCTTCATTACCACCGGATTTATCCGGATGATGAACGTGCGCAAGTTTACGGAAGGCCTTTTTTATTTCATCCTCATTTGCATTTTTATCAACTCCTAAAATTTTGTAATAGTCTTTCATTATTTATTATCTTCGCCCTTCTTTTCTTCCCCGCCCGAATGGCCGGAGTCATCCGGTCGGGCGGGTTTGACTTCAGCATCTTTAACTTCTGGCTCTCCGGCAGGTTTCTCAGCGGTAGGCGGATTTTTACTCATGTATTCTCCAATTTTTTGCAATTCGGTAGAAAGTGCGTCGGTAGCAGATTTAATTGAATCAATGGTACCACCCTCTTTCTCTTTCTTGAGTACTGCTATTTTTTCATTTACTGCATTTTTAATATCGTCAGGAATACTGGGCGCATCCTTCAGAGATTTTTCTGCCGTGTAAATTAGCTGTTCAGCAATATTTTTGGCATCAACCAAATCTTTTTTCTTTTGGTCTTCTGCGGCATTAGCCTCTGCATCTTTCTGCATCTTCTCGATCTCCCCCTTCGATAAACCAGAGCTAGCTTCTATCCTAATGGATTGTTCTTTACTAGTAGTCTTATCTTTAGCTTTGACATTCAAAATGCCATTAGCATCAACATCAAAAGTAACTTCAATCTGAGGCATACCACGAGGTGATGGCGGAATACCATCTAGAATAAAGCGACCGAGCGACTTATTGTCTGATGCCATGGTGCGCTCACCCTGTACAATGTGAATTTCGACTGAAGTTTGATTATCGGCAGCAGTTGAGAATATTTGTGACTTTGCTGAAGGAATGGTGGTATTTTTTTCAATCAACTTAGTTGCTACCCCGCCCATAGTTTCGATACCGAGCGAGAGTGGAATAACATCGAGCAAGAGTACATCTTTCACATCACCACGAAGAATTCCTCCCTGAATAGCGGCGCCAAGTGCTACAACTTCGTCGGGATTGATAGATTTGTTCGGTTCTTTGCCGAAGAATTTTTTAACTGCTTCTACTATTGCTGGCATACGAGTCTGTCCTCCTACAAGAATCACTTCCTGTAAGTCACCAACTTTGAAAGGAGATGCTTCCATGGCACGTTTTGTAATCTCCATCGCCCGATTTACAAATTCTCCGGAGAGTTCTTCAAGCTTAGCTCTTGAAAGTTTCAGAAGTAGGTGTCTAGGACCTGATGCGTCGGAAGTGATGAAGGGAATATTAATTTCGGTCTCAGTCGCAGTAGAGAGTTCAATCTTGGCCTTCTCAGCAGTTTCGTCGAGCCTTTGAAGCGCTAAGGCGTCCGTTCTAACATCGATGCCAGATTCTTTTTTAAATTCATCTGCAATGTAATTAAGTACCTTCTGGTCAATATCTTTACCTCCTAAGTGAGAATCACCATCTGTAGATTTAACCTCAACCACATCGTCACCTACTTCAAGAATCGAGATGTCAAAGGTACCACCACCAAAGTCAAAAACGGCAATTTTCTCATTCTTCTTTTTGTTAAAGCCGTAGGCCAGAGCCGCCGCGGTCGGTTCATTGATGATACGTTTGACATCTAGTCCAGCAATCTGACCAGCATCCTTGGTGGCTTGACGCTGAGAATCATTGAAATAGGCCGGTACGGTAATGATGGCTTCGGTAATTTTTTCCCCAAGTTTGGCTTCAGCGTCCGTTTTTAGTTTCTGAAGAATCATGGCGGAAATTTCTTCCGGACGATAATCTTTCTCTGACATTTTCACTAATACCCCACCGGTAGGGCCGGCTTTCATTTCGAAAGGTACTGTTACCTTATCCTTCTGAACGGCTGGATCAGCAAAAGTGTGACCAATGAAACGTTTGATACCAAAGATGGTGTTTTTTGGATTAGTAACTGCTTGACGCCTGGCCAAGAGACCGACCAAGCGATCACCTGTCTTGGAGATAGCTATAATTGAAGGTGTGGTGCGTGCACCTTCAGCATTTTCTATAATCTTCGGCTGACCAGCCTCCATCACTGCTACAGCAGAGTTTGTAGTTCCCAGATCTATACCAATGATTTTTGCCATATTTTTTTTCGTTTTAATTTTTAATAAATTGCCCTGTTTTTACTTTAGCTGGTCTAATAATTTTCCCCATTAGTATATAACCTTTTTGTATAACTTCAATAATTTTATGGTCTTTTTCTGACTCATCTGTAGAGATAACTCCGATCGCCTCATGATACTTGGGGTCAAATATTTCTTCCATCGGATTTAATTCCTCTAAACCATTCTGTTTAAGGATAGAAAAAAACTGGTCATAGACAGGCTTCACATCTTTGTTTCCATGAGCTAAAGCTATATTAAAACTATCTAGCACAGGAATCAATTCCTCAATAAGTGTAAGATTCGCAAATTTGATAAATTCAACTTTTGACTCTTCATCACGGCGACGAAGATTTGCAAAATCCGCTTGTGCTCTCTGCCAGCCATCAAGGTATTCCTTGGTCTTGGTTTCTGCCTCCTTGAGTTTCTCACGAATCTTCTTAATTGCCACCTGAGCTGACTCTTCCTCCACCACGGAGTCATCTAGATCTGACCTGTCTATTTCGATATCATTTTCTTCCTTCATAGCTTAAATACAATACTGAATTTTTAGTCAAGAATCAAGTTTTGCTTATTTTAGAAGTTTCTTTTCGAGGTAATCCACACGTTTAAATATGTGATCAACGTGTTGTCGCAGATACGAGTAATCATTATCAATTCGAGTGATAATTCGACTTGTATTATCTCCGGTACTTCTCACAACCTCAAGAATATCAGCAGTTTTATCTTCAATTTTCTTTTCGAGATCGCTCAGACGCTTATCAATACCTCTAAAACGCTTATCGAGACGACTTTCCATTCCCTTGAGATATGTTTTAAGTTTGGGATCCATAATGATAAAGTATAACAAAAAAATATCTAAATATACAAGAATCATCGCTCAAAGTTTAATCTGAGATGTAAAACAACTAACGTTTACTCCACTTCGGAGCCTTACGAGCTTTCTTGAGACCAAATTTTTTGCGTTCTATAGCGCGAGGATCACGCTTGAGAAATCCTTTAACTTTTAACTTAGTACGTAAATTAGGATCATATGAAACAAGCGCCCGGCCAAGACCGTGTCGTAGGGCATCGGCCTGTGAAGAAATACCTCCGCCATTAAGTTTAGCCGTCACCAGAAACTTGCTTTCTGTATTATCAAAGATGGATAAAACGGTTTTTTGGAGCGCGAGGGTAGGAAAATATTTATCAAGTTCTTTGTCATTGACAGAAACGGAAATCTTCGAGGCAGGAGTAATACGCACCCTAGCTACAGAAGTTTTCCTCCTACCCACCGCTTCTATGTACCTGCCCGCAATGCTCTCGCTTGCGAGGCGGGCGGGTCTTTCTTTTTTATTTATTGTTTCTGCAGTCATTAAGCTTTTATTTTCAAATTATTCATCATTTTGGCACGTAATTTATTTTTTGGAAGCATACCATAGACGGCTCGGCGCAATATCTCTTGATGTCCTTTGATACTAACTAAGTGCTCTTGTGACCGTCTCTTGAGATTACCTGGAAAACCAGAATGGCTCGAGTACATTTTGTCTCTTAATTTTTTGGCACTAAGCATCATTTGAGAACTAGAAACAACTTCTACCTCAATATCTGGTATACGGTTCCTAGCAAAATCTGTTCGATTCTTACCCATCAGAAACACTGCTACCTCTGTAGCAACTCGTCCAGGAACCCTACCTTTTGCATCGATAATATGTTTGTTCATTATACAAATTCTATAATGGCCATGGGGCTCGCATCTGTTGCACGTGGTCCTATCTTAGTAATACGAGTATAACCTCCAGTTCTATCCCTGTACATTACTGAAAGTTTCTCAGTAATCTTTTTGGCGGTTACTGCGCCCACTCGACTCTCGAGTAGACGACGAGACGCAATAGTTTGTTTTTTACCTAAAGTGACAAGTTTCTCTACATATGGACGTAGAGATTTGGCTTTAGGTTCGGTAGTTTTGATTTTACCTTTCAAAGTAAGTGAATACACCAAAGACTTAAGTAGAGCCTTCCTCTGGTTTCTTTCACGACCGAATTTTCTGTTGGCGTTATGATGCCTCATGGGGTTAAACTTATTTTAAGGTAATACCGAACTCTCCGAGTGCTTTTTTAATCTCCTGGATACCTTTGGCACCGAGACCTCCAATTTCAAGTAAGTCTTTCTCTTTTTTTCTGGCAAGACCCCCAACAGTACGAATATTGGCAATAGTGAGAGCACTTTTAGCGCGGGGGGAAATATCCAGAGATTCCACGCGTGTTTTAAGCACTTCAGGATCGACTGCTGACCTAGTAGATGATTCTCGGTTTTCTCGGACACCCTTCTCTTCGGTCGCTGGTTCATCTTCTCTGAAACCAATAATTGCCTTAAGTTGATTTATCATAATCTCAATAGAAGAAGAGAGGGCTCGAGATGGGGCAACTGTGCCATCAGTCTCAATAAACATTCTCAATTTATTGAAATCAGTTCTGTCCCCAACACGCATATTCTCAACCTCGTAACTAGCGCGACGAATGGGAGTGAAAATGCCATCAAGTGCAATGGTGCCAATATCTACGCGAGATTTTTCTATCATTTCCTTAGGTATGAAGCCGAGACCTTTTTCTGCCCTGATTTCCATATCTAGTACAGTATTTTTCCCTATGATAGTAGCAATAACTGCGTCTGGAGTTAGAATTTCTACTTGACCTGGCACTTCTAAATCAGATGCTCGAATCACCTTCTCTTCAGTTTGAGTTGACGAACCCTTAGCCTTAAGATAAAGAATTTGTGGTTCATCCGTAGTGAAACGCATGCGAATCCTTTTAAGATTGAGAAGGATAGTCACAACATCCTCTTTTACTCCTTCTAAAACAGTAAACTCATGATTAACACCTAAAATCTTGACCGAGGTAATAGCCACTCCAGGCAACGAAGAGAGAATAATACGACGAAGACTATTACCAAGAGTGTGGCCATATCCAGGATAAAGACCTTCAATTTCGAATATGCCGCTTTCTCCTTCTTCGGAAACTACCTTTGGTTTAGAAGGTAAAAGTATTGTGTAGTCAGCCATAAGTTATAAAAAATTAAGACTTAATTGTAACACTATCTATTATAGAATTCAATCACTACTCCCAAATCGAAAATATTTTCTCGCTCTACATAGACTGGTTGTCCTAAAACCGTCACCTGTCTATTCTCTAAATCAACCTTAAGCCAAACCGGCATAGCTATAGTTTTCATCCTTTCCGTCACCTCTCCAAAAAGAGGACTTGCAACTGAGCTGCTACGAAGACTCACAATATCCCCTTTCGAGAGGAGTATTGATGGTATTGTCACGCGAGCATTATTAATCATGATATGTCCATGATTCGCAGCTTGACGAGCTTGGGCACGTGTTTTAGCTAATCCGGAGCGATAGATAACATTGTCAAGCCGACTCTCAAGAATGCCAAAGAGTTTTTGAACAGGGTTAGGAGAATGAAGTGCTTTAGTAACGTAATTTCTAAATTGTTTTTCACTAACGCCGTAGCTAAAACGAGCTTTCTGTTTTTCTAAAAGTTCCTGCCCAAATTCACTTTTCGGTTTTCTACGACCCTTATGATCGCTTCTCTCCTTACGAGCAAGCGAAAGCGCGTATTTTTGAGTTTGAGTCTTCTCGAAAACTGGAGCTCCTAGACGTCTAGCTATTTTATATTTTGGTCCTATTTTCATAAATTATTTATTGCTTGCCCCGCCATGGCGGGGTGAATCGAACTATGTTCTTCTTGGTTTAGGTGGTTTGGGACCATTGTGAGGCACTGGAGTCTTATCTTGGATAGTACTCAAATTTATCCCTTTAGAAATAAAACCCCTAATGGCCGACTCCCGACCAGAACCAACACCCCTTATAATCACCTTGACCTCTTTGATACCTATAGTTTGAGCCTTGAGTGCCAAGGCCTCGCCTACTTTGGCGGCGGCAAAGGGTGTGCCCTTCTTTGCTCCTTTGAATCCAAGACTTCCGCTTGAAGACCATGCTAAGGTGTTACTTTTACTATCGGCAAGCATTAATTTTGTATTATTGTATGTAGATTCAACATAAAGAATACCGGAATCGACATGTTTCTTGACAGATTTTTGCTCTTTAACAACTCCGGTCTCTACCGTTTTCTCTTCTATTTTATCTTGAGTTGTGACTATCTTTTTCTTTCCCATTTTTTATAGATTGTTACTATCTATTCACTATTTCTTTTCCGCCACCTTGCGACCTGTACCCATGGTCTTTTTCGCGCCGCGTTTTGTTCGAGCATTGGATTTGGTGCGTTGACCATGTACCGGAAGATTGCGCATATGACGTAGACCACGATAAGTCTTAATGTCTTTGAGCCGTTTGATATTACCAACCACTTCTCTTTTCAGATCGCCTTCAAGAGTTAAGCTCTCCATAACCGAACGAATTTTATTTTCCTCTTCTATACTTACTTCTTTTGACTTCTTTCCCAGAGGAACACCAGCCTTTTCGAGGATAACTCTGGCGCGAGAACGACCAACGCCAAAAATGGTCGTAAGACCAATTTCAAGACGCTTTTCCTCCGGGATAGTAATACCAAGTATTCTCATTTAACCTTGTCTTTGTTTATGTCGTGGATTGGCCTTGCAAGTTACGTAAACATAGCCCCTTCTGCGAACTATTTGACACTTTACGCATAACTTTCTAACTGCTGCCTTGACTTTCATAACAGGACTGTATTCTAGCTTAACTTTGTTTTCTTGTCTATCCCCCGCAAAACATCATACCTACTTACAACCCCCACCACTTTACCGACAGCGTCTACCACCGGAATTGGGTTAACATTGTGATGTTCACGAAAAGCTGCCAGAACTTCTTCATAGTTGGCATTATCTCGTAAAGTAGGTGGCTCTCTATTCATTACATCTTTAACCTTTAGTGCGATGATATCCTCGAATTCTTTTTCAAAATAAGATTTATCTTCTCCTAATACCTTAAGATCCTTCAAGATTTTCTGTAGAGTCGGGAGGTGGACTGAGGAGCTTTGAGAAATCAAATTATATTCTGTAATTATACCAATTAATTTGTTTTCTTTATCTACAACCGGTACGCCGTCAAAATTGTGGTCTATTATAATTTTTGCCGCCTCAAAAAGTGGCATATCTGCATTTACAGATACGACGTCTTTTGTCATCATATCAGTGACTTTTAATTTAGACATGTTTTTGATAATTATCACGGCAAAGTAAATTCTTTCGGCGAACCTAGAAGAAGGGGGTTTGGGCCGGCGGTTCCAGAAGTTTCAATGCCATAGGCATTAATTGCATTGGCTTTGCCATCTCTAAATGAATTAGAGATCGAAAAACTGAAACCGTGATTACCAAAGTAGCCAGTGGCATTATTTACATCGGGACGCGGAATATTTGCAGTGGCGACATAACCTGCGAATGTCCATTGACCGGTGGCAGAGGGATAAACATAAAAATCAACTCTGATGGATTTAGAAGGGTCGTCGGGATCAAGCGCCCAGCCAATCACATTGCCGGAACCATCAACTAGATCTATCCAACCTAGCGGGGATTGATTTGCCAGCGTACTCGCCTGTGCAACAGATGAAGGAATTGAAGTATTGCCTACTGCATCATAAGCGGCGACAGTATATGAATACGCGGTTGATGGAGCAAGGCCGATATTTTGATACGAATTAGTATTAACATCGGCAATCTGAACTCCGTTTCTGAATATTTTATATCCGCTTATTCCTAACCCGCCGGCATTATCCGTAGAAACATTCCACGAAAGATTAATTTGCGAAGAAGAAATCACCGAAGCAGAAAGACCTGTAGGCACTGAGGGTTTCGTAGCATCAGGCGACTGAAGACCACTAGCTCTTTTTATCACTTCCACCGCCGTATTCATAAATGTATTCACAGTAGTATCCGGTAAAAGCTGATTTGGATAATTTCCCCAGCTTTCTAAAACAAAGTTGTCCGGGGATCCGCCTTTGATCTTATATAAATCCATAAAAGCGAGGGAATATGTTTTAAACAATCCGTTAGATTGATTCATTCCTTTTTCGGTATTAATAATGATTCCGAATTTAGCTTGATATAACTTTACTTGCTTTTCCAGATCAATAATTCTTTTTATCCAATCCACGCTTTTCGGATCAAAATCTGCGTATGGAATGGGAGCAATTCCGGTAGAATAATCGTATCCGGAATCAACATGAATGAAATCTATATGCTCACCTACCGACGCTGCCTTAGTAAATAATGCGTCGGTAACTGTTTTATAATCCGCGATATTGTAATAGGGCCAGCTTGGACCCCAATAAGGAGCAATGCCGCCATATCTTCGGTTTGGAAAATTATAAATCAGGCCGATTTTAATATCAGGATAAGCAGAATGTATTTTTTGCATTGAATCTATAACTTCCTTCACAGAGTCGGCGATGTTATATCCGCAGTTGGTTCCATAATCTCCGTTAGCTATTATGCGAGCAATGGGGTCATCCATCGCTAAATAATCCACTTTCCCGCCCGCATCATAAATTTTCTTGATTGTCGCCAGATCAAGCGCCGCACCCGTTTCCCCAGCTAACTTCATCGCGCAAAAATAGCTATCCCAGCCTTTCACGCCTGCTATTTCTAGCGAAGTTTTTATATTATATTTCTTTAGGATAGGAATTGCTTTCTGTAAATTCAAATCGCTTACGCCACTGGGAGACAGCGATCCACCATAAAACCCAAAAACGGCAGATTTTTGAAAAACACTTTGCAATAAAGCTTCGTCATTCCAAAACGTCTGGTAATCTGATGGGCTCGTTCTGTTCAGATGATCCGGAACTGAAAATATATTCGGTACAAACCAAACTTCCTTTGTGGATACAGAAGGATTGATTGTAAAACTTTTTGTCGGCAGGCCCGTTACCGCATCTAACAACGGCGGGTTCGTTCCTCCCGCGGTGTCTATACCGTATGCGTATAGAGTGTGCGGTTTTCCATCGCGGTATTTTGTCGGTATTAGAAAATTGAAACCGTGGTCTCCGGGATATTTGGTAACTTGATTTACATCCGGACGCGGTATGGCAGCTTTTACCACTCCGGCGTAATTAATTGACGCAGTGCCATCAATATAGAAATGAGCGTCGATGGACTGCGAAGGTGCGTCGGGGTCTAAAGTCCACCCACCTATGTTTCCGCTTTGATCGAAGTCTCCTAAATAGCCGATTGGCTGGTGATTAAACGGCACCTTGCTTTCTATCCTGAAGTCAGTAAGCCACAAGTCTGCGATAACTGATTCTTTTGCTGTCCAGCCATGCGTTTCAGTGCCGATAAAAACGGCATGTGTTACGGTAGTGGGATTCAACCACCCGTTCGAAGGAGCTTTCATAAATCCACGAGAAACTAAGTTTTGAATAATTTTAAACCAATCAACCTCAATCTTTTTGGTAACGCCTTTGGTTACAAATATTCCCATGGCGCGCCCATCCATAACAACATAATCCTCATAGCCCGGCACAGGATCAGATTGATTCCAAGCTTTCACAATATCAGCATCCGAATGCGCGTCACCCCAATTTGTTAAAGCGAAATTGATTTCTATCGCATGAGATTTGCCGTCCCACCACCCTTGCCAAGCGATGAACCCGCGCGATGCTCCATTTGGGGTGAAATCGTTATAACCTATAGTTGCACGAGTTGTAATATTATACGGTCCCGGTAACGGTCCACCGTTATGCCCGACATGATCCATTAATACAAACCATGTCCATTCTCCCGCGCCACCGGGATGAGTAATATTGGCGAAATCGGTCTTTAAATTAACGGAATAATTTTTTCTGCCCAATTCGTCAATGTGCGGAACCCATTGCATGCTCAGTGGGCTCCCTGGCGCATTGATTGGAAAAGATTGGTTCACCGGTCCTACGGTAGAAATACCTAATTCCTTTTCAGACTCAGCCGCGACAGTCCATTTTTTTGCCTGGCCTACGCAATCTGAAGTGTCCTTATAATAGTTGACAACAGTAGCATCTACTGATTTAACACATCGCTTTGTTAAATTATAGTCCCACCCTGCTTGATAGCCGACGGGCAAAGGAGGCCACGGAAGACCGATAACCGGAGGATTAACGACAAAACTCTTTGTCGGGAGGCCGGTTGTTGCGTCTAACAACGGCGGATTTGTTCCTCCCGCAGTATCAATCGCATATGCGTAGAGGGTGTGTTGTTTTCCATCGCGGTATTTTGCGGGTATCGGAAAGTTGAAACCATGGTCTCCGGGATATTTAGTAACTTGATTTACGTCAGGGCGCGGTATGGCAGCTTTTACAGCTCCTGCAAAATTAGCCGAGGCTGTGCCGTCTATATAGAAATGAACGTCGATGAATTGCGATGACACATCAGGATCTAATGCCCACCCCCCGGCAAATCCAGATGACAAAGGCTCGGCATTCAAATAGCCGGTTGGTTTGTTATTAAGAGGAACGGTAATGATAAAACTCTTTGTAAGCAAACCATTTGTCGCATCAGGTAATTGCGGATTCGTTCCTCCCGCAGTGTTTATGGCAAATGTATAAAGAATATGTTGTTTTCCGTCGCGGTATTTTTCCGGGATCGGGAAATTAAAACCGTGATTTCCGGTAACGTTCAGTTCGGCAGTTGTCAACGCTTTATTGACATCAGGACGCGATATGGCAGCTTTTACTGCTCCGGCAAAATTAGCTGACGCAGTGCCGTCAATATAAAAATGAGTGTCAATGGATTGCGAAGGCACATCAGGATCTAACGCCCAGCCGCTGGCATTTCCGTTTTGATCAACGCCCTCTAAATAACCTATTGGCTTGTTGTTAAGCGGAACAGTGATTGAAAAACTCTTTGTCAGTTGTCCGTTTGTTGCGTCAGGTAATTGCGGATTTGAGCCTCCAGATGTGTCTATGGCAAATGTGTAAAGAGTATGTTGTTTTCCATCACGGTATTTTGAAGGTATCGAGAAATCGAAGCCGTGATTTCCGGTAACTTTTAATACGTCATTTACATCCTGACGTAAAATATCGGCTTTGGTATAGCCAGCGAAATTAGCTGAAGCAGTACCGTCAATATAAAAATGCACGTCGATTGACTGCGAAGGCGCGTCAGGATCTAAAGTCCAGCCGTTGGCATTACCGCTTGTATCAATGCCGTCTAAATAGCCGGTTGGAGAAGCGCTTATCGCCGCCATCCCTACCTCAAACTCCCCGCTCCTATTCGCTACAAATAAAATTCCCGCTAAAATACCGGCACATAAACCAATCGCAAGCCAAGCATGCCAAGAGCGTACGCGGGTTTTGCCGACAACAATGAAGTCTTTTTTAAGGGCGTCTAATACTTTCTCTACGCTGTGGTTTTGGTTTGGCATGGTGAGTCGTTTATTTATTAATATTTATTTGACCTTACTTCCGCTTACTGACCCAAATTTCCTTGTCCCATATATAATCCCCAGCTTCTGATGTCCCAGCACCAACCGTGTGAATAAAATGTGGAAAAGTTTGATTTAAATGGCGTGATATTTCCATACTGATCGGTAAGAAAAGCCGGATTGTGAATAACAACATTATTTTCTGGGCTGTCTATAGAACCTATTTTCGTCCAAGTACCGGAATCAAGATTAGATATAGAATAAGTTGAAACCGGTCCCATGTGCGGGAATTGGGATGGCTGAACGCTACACTGCCTCGTATCGTCAATTTTATCCATAGCCATAAACCATTTACCAGTTGAGTAGTCATACGCAAATGCGGTTGAACCAAAACGCGGTTTTCCCGACATCCAATCGCCTTGAGAAAGACCTTTGTAACTTATCGGCTTTGGCGCTGAAAAATTTATTCCATCTAGAGTTTCTGCGTAATAGATATCTTGATAAATCATACTTGAAAAATAAGGACTGGGATCATGATTTGAATAAAAAACATATAGATGAGATTTTCCATCCACACTATAAGCCGAGGGTATTCCCGCGCCGTATACTTTTTCACTTAATACCTTAGGATTAAGTACCGGGTTCGGATATTTAACCCAATCAATTAAGTTGTTAGAAAAGGCTACTCCGATTCTGCTCTTCGCCCACTCATGGTCCGTACCTGTATAATAGAGTGCGTATCCATATGTTTGATTATTATATTTGAACTCTCCTCGCACCACTGCCGGATCGCCAGCCTGCATGCTATCCCATCCGGAAACGCTCGGACTTAATATTTTCTGCGGCGCACTTAAAAGAGTTTTTGATTCCATATTGTAAGTTACATGGTAAATATTGTCGGAATTCCTTCCTTGGCTGTTAGTCGTCATTCGGTCCCAAAAAATATGCACCTTGGGATATTCTCCTTCCAAGGCAATGATCGCTGGCCCGTAATCCCATGCATCGGGCAAATCCAGAACCTTAGTTAATGAATTGTATCCTGAGAGAGTCGAAGATGTGCTTTCGGGCGGCATATAATGCCAATATAAATCTATGTAGCCATTACTTGGCACATTGATGGTAGCGGAATTGCCAGTCGTCTTCGGGCCGTCATGGCAATCAATATTATTTATGCACGCAGTATAGCTGACAGTCCATCCTTGAGGCACGCTTACAGAAATCGTATGGATTCCGGCAGAAATGCTCTCGGAATAATATGGATTTGAATTTACTTCCTTTCCGTCAATAAAAACTTTTTCGTTTTGAAGTTTCGTTTGATCTGAGCCCATCAATTTAAATCCTTGAACCCTCCCTGGAGCCAAAGGCGTATAATGCCACCACAAATCAGCATATCCTCCAGACGGCACATTTACTGTAACGGAATTGCCGAGTGTTGGAATGTTGGTATGGCACGTTACGCTGTTTGTGCAAAGTGTATAGCCTACACTCCAGCCAGAAGGAACGATAACCGATACAGTATGTTTGCCAGCGGAAATATTGTTGAAAAAATATGGATTTGCGCTTGTGGGAGAATCGCCGTCTAGGCTTACTAGTTCGCCTCCCGGAGGCGTAACATTTTGATTGCCAGGCATTTTAACTTTAACACCTTGAATATTGCCGGGGGGAGCCACCAAAATTATCTCAGAAAGTTGCAAATAATAATTATTGTAATCATCAACACCAAGTTTGGTCGCATTAAATCTGATATTAGTCACGCCGGGTAAAGGCTCAAAAAAGAAATCCTGCCAATCTGTATCGGCAACATAATTAGTGAAAGTTTGACCGGGAATATTGGTAAAACTTGAACCATTGTTAGTACTATATTGCAAAGAGAAATTCACAGGAAACGCAAAAACTTTTCCGTTCACGATGCGCGGTAAAATTCTCACTTTATGTATTTTGCTGGGCGAAATAGCAATAGAAATCCATTGGCTTGAATTTGCGGAGGATTGAATTTTACTTGAATAGAAATTGCTCAAATTTCCATCTATCGCGTTACCAGGTGCGAGTCCTGATATATAACTTCTAGCAGTGGCTGTCCCCCATGAAGCCGCCATCCCCGCCTCAAATTCCCCCGAGCGGTTCGCGACGAATAAAATTCCAACCGAAATACCAACGCTTAAGCCGATAATCAGCCACGCATGCCAGGAGCGCACGCGAGTTTTCCCGACAACTACAAAATCTTTCTTTAAGGTTTCTATATCCTTCTCAATCTCTTTATTATGATCTGTTTCCAATAGTTAAATTTTACCTTATGCCTGTTTTTTTTCAAGCCTCTATGTCGGCATATGGGGATAGAGATTACTTATAAACCACTACCGCTCGATTGTTCATAATCTTCCAATCAGTAAGGAATTTATCAGTATTCATTTTAATCATGCCGTAGATTGGGTCGAGCAGAATAAGTTTATTGGGGCTATCCTGTTTTCCTGTAAAACCTATTAACACTCGAGCATGTTCCCCAGGTCGAGCCTCAATCACTTTCCCATCTTTAGTTTGCCAATAGACTGACGCTCTATTGGAAAGTAGGCCCCATACAATTACTGGGTTACCAGATACAACTTCTTTCAGAACCTTCGTCAAATCGGCTTCTCCAATAATCGCTGCATTTCTATAATTTAAAGCCAGATCAAGAATAGGCTTTTCGTAGACACCGAAGCCTGTGCGATAAAAAATCGAACCGTTGATATCTCCGACAAATCCCTTATCTGGATCTCCCCAGACACCATACGAAGACATAGGGTCTTTCGTATCAAACACCAATTTTTCTATAAGTTCCGTCTCTGAAACATATATACCATGATACCCAAGCGCCGTTCTCAATGCGGCCACCTCACAAGTCAGGCCGTTTTCTTGTAGATAATAAGGCATTGAAAGATAGAAAGAATCATCTGTATGCGGTAATACCAGCGCGAGACCATTATCTACCAAATAAAAAATAGTCTTCGCAAAGTATTCAAGACGACTTACCTTATGATAAGCGTTATCTTCACGAACCAAAAAAGAATATGCTGATATCAAAGAAACGATTGCAACAACCACCAATATTTTCTTACCGGACATTTTTCTAATTATAAATAAATCTAATTAAACTCAAAGTCTCTTGATGATACGCGCCTTGCCACCATAAGGTTCGAGTTCGAGTAGCACTCTGTCACCCACCAAGACTCTAATGCGATGAAGGCGCATTTTGCCGGAAAGATACGAGAGTATCTCCTCATCTGTAATATCAAGTTTGACGCGAAACATAATATTTGGCAGTGATTCAATGATGACTCCAGTCCTTTCCAAATCCAAAGCTTTACTTTGTGGCATAATTATTTATAGTGAGCCTGTCGAACTACTGGATAGGTAATTTTTTCAAGAATATATCGGCGCTATCCTCCGGGAAGGAGCTTTTCCAGAATGGTCTAATGGTAGCAGACGCACTCACAATAGTTGGGTAATTATTAAGAATAGAAGGAATATCTCTCTTGTGCTTGCCGATTAAATCAGTTTTCAAAGCTACTTCATCAATCCTCCACACTATAACTGCCTCTCCCTTAACGACGAATTTAATCTCATTTGAGGTTGGAGTATTCGCTGAAACATTAGTTGGGAAGGTAAAGTTAAGAGAGTCGAGTCCAACTATATCAACCGACTCACCTGGAGTAAGCGTGATTTTATTCAGAACCAAACGATTAGATAAATCACTTCTTTTGAACATAACTCCAAATAATTCGGCATGCATGTTTATTTTCACGCTATCTACAGTAGTAGATTCTGTCTGTGGTAAATCCTCAAAAGTGATTGAGGAAAGAGAAGGCAATAAGATGAAATCTTCCGGCACTTGAGCTTTAGCCTCGGAGTTAAGTTCTTCTTTCAATGCTATTTCAAGTTGAGCTTTTATCTGTGCTTTATCCTCGCTCTTGACTACTTTTTCCACACCAGCAAATCCACCTGACATCACTGTTTTTGATCGAGCATAAACGGAGGATGCTAAAGATGTTCCCTTAAGACCTGGCAAAGTAAAATCAGTAAGACCTATATTAAACTCTTTTCCGGGATTCTCAGCATAAACTGTAACTTCAAGCACGCCTGGATTATCAACACCACCAACTACTTTCTTGCCAGGTATAGTGATAGCATCTTGTACTTGATAAATTTTACCATCTGGAGTTTCAAAGCGCGTGGTCGCTCTAAATCGCTGTTCAGAAGCGCCGGCATTGTAGATAGCGATAACACCACTAGCCCTTCTTTTAACCTCTTCTTCTCCTGATGCAGAGGCCTCCAGACCCTTATCTAGAGAAAGTTTAACAATACTATAAAGAAGTTCACCCTCCCCGTCCTTACTCGCCGTATATGAATCACCACCAAAAGACACGGCTTGTGATTTTGGAATATAAGCTAGAGTTGCCCCATTGAACATAGAGAACACAGCAAACATGAGAATTAGAAAAGCTACTCCAAAGGCTAGCCATTTACGCTTACCTCTACCACGACCAATTACTCTAGCTTCTTTTGGCGGAAAAGCGCAATTGGAATGCGCTAGATTATTAGATGAATGATTCTCTTTGAAAGAAGGGGTTGTTTCATAATTTTCAATTCTCCGACGTCCTTCTGGAATGGGAATATCTCTGATACTCCTTTTTCTCTCCGGAACAATAATGTCTTCAATATTTTTTGGCATCTTTTATATTATAGCTTATTTATATAGAGCAAGTCGAACTATTTTTTAAATTTCTGCTCCCCGGCAACGCTCGAGTTTTGTCTATGTTCTTCCATTTGTTTTTGAAATTTAATTTTATCAACATCCACTAATTCTTCAATAATCTCTAGCGGTAATCCGAAACTAGTAGAAACAACAAACGGATCGACGCCTTTTTTAAGTTGCTTTAATCCATTTTCTAAAGCTATTTTAAATTTATCTATTTCTTCTTGGACAATTTTAAATATCTCTGGGGATTTGAATTCATATAATTCTTTATAGCTTGGATGTTTGATTACTGCATGAATTACATCATTTAATATTATTAGATCGCCCCCAAACTTATTTGCATGGATATAAGCATGCCTTAAAAGACGTCTCAGGATGTAACCCCTACCAGTATTTGACGGAGTCACTCCGTCTGAAATAATAAATACGGAGGTGCGAATGTGGTCTGCAATTATTCTTGAGTTTGCTATCTGCATAATCTGTATAAAAAAATCAGTATCAAAAACTGTCTGCGCTTTCTGAATTACTTTTACTAATCTTTCTAGACCCATACCAGTATCTACCCCTTTGACCTTAAGTGGTGCCAGCGTCTCATCTTCACTCTGATAATACTCATTGAAAACTATATTCCAAATCTCAATACCATTAACATAGATCTCAGTAGTCGGACCGCAAGGACCTTCAGCACCTGTTGGACCCCAAAAATTATCTTTGCGTCCAAATTTTTTTATTATTAAATCTTGATTTATAGATTTCCAAATCTTAGCTGATTCGATATCTTCAGGTACATTGCCTTCACCACTAAATACGGAAACATAATCAATTTTCAATCCAAAATCTTTTGTAATAAGTTCGTATGCATATCTTATTGCCTCTTCTTTCCAATAATCACCGAAGCTGAAATTGCCGAGCATTTCAAAGAAAGTGAGATGGCTTTCATCTCCCACTTCTTCTATATCCGAGGTGCGAACACATTTCTGCGAAGAGGTGAGATTGAGAGCATTGAAATCTTTTTTAGCATTCGCTTTGCCGACATAATAGGCCTTAAACTGTTGCATTCCAGCAGTAGTGAAGAGGACTGAGGGGTCATTCTCTGGCACGAGCGAAGCCGAGGGTATGACCTTATGTCCCCGCTTCTCGAAAAATGTTAAAAATCTCCGCCGGATTTCTTCAGATTGCATTGAAGATAATATAACATAATTAAACGAGAGTTTTAAGTACTTTGAAATCTTCTTTGAGAGTACCTAGAAGGTGTTGATTGTAAATTGCGGCGGCGGGATGATAAAGAGACACTAATTTAAAATCTTTGGCGGAAAACACTTTGCCATGTAGAACACTTATGGAAGAAAGTTCCTTCTCAAGACCGTATCGATGCATGACATATTGCATCGAAAATCGACCAAGTGTAGCCACTACTTTTGGTTTGATTATTTCAATCTGACGGTCAAGAAACGGCGCATAAATTGCTATTTCGTCTGGTAAAGGATTACGGTTCTTGGGCGGGCGATCTTTGACAATATTTGTCACGTAGACATCCTTTCTTGCTATATTAATGGAGGTAAGAAGTTCATCAAGTATTTTCCCAGCCCGACCGCAAAACGGTCTGCCAGTCTTAGCTTCATTTTCTCCTGGCGCCTCACCGATAAACATTATTTGAGCACTGTGACTACCTTCCCCTATCACCGGAAAATATTTATTTTTTATCCGCTCGGCGTAGAGTGGCGAGCGAATAAGTGCCAACACTTCATCTCTAACTTTCTTTAACTCTTTATCCCGAGCATTGTCGAGGGATTCATCACAATTCATTTATTTCATTAATAACTGGTTTAATATTGAAATTATTGCCAAGAAATTTATTCAGTAATTTTGGATTTTTCTTAATATCAGAACAAAGTACTATCCTATTATCAAGCAAGGTCTTCTTATCTGTGGACGAGATGGTCATTAGACAAGTGATGGGATGAAGGCTTTCTTCTTCAATCATGTCTTGCAGATTACCTTTCTCCGGATAATTCCACCCTATCATAGTCAGGTCTTTGCAAACACCGTAGTGAATAGCGGTACTTGAGAACTTAGTATTGGTAATGAGCCAACAGTCAGTGATATGTCTATTAGCACCACCATAGTCAAAGACGTTTTCACGAAGATCATCAAAACGCGCTTTAATGTAGAGTACCACTTTTAAATCCGATTTAGTGCCAAGCTCATTATGAAACTTAGCCTCGATCATAATTAATTTCTTTTCATTATAGGCCACCACATCAACTTCGTGCGGTACACACACGCCGAGCACAGTTTGACGAGTCTCGCATTTAAATCCTTTGGTCTCGAGTACTTTGGCGATAAAATCTTCAAATGGGAAACCTGAGGGTCCCAGATCCATCACTGCGCGACGCAGAGAATAACTTCTGGCAATCGGTTTACTTATTTCTTGAAGGACAGAAAAGGCATGTGTGTAGATATCATTAGTCGTCATATCTTGGTGAAGCTCGGGCAAGATATGCGATATAACTTTTTCAGTAGCCTCTTCCGTCGCGCCAGAATGAAGAAGAGAGGCGCGAAGTTTCTCCTCATCAAAGACCTCACGTTTACCATCTGCCTTAAGAACCATTATTTGCTCAGTTGTTTGTGTCACCCCGTTATTATACCCCATGAAGTGGGTCTTCTCTTGCCTATTATTAAATTCTGCGTAGTATCATGACTAGACTTGAATATTAGACAACCAACATGGGAGGTCGAAGATGTCAAAACAGGAAAGTAAATTGGAGTTCAATGTTATCTGCTGGCTTCTCGGACACAATATTGATGGTAAGATCATTGCAAAGAGCCGCCGCAAAGCCTCGGGTAAGATAGTGGATGGATGGCAATACTACTGCAAACGTTGCCAGAACCCAGATAACTTCCCAAACCATCAATACCCTGATCGGCGCAGTCTATACCGGCGCACCATTCCGGTCTGGATTATTAAGATGCGCAATCGCTGGCACTTTAGGAACTTCAAGTAAGTGGGTTTCTTCTGGCTATGACGTAAGCCTGCGATTGGAGGATCGCGGGCTTTTTTATATTTAAACAAAAAGAAAGCCGCCTCAGGAGAGCGCGGCCCCCTTCGGCGGTAAATTTTCAACTGTATTTATCGATTTGGATCGTGTGACCCACTTTCCACACCATCTATGAAATTGTGACCATCGTCTGGCAACAACAGTGCCTAGCGTTTCTCGCCCTCCTCGCCCTGCGCACACCACCTTTCGTGGATTATGCGACAAAGCTCGCCTTCCACGACTTTAACACCGACCCCCTCGAAGACCGATTTAAGAAAGTCAAACCCTCCGTCAACGGCCTGATCAAGGAAAACCCAAGGCCTGTAGGGATGTCGAGTAATGGCCTCTGCAATTCTCTTTGCACTACTGTCCGTAGCACAGCGAGCCCAGTCATACTCATTGACAATAGAAACAATTTCCAGATCCTCATGTTCAGTAATATACTTGAGGGTATCATGTATATTAGATGTTGCCGCGGAAATAAAAGTCCACCCCTTATGCATTCCTTTTAGCCCATCTTTTACAGACGACCACCAAAAAATATATCGCCCATCCTCTAACCGCCCATCTTCCAACCTCCTATCACTCAATCCAAACACCAATACACGAGTATATCTTTTTGTTTCTGGATATCTCATCTACCACCTCCTTACAAGTTATGAGAAATTAGAAAAACAATCTATTCTAATATCAGAATAACATATGAGGTTCATTTGTAAATAGCTTGGCTTAATTGATTATCTTCCTCGTTCAAATACCCCATACGTTACTTTTACGTGACCGCATTATTATAACGTATATGCAAAAATAGTAGCGGGTTGCATTAAACCAATCCGAACTCCTCTCGCAAATATTTGTCATTTTCTAATTCGTCAACAATCATATACAAAAGATATTTCCCTATCCCGAAATCAGTTTTGAGTAGAGTGATGATATCTTCACAATCATAAGGATAAATCCAGACACTATTTTGAAGACGACGAATTCCAGCTTGTCTGAAAAGTATCGTTAAGTCATCTCTAGCTTTCCTTTTCTTTTCCGGAATATCAAAAATCATCACTCTCCATTTCTTGTCCCACCTCTTAGGTTTTTTCAATCTAAAATCAGCAAACTGCCAACGACGTAGCAAACTTTCCCCCTGAGAGGTTAATTGATAATGCTTACCGTTATAAAAAAGTAGTCCACGTTTAACTAGTTTACTCGCTGAGGAACTAATGTATTCTTTCTGTCTCTTATTTGGGAAAATACCAAGCTTGGTAAGTGCTCCTATGACATTGGGAGCAACCAGAACCACACTTAATACACCGGCGACTGCTATGGTCTGCAAAATTACGTGTTGCAGATTTTTACGTTTAGTCTTTTTCTGACTTTTGTCCTCTAATTTACCCATACGTTACTTTTACGCGACCACGTAATTATAACGTATAGATAGATTTTTACCTAATGCAAAATTTTATCCATCACTCCGCCGCCCAAGCAGACCTCATTATCGTAAAAAACTATTGATTGCCCGAGAGAGAGACCTCGGACTGGTTCTTTAAATTCTACCGTCACAGTATCAGATGTCTGATGTTTGATAATTATAGGTATTTTTTCCCCACGATATCGTATTCTGGCCGATAGTGAAGATGTTGCAAGTTCATTAATCAAGTTAATATTCTTGATCGTAATTTTGGTTGGTGATAGAGAAATTATTTCTGGCTCTTTGTTTGAAACCGTAACAGTATTTGTCTTTATATCTTTAGATAATACATAAAAAGCCCCATCTTCTGACTGCTTTTTAATAATTTCAAAACCGTGTCTCTCTCCTATGGTGTAGAGTAGGGCCCCTTTGTGGTTCCCTATAATTTCACCTTTAGTATTTAATACATTACCCGGTTTAGTGGAAATGAAGTGAGAGAGAAATTCATTCATACTGACATCACCTATAAAACAGATACCTTGACTATCCTTCTTTTCAGAAACAGGTAAATGATACCGGCGCGCTAACTTTCGCACTAAGCTTTTTTCCAAATGACCGATAGGAAAAAGAGTGTGAGCTAGATCATCTTGATTCAGAGTCCAAAGAAAATAACTTTGGTCCTTTTCTTTATCATTTCCCTCTTTAAGCACGTACCGAGCCCTCCCCTCGGTAAAGTTACCGAGGGGAGGGCTCGGTAAGACACAGCTATAATGTCCCGTAGCGATATAATCTGCCCCCAGCTCTCTAGCTTTCTTCCAAAATGCTCCAAATTTTATTTCTCTATTACATAGAACATCTGGATTAGGTGTCCGCCCAGCTTTGTATTCGGCTATCATCTCATCAACCACGCCTCTTTTATATTCTTCCTCAAAGTCAAAAAATAAAAAGGGTATATTAAGAGCAATTGAGACTTTCATAGCATCACGTCGTTCGTCTCGCCAACTGCAAGGCAGGAAATCAGGCTGCCAGACCTTGATAAAAACGCCGGTAACATTGTAACCGGCATCTTTCAAGAGGGCGGCACTTACCGCGGAATCTACTCCCCCAGAAAGTCCAACAAAAACCCTACAAGGAGAGGTACTTCTCAATGTTTCTTTTATGTTCATCAAAGGTCTTGGCATAATGCATTTTTCCATCTTTACCTGTCAAGAAATACAGATAGGGTGTAGAAGTCGGATGGATTGCGGCTTCAATCGAGAGAATGCCGGGGTTATTGATTGGATTATCTGGCAGACCAATAAATTCGTAAGTTCCAGTTTCTGAATCAACCTGCAAAGGCATTCCGAGTTTGAGCCGTTTCCATAGAATATCTGAGGCTATTTCCCGATCTTCTTTAGTATTTGCTTCTGCTTCGAGAAGCGAAGCTATAATGATTATTTCTTCAAGTGTCCGCCCTGAGGAATTGATGGCCAGCATTCTTGAAGCAATTTTGCGAGTGAAATTATCACCGAGTAGTTTTATGGTTGAAGAAGCCGTAGCGGTTACCGGTATAAAATAAGTGTCTGGGAAAAGATATCCCTCCGGTGCTAAAGTCACAAAACTTTCATGGTCAAAGAATTTAAATCTGTCGTCAAAAAGTGAAGCAATCTTTTTAACATTAAAACCTTCTGGAATAGTCAGTTTGACTGTTTCTATATCATAATCTCCATGAGAGACTCGCCAAGCGATAGCAAAAACATTTTGCGGGTCAGACATTAGATATTGACCAGCCTTCATGTCACGTTCACCACCAAAGAGAATAGCCACTACCCGAAACCAGAATGGAGAACGTATCACCTTATCTTCTTGTAATTTTTCCGCCAGTGTATAAAGACCGACCCCTTCCGGAATAGTTACAATAGAGCCAGAGGGGAAAGAAAAAGGAGGAGTAGTGGGATAGAAACAGATAACAAACAGGACTATGCCTATTAAAAAAATGTAAGTCCTCAGCATTATACGGGTAAATTTGACGGAGCCTCTGCCTTCTTTGATGTCACGCGAGTGAGAGTTGGGGTAGTAACAGTGGCACCAGGGAAATGGAACAGAGTGGCCAATTCTTCAACTGTCAGCACATAGGGTTTGCCCATTAAGTGTCTATACGGAACATTGAAGAACGAACGGCGCTTGAAGGCATCCAGGTGCAGTTTCTGGTTTCTTATTTTTCTAATATCCAGAAAATCTTCCCAAGGATAATTGATGCCGGGGATAAATTTACTGGGGCGAATGCCATTGAGAATAGTGCTTGAACCAACAAAGCCAAACTGGCGCATACTGCCAATCATGCCGGCGGTAGAGTTCTTATCATCAGCTTCCAAGGTAGTAAAATACATAAGACGAAGTTGGGCATCATATGCATGCTTAGAAGCATTGCGTTCAATTGAAGCGATGTCTTCATTTTGAGTCTTGGTTAAATTCAAGGTAGATATCGGCACACCTTCTCTTGTTTCAAAATAAGCTTCGTCCTTCGCAATTTTCTTTACAATATTTTTTACTTCTTTCGAAAAATGCTGCTTTGGTTTTAATAATACATCTTGAAAACCCTGTTTCCGATGGCCTTGAATTAGAATCTGCACCGCAGCCACTTCACCGGGTTTTCTCGCGCCAAGATATTCAAGTACCGGCGCGAGCGGGTCTACCATCTGTTCCTGTTCCTTATCAGTTTTATCAAGACCGAAATCAATATAAGTCTTTATGGGAAGAATGTCTTCTTTAACAAGTCTAGTGGTAATACCCTTAACCTTCACTTTAACCGGATCAAAGATCATATCGAGCGCATAGTCTTTGACCTCCATAATTTCCACACCTGGATACTGCGAGTAAATGCGTGTTTCAACAACCTGCCTCCACTTCGGCCAAGTCCAGATAAAAAACTTCACTTCCCCACCGATTGAGACAATTTCCAGAGAAAACCAGTTCCTGACAGCACCATCAATATAGACATCTGTTAAAGAACCAGGCACGCCCTCCCACATACCCTCAAGTACCATCTCCATGGCAGCCGGAGTCTTTTGGATATCATTTGGCAGTTTAATTTCGAGAAGCACACTCCCACTCTTACGGATAAATTCATGCCTTTTGTAATTAATCCAAGTGTGCATAAAAAGCCACAGCATAAATACTGGCAACCAAACAGGCCACGTTGACGAAATGAATTGCCAAACCTTATGGTAAAATTCAGTTTGAAAAAGAGAAATGAAATCCTCAATCATGACCCTAATTCTACATGTAATCTATACGTTATGGTAGCGGTTCTCTTTATCTTTCTTAAAATACTTAGGATTCTGAAGATTCACTAGAATTGTATTCTCCTTGACATAGCGTTCTTTGAGAACTTTTTCTATAATCTTATCTTTCATGAGAGGGCCTTCTTTTTCCAAAATCTTTTTAATAACGTCTTTCACCACACCGGATATATATCCCCATTCGGAAAGAGCATAGAGACCCCGTCCGACTAAGACAAACCTAGGATCCTTGATGAGTTCGTTGTGAGTAGTGGCCACATGCGCCTTTTTATTGAAATAAAGAGTAATAGCTTTAGCCACTTCTTTGAAATGTATAGGAGAACCATGTTTCCTGATTACTAAAAAAGCATAATCGCGCATCCCTTTCGCATTCACATTTGAAGAAGAAGCACGACCCCACTCACCTAGAGGATTCTTGCCAATTTTATGGGAAATGGAAAGCCATCGCTTGATCACTTCTTCATTCTTATATTTCTCATTAAGGTCTTTTACTTCTTCAAGAAAAGAGTTGATGAGATCGCTCTCAACCATTAGTTCATCATCGGATAATTTAGAGTACAATTTACGAAGTGCGGCTTTAATCTTCTCCGATAATTTCTGATCCACATGCCAATGATGCTTGAATTCTTCGCCAGCTTTCTCACGTTTAAACTCATCACCAATCACCAACAGAAAGTAAAAATAATTCTGAACACTTAAATCCTTACTCAAATGTTTTAAAAGTTCACTCTCGGAAACAATTCCGCCAAAATCAAGAATCTTCTCCTTCAGTTCAATAAAAGCAGGTTCGAGATCCTTGTAAATTTTAGATTTGCGAATAGCGAGCAAAGAATGATTCTCTATCTGGCGCACGCGTTCTCTAGTAATGCCATATTTCTTACCTATGGAGTCTAAAGTAAGTTTGGCAGACTTAGGTCCCAACCCATACCGACTGACTAAAACGTCTTGTCCACGTTTGGTCAAAATTGACAAAAGTCGCTTGGTAATTTCTTTAGGTTTAAAACTTAAACTGATTTGTTTGTCCATATTTACTCTATTTGTATCACCCTTACAAATATATGTCAAGGCGAGCTTTACTTAGGTTAAGTAACGATGCTAATAATCTTTCTAGGTACAACAATGACCTTCTTAGGCTCCTTTCCATTAAGCCACTTCTGAATCTCTGGGAGAGATAATGCTGTATTTTTAACCTCCTCTTCTGTTGCTATATTTTTGACCATAATAACTCCCCGGTACTTACCATTTATCTGAACTGAAATATCGATAAACATTGGATTAGACACCCAATTTGCTTTTGGCCACTTGGAGTTATGAATTGAATCCTTACCTCCCATTAGTTGCCATAATTCCTCTGTAATGTGTGGCGCAAAGGGAGCCAGTAATTGCAAGAATCTTTTGAAATCGTTGGTTGGAATAAAATCCTCTTTTGCTAATGCATTTGAACAAATCATTAGTTGAGATATAGCTGTATTAAATGCCATTTTTTCTATATCATCACTTACCTTTTCAACCGTCTTTTCAAAAACATCTTGGCAAATCATGGCATAGGGCGTAAACAGTTCTTTTGTCTTTCCTGATAATTTCCAAACCCTTTCCAGAAATCGACGTGGACCAACAAGTGCGTCCTCACTCCAAGCGATAGCCTGTTCAAAAGGACCCATAAACATTTCATAGAGTCGTAAAGTGTCTGCGCCAAATTGTTTTACAATGGTATCAGGGTTTACAACATTGCCTTTTGATTTGCTCATCTTCTCTCCTCCTTCGGCAAGAATTAGTCCATGAGAAGTACGTTTCTTGTACGGTTCGCTGGTGGAAACAAGTTTCAAATCATAGAGAAATTTATTCCAGAAACGAGAATACAAAAGATGAAGTACCGTGTGTTCCATACCACCGTTATACCAATCGACTTGCATCCAATATTTCAAGTTCTGCATGGATGCAAACTCCTTTTCATTTTCATGGTCGCAATATCGCAGGAAGTACCAGGAAGAACCAGCCCAGTTAGGCATGACGTCTGTCTCTCTTCTTGCTGGCCCTCCACAACGTAAACACGGAGTGTTTACAAACTCTGGTATATTGGCTAAAGGTGATTCCCCATCTGGTCCAGGCTCATATTTCTCGACCTTAGGTAATTCTACCGGTAAATCTTTCTCTGGCACCGGTACCACCCCACATTTGCCACAGTGAATCACCGGAATGGGCTCACCCCAATAACGCTGACGTGAGAAAACCCAGTCGCGGAGTTTATATTTAGTAACCTTCCTCCCAAAATCTTCAAACCCGGCCTTTTTGTATTCCCCAACAATCGGTAGGTCGTACTTTTTAGCAAACACCATATCACGTTCGTCATCGGCAGGAACACCCATAATGGCGCCAGTGCCATAATCGGACATTACGTATTCCGCTTCCCAAACTGGAATTTTTTCTTTCGTTGCCGGATTGGTTACGAAACGACCAGTAAATTTATCTTCCTTACCAGCAATCACAACAAAAGTAGCCCCGAAAATTGTATCCGGTCTAGTGGTAAAAATCTCAATATCGTCAAATTTGATTAACACCCCCTCGCTTCGTCCTATCCAGTTCTTCTGTTGAATCTTGACTCTATTCGGATAATCTACTGTATCAAGATCATCATAGAGACGGTCAGCATACTTGGTGATGGCAAGCATCCATTGTTCTTTCTCTTTCTGCTCTACAGGTGTACCACATCGCTCACAATGACCATCTACCACCTCTTCATTAGCAAGACCAATTTTATCTTTCGGACACCAATTAATTGGAATTTTGGCTTTGTAAGCCAGACCCTTCTCGAGAAATTTTAAAAATATCCACTGTGTCCATTTATAATATTTTGGATCCGTCGTATTAATTTCACGCGACCAGTCAAATGACAAACCAAGAGATTTCAATTGTTGACGAAAAGTATCAGTATTTTCTTTTGTAATCTCTCTAGGCTGTCTTCCAGTTTTAATCGCATAATTTTCCGTTGGCAAACCAAAAGCGTCCCAACCGATGGGATATAAAACATTGAAACCTTCCATCCTTCGTTTGCGGGAAACAATATCCATCGCTGTATAACTTCTGACGTGTCCCACATGGAGACCATCTCCAGAGGGGTACGGAAATTCTACCAGTGCGTAGTATTTTGGTTTTTTAGAATCATCTTCCGCTTGATAAATACCAGATTTCTCCCAATGGTCTTGCCACCTTTTTTCTATCTTTTGTGGATTATATTCGTCTACCTCCTTCTGCCCGCCCGCTAACGCCTGAGCGTAGCGATGGCGGGCGGGCCACTTCCCTTCAATATTCTTTGGGTCGTATTCCTTAGCCATACTGGCTAGTATAACAAAAAGTTTCTTATTTTCTTACAGGATAGAGTTCAGGGTCAATAGTGCGAGAGAAACACTTGCGACCAGCTTCGTGTTGCCAACTGTCTCCCAGACTGCCGGGTTTGCCCATCGGTTCAGGATAAGCTATCTCGGCCATGTAACCATTTGTCGTCTGTGTAGGTTTATTAAATTCAGCACATAAATCAAAAGCAAAAGTGCCAATCTTTTTATATTCGTAAGGTCCTTTGGTTTGAGGATCTATTGGAGAAATGAAGCCAGAAATTGAATCTTGAAGTTCAATAAGTGTTGTAGGCAATATACCCTTTTGCTGCCAGTAATTTACAATCTGCCATTGAATGTTTTGCAAATCAGAAATCTTTTGTGAGTCGTAACGAAGCATGCGTTGGCTCGAGGGTGTCCCGAGCACGCTGAATCCGACAACAATTGAACCGATTACCAAAATCGTTCCGACCACTCTCCAGATATTCCTACGAGTACCTGTCAGTTTATCCTTCAAATCATCCATGTAATAACCAAAGATACAACCGGTAACTACCAGTACCGAGAGGATTTTCAAAAGAAACGCCGTTGTCATTTCCTGTCCGTCAAGGAAATAATAGATGAGAGTAACTAAATCACCAGCGAGTATTCCACCAGCGATGAAGAGAGTGATGTAAATGAGCCATTTGCGCACAGGATAGTCCTTGCGACTTGGGTCTGCCGTGTATCCTTTACGAAGTACATTGGCGAGAAAAAGAAAAAGTGGAAAGGCAACAATAAGCGTCGCTACCGGTAAACTGATGGAAGTAGAAGCGTAATAGCCATATTGAGTAATCTGTGGAAAAGCAACATTAGTAACGCGGAACAAAATGTTTAAGAGCGCCACCGTACCCGTATAAAGAAGAGCAATAACAGCGATATGTAAAAAGAAATCCTTAGCAGTTATTTTTGTTTGCATAAAGCTATTCTAACATAATTAAGAATATAATTCAGGGTGGATTCCGATGTGGATGAAGACAGCTATTTCGCCTTTCATATAGAATATCACTCGATAATCACCAGTAATATTTATGCTACGACATCCAGCATATTTTCCATGTAATTCATGATTATTCAAGATTGGATGAAATGATTCAACTAGAAAAATATTCCTTCTGACTTTGAATTGTTCCTTTACCTTTGGTGTAAGTTTTTTGTAGTCTTTGTCGAAAGTCCGATGAGTCAGAGATTTCATAGAGAATCCAAGTATCGATTCATCTCTTCTGCCGTAGTAAATACAGGGGAAAGATTCTTCCCTGCCTTTATATCTCTAAGTGCTTTGTCCAAAATCTTTGCTGTCTTAGCATTTGGAATTAGTGGCGCTTGGAAAGTCATGGAGCGAGTCTCGATAATTTTTCTGGCAGCATTATTCATGAGAGCACTTACAGGCAAGCCCATTTCTTTGGCCACTTTCTGAACCTCCACCTTGAGTTTACGATCCATTTTTATATTTAACATTGTCTTCATATCTATAGTATATACAAGGGATATCTTTTGTCAATCTTTCAAATTAAGAATTCAATCACATCTCCATCTTGGACTACGTACTCCTTACCTTCTATCCGGAGCCAACCCTTTTCTCTTGCTTTAGTATAAGAGCCAACTTCCATAAGTTTGTCACAGTGAATCACTTCCGCGCGAATAAACTTATCTCGAAAATCTGTGTGAATAGACTTGCCCGCCTCCGGCGCTTTCGAGCCGTGTCGTGTCGTCCAAGCCCTCGACTCATCTTCTCCCGTAGTGAAAAAAGTAATTAGGTTGAGTAGTTTGTATGCCTCTACTATCAACCTATCGAGTCCGGTACCGAAAATAGGGTCGACTTTAACAGATGGCCCCGGTAAATCTGTTACCCTGAGCGCAGTCGAAGGGCTGACCTCTGAAACATTTAATACATATAAAATCGGTTTCTTAATCCCCGCAGCTTCGAGTTCCATATTAATAATTTCAATATCAAATAGAGGATCAACTTTCTCGTGCACATGGATAATATCCGCATCTTCGAAAGTTCGTACCACTTCGATAATGGCATCTACTTCGCGAATATGAGAAAGGAATTTATTACCGAGCCCCTCACCCTCCGATGCACCTTTCACAAGTCCGGCGATATCAACGAACTCAACCACGGCTGGAATAGTTTTCTTTGATTTAGATAGAGCTGAAAGTTTCTCCAACCGCTCGTCCGGCACCGGCACAATGCCAACCGATGGATCAATAGTGCAGAAGGGATAATTCTCTGCCGGCACGCTCTGTTTCGTCAGCGCATTAAATAGCGTGGACTTCCCCACATTCGGCAGACCCACGATACCTATAGAAAGAGATGACATGTTTTAAAGGTAGCTAAAAAATCACTTTAAATAAAATTCAATTGTAATTTCATGGAGTTTATTTTTATCAGATTCCGTATTTATTATCCAACCAGTGTTTAAAAACATTTTGAGAGATTTTTTATTGTGTTCTTGAATATGAGCAAATATTTTTTTGACTTTTTTATCTCGACAAAACTGTAAAAAATACTTCACAAAATTTTGACCAATTCCTTTGCCTCTATAGTTTTTTTGTATTGTTATTTGTTCAAGATACCAAAATTCTGGGTTATTCTGAAATTTTGTATTCCATCCAATAAATCCAATAATTTTATTATATAAAAACACACATAATAATTGATTTTGTGTAACTCTTTCATTAATTATTTTTTTACTTTCATCTTGCTGTGATATTTCGATATCACTAATTACATCCATTATTTCATCTAAATCATTTTGATCTGACTTTCTGTAGCTAATCATAGTTATTTAAGTGTATTCTTTAGTTCTAATGCCCTTTGTATTATTCTTTCTCCCACTTCACCCCAATCAAAATATTTCTTATAGTCTCTGGGATCAATTAACTTAATTTCTGTTACATCACCGTCCGGATCTGCTACAAAATTGCCTATTGGTTCAACTATACAAAAAGAACGTGTTTGTCTTATTACTCTATTCGGCTCATAAATATCTTGGTAGCCTATGAGTTCCTGATAAAGCACTTTCATGTTGGTTTCTTCTTTCACTTCTCGAATAACAGCTTGTTCATAATTTTCCCCCGGCTCAATTCCACCACCAGGTGGCGCCCAATATCTTTTTTCTTTGGCATACACAACTACTAGCCTGTCCCCGCAAAAACAAAAAGCATGTACACCCTGAAAAACCCTGTCTCCAAGATCAGCCAACGGATCACCTTCTCTATAGACAACATTGAGCACTTGACCAAAGCGATTGGTGAGAATAGATTTTATTTCCATTAGAATATTATATAGCATTTAAGGACTCCCTGGGTTATCTTTCGAGTCTTAAGGATTTCCAAATAATTTCTGAGGTCTCGGAAGTTTTATTATGAAAGAGAAGGGTGACAAATGTTCTATTGTGTTCAAACCATACCAAGTTTTAGACCCATAGGGTAAGAATATCTAATTTAAGCAATATTTCCAATCTTTGATATACTCTCTTTAGAAAAGAATAGAAAAAAGAAAGGAGTGAATCATGATCAGTCGATTAAGAATGACCATTATAGACTTCATGTGTTGGTTCTTGGGACATAACTGCGATGTCAAGGTCGTTAAGAATAGTATGCGCTATGTCTCCGGTGAGATGGGATCTGCGTACCAGTACTATTGCAAGCGTTGCCAAAATCCTGATGATTTCCCTATCAATCAATTTCCAGAACGTAGCAACTTGTACCAGCGCACAATTCGCTTCTGGATTTCCCGAGAACGCAATCGTTGGCACTACAGAAATACTCACCGCGACTGGGAAAGGAATCGGGAATCCTATCTCCATTACCTTAAACAACAATCAAAGGTTTACTCTGCCAAACCGCAGTAACTTACCCCGCCGACCACACAAACCCGTGCAGTCAGGCGGGTTTGCGTTTTATCTATTCCCAAATAATTTCTGCGCTGGACTGGATAAGAGATTCTATGCCAGCTATTTACAAAAGTTGTTACACGTGCTATCATGATAACAGAATAGCAAAATAGGAAGAGGAGGAAGTGGAAGTATGGTAAATCATATTGACGGGTTGGATATGTATCTGGCGGGAATTGTGTTCGCCGGTTTACTGTGTGGGTTGGGATTAGTCGTGGGAACAGATCGAGTGGAGCGACCGTACCACTGGATTGTCCGACAGATTGGTCGCCTACAGCCACTGATTCGAGTGTTTTTTGGGTTCTAATTCTAACTTGCGGTTGAGTATACGCAAGTTTGGGGTCAGGCTAATCACCTGGCCCCTTTCGTTTTTGTATCAAAAAGTCCTAACTCTGAAACTTAATCTCAAATGAATACATTCCCATACCACAAACCCCTTGCAGTGACTGCCCCACTTTTGGTATACCTATGTCAATAACTTCTTCTCCCGTTTGGGCTAAGATTTTTTGGAAGCCAAGTGAACGAATGACGAGTGCCACCGAACAATCATATGTTCCGTCCGTTTTAATTATGAGTTTTGTGGGAATCCCAGCCAAAGCTTCCGACACCTTTGGTGAATACCCACCTTTCGCATTGACAGTAATGTACTGAATACCATCTCTTATTTCACTATTTTGCACCGTCTTGTCAGTGACTGTATTATTTTTTGATTTTGAAACACCAAAAAAGATAATACCAATACTTAGAATGAGGGCACCTGTGATAATAATGGAAACAGTCTTATTCATCCCGTTAGAAGTTTAGTAATAATTATACTATCACTATATACTGTGCGGGTTGAACTTCTAACGGGATTCATGTAGTAATTATATGTTAAATAAGGGATTGATAATACCGAGTCCTGCCAGTCCAGCGAGAAGCGCAAATATTCCCAATCCTACTACCACAACACCCGCGGATTTAAAAAACAATGGAGCATGTTTTCCGTGAGCAAACGACGCCGACCCGAACGAAAGAAACACCAGCATGGGCAAAGTTCCTAATGCGAACGAGAGCATAATCAACAACCCTGAAATAAATGATCCGCTAGAAAGGGCAGAAACTTGCATCGATTGAGTAAATCCACAAGGCAAGAAAAAAGTGCCAAAGCCGATTATAAGTGGTGTAAAAGTCTTGTGTTCTATTTTCCTGAAGAAATCAAAGATTCCTGAATGGAGCGTAATTTTATTTTTCGCAAACACTCCAATCAAATTTAAACCAAGAAATAACATTACCAAGGATGCGACAAGCCCTAATATGGCAGTAAAGGTAAAATTGATACCGATAGCGCTACCAATCAGTCCAAGCACTCCACCCAATATTGCAAAACTAACCAGTCTTCCAATGTGGAAAAGTGTAAAAGTTTTAGTATCACTGACATTATCTTGTGATATTTTTGCCGAAAGTGAAAGAACAAGTCCTCCGACAATAGCTAGACAGCTTGAAACTGAAGCGACGAGACCAATAATAAAGCTGGTGATGGGTGTCGTCTGTCCACCCAAACCAAAATTCAAAATACCCGACTTTTGTAAAAGAAAGAAGAGAGTGAGAAAAATCAAGCCGATCGGTATAGCTTGCCAAATAACATTTCCATTTTGCTTTTCTTTGATAAATTTTCCCGCTGACAATGTGTAACCATTTGGTTTGATTTTTTCAGTAAGAATTTGCGCTAATTCTTCCGGATTCATAAGAGAATCGGTGCTAATTTCAACTGTTTCGTGTTTTAAATTAACTTTTACGTTTGTAATAAAATCTTGTTCATTCAAAACACTTTCAATCAAGATTTTACACGATGCACAGTGAGTACCTGAAACGTGAAATATGTATGTTTTCATATATTTTATTTATAGTGAGTTAATTGAACTATAATTTCTTAGCTTTAATTCGTAATGAGTTCGACACTACTGAAACACTAGACATAGCCATAGCAAACCCCGCAAACACTGGTGAAAGGAGCCAGCCGAAAATTGGGTAAAAAACTCCAGCGGCAAGTGGAATACCCACAATGTTATAGATAAATGCCCAGAAAAGATTCTGTTTGATCCCTCGCATGGTCATTTTCGAGAGCTTAATTGCTTTAACAAGTTTCGAAATATCGCCACCTAAAAGAGTGATGCCTGCTGATTCTATTGCCACATCAGTTCCTGTACCCATAGCAATACCGACATCGGCTTGAGCCAGTGCGGGAGCATCATTGACACCATCGCCCGCCATCGCCACCACTCTTCCTTGTGATTGTAATTCTTTTATTTTTACCAATTTGTCTTGTGGCAATACATGAGCCACCACATCATCGATACCCACAAGTGATGCCATATATTTTGCAGCCTTCTCATCATCTCCGGTAAGCATTACCACCTTAATTCCCAATTTATGCAGATCTTCTATGGCTTGTTTTGATTCTGCCTTTATTTCGTCAGCCACCATCACAAAGCCCAATACTTTGTCTTTTGTAGCAAGAATGGCTGGCGTTTTCCCCTGCGCTGTAAATTGGTCAATTTCTGAAGTGTTAAATGTTACTCCCAGGTCTTTAATGAGTTTGGTGTTACCCACAAAATATTCCACACTATCAATCAATCCCTTGAGTCCCTTACCTTGAATACCTTCGAAGCTGGAGACTTGGTTTAGTAAAATATTTTTTTCCTGCGCGTAACTCACAATAGCGTTAGCAATCGGATGCTCTGACTTTTTTTCAAGTGAAGCTAGTATTGATACGAGTTCGTCATTCTTAAGATTAGAAAGATTTTGAATATCGACTAGCGTTGGTTTACCTATAGTGATTGTCCCAGTTTTATCTACTATGACTGTATCTACCTTATGAAGTTTTTCGAGTGTGGCTGCATCTTTGATAAGAATACCTTCTTTAGCACCCTTGCCTACGCCAACAATAATCGCAGTCGGTGTAGCAAGACCGAGGGCACAAGGACAGGCAATAACTAAGACACCGACAAATGAGACGAGTCCAAACGAGAGGGCTTGAGAAAATCCGAGTGTACTTGTGCCGATAAGTAACCAAGCGCCCAGTGTAAGAAACGCGATGACAAGAGTGGTCGGCACAAAGATAGAAGATATTTTATCTGCCAGCGCTTGGATCGGCGCTTTACTACCCTGCGCTTCCTCAACCATCTTTATAATCTGAGCGAGCAAGGTTTCAGAGCCAACTTTTGTAGCTTTAAATGTAAATGTCCCATTCGTGTTTAATGTACCAGAGACAATACTGTCACCAACCTTCTTTTGGACCGGCATGGGCTCACCTGACACCATTGATTCATCGACAAAGGATGAACCTTCTGTGATTATTCCGTCTACCGGAATTTTTGCCCCCGGTTTTATGATGATAATGTCTCCATGCGCCACATTATTTACTGAAATTTCTATTTCTTTTCCATTCCGAATTACCAGTGCAGTTTTCGCTTGAAGATTGAGAAGTTTTTCGATAGCATCTCCTGTTTTTATCTTTGAACGCGCCTCAAGATATTTACCGAGTGTGATAAAAGCAATAACAATAATTGTTACATCGTAGTAGGTATTTTCAACATTTATAAAAGGACTAAGTACATCTTCAAAGGCCGTCACCACAAAGCTATATAGATATGCGGCTACAGTGCCAATACCAATCAGAGTATCCATATTTGCTTTGCCATATCGCAAAAAACGATAAAAACCCAAAAGATATGGTTTGCCAACTATAAAGAGCATGTAAGTTGCCATGATAGGCAGAAGATGATGAAAAAACTCTTTTATCATATCGCTCATGATAAACACTGTGTTGTATTGAGCGAGAATATCCCAGCCCATGATAAAAACACTGAAAATAGCAAGCGGAATAGCCAAGATTACTTTCGACCGCATACCGGCGACTTCCTCCAACTTTTCCTTTCTCGACTGATTTAGACCAATATGAATAGCGTGTTCATCGGCACTCATGCCCATTTCATTTGCAGTTGGAATCACTAGAGAATATCCAAACTTTTCTATCTTTTCTGAGAGTGCATGGGGGTTTGTTTTTGACTCATCGAACTCCACCTTAGCTGTTTCAGTTCCATAGTTTACTTCGACAGATTGAACACCGTCAATTTTTTTGAAAGTGTTTTCTATGATACCGGCACATGAAGCGCAGTGCATCCCCTTCACTCTGTAATTTGCATGATTCATGTTTATTATTTATTTAGACTTAAGCTTATAAATTTTCAAAATTTCACTGACGGCCTTCTTTTCATCACCATGTTGTATTTGATACATAACATGTGTTTCCAAATGATTTTGTAAAAGCAAATCTCCCACACTAGAAAGCGCCTCTCGTACCGCCTCTATCTGTGTAATAACATCTACGCAATACTTTTCTTGTCGAACCATTTCTTCAATACCACCAACTTGTCCAGCAACAATAGCTAGTCTGTGCTTAGCATTTTCCTTTATCTCCTTTTTCATATCCCCTAGTATACCCCCTGGGGGTATAGAGTCAAGTCGATTCAAATTGGAGCGATAAGTGATCAACCGTATGCACCCCATCAAAGTGTTTTTCTAAGTTTTTTGTCGAGAGAATTGACACTGATCTTATTATTTATATGCAGACAATTTTTCTTTTAATACAGGGATATCTTGTTGTATTGTGTCCCAAACAATATCGAGCTCAAGATTCATGTATTCATGAAACGCCATATTTCTGAAACCGACAATCTCGTTCCACGCCAAATCAATTTTAGCCTGTG
>JAUSDP010000086.1 GCA_030650605.1 bacterium
GACTGTCCAAGGCAATACTAATCTTCTTGGCAACTCTACCACTACCTCCGCCACCACGACCAATGCGTTCGTCACTTCGCTCCTCAGCACTTCCGCTACAAGCTCCAGCCTTTTCTCCACCACTGCTTCTTCCACCAACCTTTACACCTCTCTCTTTACTCTAGCCGGCAACACCCTAACCCTCACATCCAACACCACCATGGGTGGTACCAACACCGGAGACGTCACTTTGGATGGCACACCAGATTACCTAACCATCTCCGGCCAGACTATTACCAGAAACAAATTAGATATTTCAGATGACACCAACGCCACCGGTGGTCTAGGCCTGACCCTCACCGCCAATGATTTCGCTTGCGATACGGCAGACACGGGAACCTTCGGTTGTCTCACCTCAACAGACTGGAACACTTTCAATACTAAATTAGGTTCTTACGATGCTTGGACTCATCCGGCTTATGGTGGTAGTGCCACCACTTCCTTGCTCACTCTCTCCGGAGGCTTTCTCAACACCGCCGCCTCGAGCACGATCGTTGGCAACTTACTAATCACCGGCAACTCTACCACTACTAATGCCACTACCACTAACTCCTTTGCTACGACAGCAAGCTCGACTAATTTCTTCTCTCAACTGGGAACTATTGGTTCTCTGACACTCGGTACTCCATTAGCAGTAACCAGTGGTGGCACAGGACAGTTATCATTCGGACAAGGATGGTTGCATTCAGACGGCGCTACTTTAACTTCCTCAACTTCTCCGACAGTCGCCTACTTGACCGCAACATCAACAACTGCGACGAGTACGTTTGCGGGGGGATTCTTTGTTGGAACTTCGTCACCAAATTTTATGGTTGACGCATTTACCGGACGAGTGGGGATTGGGACGACGAGTCCAATGGCGACTTTAGCGATTCAGAATGGGAGCTTATCGCTTCCAAATGGCACTTCCGTTCTCCCATCACTTCGCTTCAATGATAACTACAAAATGGGTTTCTATATGGTACAGGGAACTTATCCAACTATAGGCGTTGCTGCCAATAATGGCGGAGATACAGCAGTTGCAGCTTTTGGACGATTTGGGTGGGGTTTAACTGTTGCAAAGTCAAGCTCTATCGGATGGACTAGTAGCGATAACGCGGTTACAGGAACCATTGATGTAAATTTAAATCGCGATGCTGCCTACACACTCGCATTGAAGGGTGGCACAGCTGCTCAAACTTTTAATATCTATGCCACAACCACTGATACTTCAAATTACGAGAGGCTTTCTATTGCGGCAACCAATAATCTTTATACTTTTGGAAGCCAGGTGGCTGGATATGGTACAGCCCGCAACTTCAATTTCACTGGCGGCAATGTCGGCATCGGAACGACAACCCCCACATGGCTCCTCAATCCAACATCTGCCACAGCTTCTCAACTCGCACTTTCTGCAGGTGCCGGTTTCTCACAATGGGCTTTCAGAAACGCAGGAGGGAACTTATACTTTGCTACTACTACAGTTGCGGGGACTGCGACTTCTTCTCTCTCCGCTTTAACTATTGATTCAAACGGCAATGTGGGAGTAGCCACCACCAGTCCAGTGGCCGGCTTTGCGGTCGCTACTCATTGCGTGACAGGGGACACTAAACTGCGACGAAGAAAGAGAAGAAAGTCCCACTCCGCCCACACTTCGCTAAAGCTACGCGTGGCAAGCAAGGCTTCGCGGGATGATTTCATCTATGACGAAGTCCGTATTGATGAAATCAAAGAAGGGGATGAAATACAATCTCTGGACGAAAAGACCGGTAAACTTGTCTGGTCTAGGGTGAATAAACTGATGTATATGGGAGAGAAGGAAATTTGGAAAATTACTACCGAGAGTGGCAAGACTATCAGGACGACGAGCGAGCATCCGTATTTGGTCAAGACAAGTACAGAAGAATTTCCAGTCAAGCCGAAACTCGGAGTGTTTATTGACGGTGGAAATATGTATCACACATCCAATAGAAGTGGTTGGCGTATAGATTTTGCGAAATTGAAAAATCTTCTTTCTCAATCAGCTGATTTAGTATTCATAAATTACCACGTCATTGTGCCTCGTAAAAATGATGAAAATTATCAGAGTTCAATCTCTCATATAAAAATAGCTTCCAAGATCTTTATCATAAAAGAGAAGTTGATGAAGTATATCTGGGATGAAAGAGTGGGAAAAGAAATAAAGAAAGGAGATGTAGATGTTGATCTTGCAATAGATGTAGTAAATTCTATTTCTGAGCTCGATGTTGCAATTGTAATAAGTGGGGATAGCGATTATTTGGCCCTAGAGAATTACACTTCTCAATACGGTAAGCCAATTATCTTTATGGGTTACAAGCATAATATGGCATGGGAACTCCGTCTCAAGAATCATATTTTCCTTGAGCTTTTGAGAAAGTTCATTGAATATGGAGTAAAAACGAACTCCGACCTTTCGGCCGGAGCGACGTTAACGTCCTCTATTATACACAAGGCTATTACAGAGTCAACTGTCGCTGTGGATAAAAAAGATATCAAGGGTGGTGTGTGGACAAAGGCGAAGGCGGTGAAAGAAGGTCAATACATTGCCATAAAAGGCGAAAATGATGAAGCAAAATACGACAAGATTGTAAAAATTGAGCGACTGCCAGAAGAACAAGTCTACGATATCGAAGTGAAGGGCACGCACAATTTCATTGGTAACGACATCATCGCTCACAACACTTATCTCGGTGGTAACTTGACTGTCCAAGGCAATACTAATCTTCTTGGCAACTCTACCACTACCTCCGCCACCACGACCAATGCGTTCGTCACTTCGCTCCTCAGCACTTCCGCTACAAGCTCCAGCCTTTTCTCCACCACTGCTTCTTCCACC
>JAUSDP010000064.1 GCA_030650605.1 bacterium
AAATTGTTGGAACTCCGCACGATGAGCGCGGGAACGCGGTGGGTTTTCATATATGCCTGCACCATCAGGTCGGCCCCCGCCTTTGTTGCCGAGTATGGGTTTGTGGGAGTGAGCGGGTAGTCCTCGGGACTTCTTGTCCCGGGTGGGATGTCGCCGTAGACCTCGTCGGTCGATATATAAATGAAGCGTGGCACTTTGTGATGCCGCACGGACTCCAGCAGTATATAGGCCCCTTGGACGTTGGTGCGTATAAACTGAAATGCGTCCACCAAAGACCGGTCCACGTGGCTTTCGGCGGCAAAGTTGATGACCACGTCAAATTTGTTTTTTGCCAACAGCGCGTCAACCAGCGGTTTGTCCCCTATGTCGCCGTGTATGAACTCATACCGCTCGCTTCCCTCTATGTCTTTTAAATTATCAAGATTGCCCGCATAGGTAAGCAAGTCAAGATTGACCACTTTGTAATCCGGATACGTGTTGTGAAGGTGGCGGATAAAGTTTGAGCCCATAAAACCGGCTCCGCCGCAAATAAGAACAGTTTTAGAGAATTTCGATTTCATCACCTATGGGAATTATGAATTTTCCGCCGTTCCGCATAAAAATACCCCCCTTCTCAAGGATCGCCTTCTTGTAGTTCCAGGCCAAAAGCAGATAGTAATCCGGCGGGTTTGCCTCGGCAAATGCCCTAGTGAT
Organism: bacterium; assembly: GCA_030650605.1. Taxonomy (GTDB): domain Bacteria; phylum Patescibacteriota; class Minisyncoccia; order Phycocordibacterales; family Zambryskibacteraceae; genus UBA5004. The sequence continues at coordinate 694 of JAUSDP010000064.1, forward strand.
AACGGGAATATGCGTGCCCGGCGTAACCATATTGTGTTTGGAAGGCAAGTCCTCCAGGGCATACTGCACCATATCCGGGCCGATTCCACAGTAATTAAGTAATGTGTTTCCTTTAGCTGGCGCTCCGTAACCGTATATTGTTTTTCCCCGGGACTTCAGCTCCCCCAGCACAGAGAGCAGTTTGTTTTTTGAGAGCTCTACGCGCTTGGCTAAAGCGTAATACGCATCTATCGAACCAAGCCCAAGCGCATCCTCCTTCGACAGGAGGCTGGCAACAGCATCCTCGACTTTGTAAGCCCCTACGTGACTCACAAAAATTCTGAGCGATTGCCCTTGGGTGGCGACAATCTTTACATCAAAAATTTCCAGTCCGAACTTCTTAAATAACCGCACAAGAGGACTGACCGCCAAGTACGAAAGATGTTCGTGATAGACCGTGTCATAAGCCAAGTTCTCGAACATATCTACAAGATACGGAGCCTCAATGACCAAGACTCCTTGGGGAGCCAGCAGTGTTTTGGCCGCGGCGCAAAAACCATGGTGGTCGTCGATGTGGGCGAAGACGTTATTGGCCAACACAGCCTTCGCTTGCCCATATTTTTTAACAATATCCGATGCGACCGCTTCGGTAAAAAAGGTCGCCAGAGTCGGCACCCCTCTCTCTTCCGCGATTTTTGCTATATTCTCCGCCGGGTCTACTCCTAAGACTTTAAGACCAGACTCTTTAAAAAACTTCAACAAAACTCCGTCGTTGCTACCGACCTCAACTACCAAGTCCTCTTTTGCAAGGAACCGGCTTATAACATCTTGTGCATATGCCTGCCAATGCGGAGACACTTTCGGCATGCCCGATGAAAAATACAGATAATGTCTAAACATCTCGCTTTTATCAACCACGTGGGTTAGCTGGGCCAGACGGCACTCCGTACAAAAGTACACTTCCAGCGGGTAACGCTGTTCGGTCTGAAGTAAGTCCTCCGGCTTTATGAAACTGTTGGCCAGTGGTTGGTTGCCCAGATCGAGAAACTTTACCAAGTTTTTCGACCCGCAGTCGCGACAGGTTGTATTGATGGTCATCATGGGGCTAACTCTTGGCCGTGAAGCGAAATAGTATAAAAAACCACAGTAATTTTATGGACCATACGATTAGTTTATACCAATACGAAATAATAGTAGAGGCACCTACCCTGCTATTATAATGCACGGGAATCTCCACAAACGGTATCTTTTTGCTTGCGGTCAGGAGGACAAGCTCCGTAGCAAAAAGAGGATTGACTGTTTTGAAGTATGGTTCGATCTCTCTCATTGCTTCCTTTGAAAAAAGCTTGTACGTACAGCCTATG
>JAUSDP010000071.1 GCA_030650605.1 bacterium
AAGCAGTCATAGTCTGCGTCGTGGCATGGCCACCAGTGCTTATCGTGCCGGCGCTGATTTCAAAGACATTAAACGGCAAGGTGGCTGGCGCCACGATGGCACCGTTCAAGGTTATATCGAAGAGGCTGGGCAGTTTGAAGAAAACGCTGCAGGTAGACTACTTCAAAAAAAACAGCTTAAATAACAATTCAGCCCTATATTTTTACCGATCCGGTGGATTGTCAAATGAATTACCAGGCTCCAATCAGTTCCAATTCGCTCAGTTTCATATTCATCAAGCTGCCATCGTCGCTAGCCATTGCCAGATTTTTCTGAATGGTCTTGGGTGGCTTCTTGTACCAATGTAGACAGACATCGGTAAGGTCTCTGTTGCTGACGCGTGATCCAAAGTTGTGCAATATTTCTCGTGTTAATTCCAAATTCGCTTCAAGATAGAAATGCCCAGGCAACGATACGTCAGTGTGATCAGGAACCATCTCAGCAAGTGGTTTTTGGAACATTTTGCGAGCGCAGTTAATCGGAAAGCCGCCAGAGTGTAGGGACTCCCGAAAAATGGGGGCCATGAAATCAATCACCTGGTTTTCACATAGAATCCAGCAATGAAAGGATTGTTTGCTACCCTGCAGTTGTCCAGCATTAATTCGTCCAAACGTAAGTATGGTGTTTTGATGGCCATCATCTAAAGCAAAAATTGCCGCTCCAGCTATTGGGACACACTTCTTTTTGTAGATTTCCTGCAGGATTGTCGCGCCGACGATACTGAAAAACACGCAGGCATTTGGTGTGTTGGCTTCAACGCCATCCAACACTGTTTTAATGACACGGAATACTCGCTGGTAATCAGCAAACGGAAGTGCAGGACGGGCTTTAGACATAGTGAATAGATGATAATTATTTGGAGGGAAATGCACATGAACAAACAAGTGCAAAATCAATTCTATCTGAGCAAGGATGCATATTAATACAAAAATAATGAATTTTAGAACTTGCTGATGACTTGACGATAAAGGCTGAAGGGGAGTTGGGTGCATTGAGGCAATACTGGCGCACGGGTCGTTTCGTTACTTTGATAGTGCGCAATGAAATTTCTATGAAATCAAAAGCTTAGCGCGGTTTTTGATGAATTTCACACGAATCCCGGACGATCCTCTATGTGTGCATAAATATATTTGCAATCAATAACTCTAGGTGGTTACTGCATTTTTTAGCGAATCCTTCACTGCCGGTATTCAACGTTTGAATGCGAGTAAAAGAACACCACCAGCGACCATCGCAATGCCCGTCCAATCGCGAAACGATGGCCGTTCCCCCAAGAATGTAAACGCGAACACGGCGACTAGAACGAGGCTAAGCTTGTCAACCGGTGCGACTTTGGATGCGTCTCCCATTTTCAGCGCTCGGAAGTAACACACCCATGATGCGCCAGTGGCTAGACCAGACAAACCAAGGAACAACCATGTCTTAGATGAAAGTTCGAAGGGGTTGGACCACTTTCCAGTGTAAACTACGAACCCCCATAATACGACGATGATGATCGCAGTCCGTATCAAGGTTGCTAGGTCTGAATCGACGCCCTGAATTCCAATTTTGGCAAAAATGGCTGTCAATGCCGCAAAAACGGCTGACAGGATTGCCCAATAAAACCAGCCTGTCGATGTCATCATATATTGTTCCTTTAGTGAGCTTCCGAGTATTTCGGAGATTCAATCTTTTTCGATTTGACAAAATTCGATCGGTGCATAGAGACAGAAAAAGCCGATTTCGATATAAGAACGAGCACGGACACCAATTATAAATGAGGACATTTGTGATTTATCCCTGACTTGCCTGCAACGCGGCATTATCAATGCTAGAACAATGCCAAATTATATTTTCAGTTTGCGACGAGTATATGCACAGCAAGACGCTGCTACGCCCGAACCAAGTAAGATATTTTGTGTCGCTTAATTGGACCAGTTAAATATCCAATGAATAGCCCGGAGAGATACATCCCCCAGCATTTTTCGCACACTTAATTTTTTATTGGGGGGAACACTACCGTAACACGTAAGCCAGAACGAGATTGTTCGTTGGTAAAGCCAAGGCTCACTTTGGCACCCACACGTATGGCAACTGCCTGAACTATGGAAAGCCCAAGACCGGAGCCAATTA
>JAUSDP010000072.1 GCA_030650605.1 bacterium
CGCACTCGCTGCAGCGCGCCCGGTACGCCGGGACCGTCCAGCCGGGCACGTAGTCCACCACCTCGGCGTCCTGCAGCTCCTCGCCGTGGTGCCCGCCGATCTGCACGCCGGTGAGGCTCATGGCGCCACCTCGAGTTCCGGGGCGCAGTAGTACCGGTGCACGCTGGACGGCGCGTACTCGTCACCACCCGCCCACGCGGCGAGCGCCTGGAGCGCCCACTCCATCTGCGGATGATCGAGGGCCAGGAACTCCGACCAGCACCAGTCGCGCTGGAGCAGGACCAGGCCTGCCACCTGCAGCCGCTCCAGGTCCTCACCCGCCGCGCGGTGGAGCACCTCAGCCATCAGGTCGTGACTACCCCAGGCGGGCTGCACGTCCTGGAGGTTCGCGCCCCGGAGGTAGGCGCCCTGGAGGTTCGCGCCCCGGAGGTCGGCGCCCTGGAGGTTCGCGTCCCGGAGGTCGGCGCCCTGGAGGTTCGCGTCCCGGAGGTCGGCGCCCTGGAGGTTCGCGCCCCGGAGGTAGGCGCCCTGGAGGTTCGCGTCCCGGAGGTTCGCGCCCCGGAGGTCGGCGCCCTGGAGGTCGGCGCCCTGGAGGCTCTCCGCATCCAGGGTGTAGAGTAGTGTGCCGCTCCGGCGGTGCAGGATCTCTACGGGCATGGCGCCACCTCCTGCTGCTGCTCCTGCTCCAGCAGCGCCGCCAGGTAGCGCTCGCGGCGCTCACACCAGCCATCCCAACGATCGGCCTCGGCACGGGAGGCGTAGCCGTCCGGCAGCCGGGGCTCCGGCTCCGGGAAGGGCATCGGTGCCGGCAGGGATTGCCGGCGGGGGGGTCGCTCTGCTATCATGTCTCTGCTCCAGCCGCCGCGCGGCCCGCCTCGAAAACTGGCCGCCGGGGGCTCGTGTCTCAGGCGGCTTCTGCCGCCTCGGGCGCCTGCTCCTCACGCGCCAGCCGCTCCCGCACGTACGGCACGAGCACCACGGCAATGCTGGCGTGCAGCGCGTCACTCTCCGGTGTCCCGAGTGCCGGGAACCGGCAGGTCACGCCGCTGGCGTAGTGGCGGACCACGGTGTCGCCGACGCGCTCCTCGCGCACCAGCGCGCCCGTGAGCGCCTCCGCTCGCTGCTCCATCGCCTCG
>JAUSDP010000077.1 GCA_030650605.1 bacterium
AAATTCTTCTTCTGATAACCATTCGCTCACTGGCAGGTCTGTACAAGTCTTTTTTTGTATTACCATTTTTTTATTGACTGAAATGGCTGGGGTTGAGGTTTGTTCTGACTTTGCTTTATCCTCAGAAAAACAGTAAGGCGCAGCCGTTAATAGAAAGGGAACAATGAGACATCGTGTGAATAATTTGAACATTATTTGTCAATCATAAATATGATGAGAAGAATCAAAGAGCAATTTTGCAAATGAGCGAAAACAATTCTCGCTTCATCGGCTTAAGAATTCCTTAAAGTTAACTATAAAAGATAATCATCAATTTAACATAATATAAATTATGCGAAAAACTAATCAGCGGAAACAACGCTAATTTTTCCACTGCCTGAAAGAAATTTAATAATATCTATTATTTCAGATCTTTCGATAATGAAAACCTATAATGCACCTTCACCAAAGGGAGGTGCGGCCGGGATTACGGCTTTTTTCGCCAAAACATACTTAACCTATTGATTTAAAAATGAAATTTTCTAAATTTACTCATCCTTACCAAAAATGTAAAATTAGCCCGAAAAACCATTAAATTGCAATTTAGTGCGGTTTCGCATTCAAGAAAGTTTTAAATTCATCCATCATTAGCTGCTGAGCATCAAGCTTAGCACTGGTCGTGGCCAACTCCAATTGCAAACTGTTTACTTGCGTAACGCACTAAATAAAGCGCAGGCTGTTAATAAATAGAAGGACAGCGGCTGAATCAACACTACTTTCCCCAATGGAGAAAGGTTTGTGTCTATTTTTCTTTTTGACATTCTGCGGGGCTCGGTACATGAAAGAGATTTTTGACAAAAAAATAGGTCATGACCATCGTCGCATGGATTAATAATGGAAAGTCAGTAAATTAACATTTACGTTCAATAGAAAGCACTTTTTGAGCCTCCAACCAGGTTACTCTTCAAATGCGAAGCGAAATTCACCTTTGGGGAGCATAAACTTAGGGATAGGCTTACCTTCTTCAACCATTACCACATCAGCAGGCGCAGCATCAAGTGGGTCATTTAAATGGTAGGCATAGATTAAACGCCTCCCTTTTTTGGGTAGCAGCTCTAACGGGATAGCCTTGGGTGTCAGTCCTACCATGGAACGCAGCCAGGATGCACGGCCAGTTTGCGGGTCTATGCCAGACTTAGGATGAACAACTTGCATATCGACCTTTTGAGGGTCTAATCCGACCTTCAAATAGCTATTTCCCGAAGCTTTTAGAACGTAAGGTTTATTAGTCGTTTGTTTCTTTAATGCAGCGTCGTATAGTGCGATCTGTTGAGTCGTATCCTTATGCTGATAAAGGTATGTTTGATCAATAGTTAATGGATCGATTCCAGTCAAGCGTTTTAGTTGTGCGGCCATTCGTGAGTTGTCATTATCTTCCAATGCTTTTGGAAACTCATTGACGTGTGAGTATCCAACATAAATGAAAACTCGTGCCTTTGGATCGTCCTTAAAAACTCTATCAACTATATTTTTTGCCATTCCAAATTCTCGTGGCCCCGAAATTGGTTCATAATTAATTAACTTCCAATTTTGCTGAATAGACTCCCTCAAAAAATTAGCAAAAGTAGTCTCTTTTGTAAGCATTCCAGCATTGTCAGCAATATATGTTTTAGTGGCAGGCGGAGGTTCAAATTGACTAAATGCTTCACAGGCTAGATAGGTGAAACCTATTTTCCTTAACTCTCGTGCTAAAACCATGGCAAAGGCACGGTGCAAAGGAACATGATGCGATTCGTTTAAGATCACTATCTGTCTACTTTTTGCTTCATGCAAAATTGCAGCAACCGCATCCTCTACTGCCGCTGAATTTATTTTTTCTAAGTCATTTGCATTAGCTGGTCCATTGTTTTCTAGCGTTCTGTTAAACGCTTCAAGCGCACCTTCGGCATCACCAACAAATGTCCGATGAAAACTCAATATCACTAACTCACTTTCTAACTTTTTACTGATACTTTTCTCGCCCTTTGGACCAGGTACATCATTTTCAATTACTCTACTTTCCGAAGCTTTTAAGTTTTTTAACCTATCAGTTTTTGGGGCCAGTGATATTACCGCCGCTTCCTCGGCAGAAAGAGATGATACGAACGCGAGTGTGAGCGCAAAGGCGCTCCAACGAAGAAATTTCTTTTTCATTTTTTTATATTAAGAAAGATTTAATTTGGCACGCCGTGAAGCTTCCTTGAACTTTTCTCTTTGATCCTTGCGTTGATCAGATAACTCATAATTTTGAAAAGTTAATTTCTCACCTGCACCAGTAACGAAATTGGCATCATGGGAAGCGATTAGACGGCAGAATTCGTCTAATAGACCAATACTTGGCTCATATACTTCTATCCAAAGAAACTGACCGGCAGGGTTTACCTCTAAAAAATAATATTCATCGTCTTTGGTTACAATGAAATCAAAAGCTCCAAAATTTAATTTCATCTTTTTACAAAAGAGCTTACATTTTTCAGCGATTTCGTCAGGTATTGTCATCGCGCTCAGGGTTTTTTCACCACCATCAGTGTCATAGCGCCAATCTACTGTTGCCCCAAATTTTTGACTATCAAGTTTGGCAGGGATAACCGCATTTCCAATAACTGTAATACGGAGCTCGTATTTTTTTTCTATTAGTTCTTGATAGATACCCGGACAGGCGCGAATAGCGTAATCATTTAAAATCTGAGACTGATCAATTTGCGAAGTTCGTTGCACCGTAGAAGAGCCGTCTTCGTTTAACCACATTTTTTGAGAAAAGGCCTTGAAAATAACTTTGCCTTTATGTTCGTCAAAAAAGTTCTTTATTCCGTCGTAGTCATTCCCTATTATTGTATCGGGAAAGTTTCATATATTTTAGGAATGTCGTTTTTTTTGAATTTTCCTCGCCTCAGCAACCAGTGAACACAAGGCCTATCAGATCTGATTATTTTAAAAGGAAGTCCGCATAGATAGCATTCTTCGCGCTCGTACGCGGCACTGAATGCTTGATATTCTGATTCATATTTTGCGTAGTCAAGTTCATTTCTCGCGTTCCGTTCTGCTTCCGTCGCGTTTGCGACGGTATTTATGAAATGCTCGACATCTACCCGTCGTGGAGGCGCTCTGTGCTTTGTCATAAGGCTTAACCTATACGGTATTCACCGTGAGTGGAGAAACGAACGATTACGGAAGAAATCAATGAAAACTTTCAAAATATGATTTTCCAACCAACCTCTATTGTTTATTGATGTTCGCTTTATCGATTTTTATTTTTAATTCTTTTGCTCTATGAATCTTCCAAAGAAAACTAAAAACATAAATGAATAACATGAATGACGAGCCAAGAATAATTAAAACATCTAGCCCAGTTGCTGGATTCGGAGCCATTCCAAACTTTACAAGAACACCAATAAAGAACAGCCCAGAAATAAAATCTATTGAGATAGAAATATTTTGTTTAGTGAAAATTGTCTTTAATTTTTCTTTAAAATTTTCAACTACCGACAGTTTACTAACAATTGTCAATATCCACTCAAAAAATCCTTTTGCAGCCACACCTACGGCGGCACTAACGACAGCCAATATAATCTGATCTTGTGTCATTTTTAATCTCGTTTTAATTAATTGGTTATTTTTTCCGAATTATTTATCCGCCCCACTTTGATTTTATGCACTTTCCCAACCAACCGATTAAAGCCAAGATATAGAGAAATCACCAAAAATGTAGGCAGCACCAGCATATATGCGACAAGCGGCAACACGCCCATACGCCCAGTGACAAAAGGCAAATAACCTCTATTGCCTAACCAAGCAAGGCCAACCACCAATAGCACCCAAAGCACAAAGAAGAAGAAGAAAAACTTCAGCACTCTGACAATCACTTTCAACGATTTTTCCATTTACCGAAGCGCTATGTAGAGATCAAATTTACCTTCGACTCGTTTCATCGGGCCATTGAGATGGGCGGTGTTGCCGTATCCTGCGATATCACCCAGTCCTCCTGAAAATGATCCTTTTATCCGTTTTGAAGGACCGGCACCAGGCCATATCACATCATCAATCGATGAGATCACGACAGTCATGGGAGACATTCCAAGCGGCGGGTGTTTGTATGCTTTTTTCAATTCAATAGAATCAGCGGGGTTGAATGGCATGATAGATGCATTAAGCGCTTTATCATCTTCGCATATTTGCGGATTAAAACAGTTGAAAACCGCATAGGTACCAGGAACAAGGGGGCTGACTTGTAAAGATAAACTGAAAGCAAAATTGTTTAACTTATTCGTGGCACTGATATTGAGATGAATGCCACCTACAACACTCGCAACAATAACATTTCCCTCAGTCGGATCATCAGGTTTCAAGACAATCTGATGACCATCGATTGTTATTTCAAAGCTTTGCGGGACAGGTACTGTCATTGCACTTGAGACCTTTGAACTGATCATTTTGCTTGAATCTACACTGGCACTACAAGCGGTCATGAGTAGCGCACTGGCCACGATGATAAG
>JAUSDP010000004.1 GCA_030650605.1 bacterium
GAATCGCTCGGAGACCATAGGTTCTTGCTCGGATCGTCTCTTCAGGAGAGACATCCAACGTTCTAGACGATGGCCCACTCACGAGAAAAGCGTACCATCCGCGAGGGTGGTACGCTTTTATAATAGGAACCGTTCTTGCTAGGTTTGAAGGTAGCATACGGAGGCAACGCTTCCGTAGTTGCGATTTGAGTCAGCCCACATATCTTTCAGACATTAATTTCTAACGTGATCAACTGATTTTTCAATTGTTCAAATGTAGTGTAAAGAATGGATTTGATCCCGGCTTTTTTGGCGACTTGTACGTATTCCTCGCTATTGTCAATAAAGATCACTTCCTCAACAGAGATGTGTAGTTTTTCTAATGCTAGGTAGAATATCTCGGGACTATCTTTATCTAGTTTTTCTTTACCCGTGGTTAGAACGATACTAAATAATTGCCTAACCTTATCTTGTTCTAGGATTTTTTCTAAATTATATTGTGTAGTTGAAATAATGCCGAAAGTATATTTGCCTTGATTGCGCTCTATAAAGTCAAGTAACGGCCGATTAATTACTCCTTTCCCTCGTTTGTTTAAATACAGCACCCCTCCCGCATCCAACAGAATTACTTTTATCATATGTTAAGCAATATTATCATTAAAACCAGACAAGGTTCGACCTTGGCCGAAAGCCGGACTATATCAAAGAAACAGCAAGATTTTATTTGGAGTACTTGGCCATAATATCAGCTTCTACTTCCTCCCTATTGCGGCCATATTTAAGCGAGGAGAGTTTTTTGAGGTTTTTAAAACTTTAGATTTTTCTTTACAATTTCCATGATTGTTTCAATTTCGAGCTTCGAGCCGGTGCCTTGTGGAGATCCGATGATAGTCTGCGAGCCTCCCCATCCAGTCTCTGATTTATTCAATACATCTGCCACAACTTTAAGATCTAAATAGCCTGTCTTAAATTGAGAAATAGTAAATTTTCGATGAGGTTCACTTTCTTGGAATCTAAATTCTGGATTTAAAGCCACAACAATTGGTGATAGGTAGTAGCCTAATGATGTGGCGGCGCGATGGCTAGATATTACTTTAGAGATTTTATTGTCCTCAGTATCAATTGTAATTCTTTTTTCGGCTATGGCTTTTGCGATTTCTTCCCTCTCTTTAATCCATTTTTCTCGATAGCTTTGCGGTTCTTTTCCCATCAATAGCCATTCTTTCATTAATTCAACTCTCTCTTGGACAGGTACTTTAAAATCTGCAATCGCAGCAGCGATGGGAGCAAGTCGACTATCCGACTCTGTATTAGCCATAGAATCGTCGAAAAGCTTATCTAAACTAGGCAGAGGCCTAGGTCCTGGCCATTCCCCACGCGCAAACTTATCTGATTCGGCAATGCGAGAAATCCTTTCTTTCATATTCTCGTCAATATTTATGCCACGAACTTTTAGATCAAGTAGTGCCATACTGCCCAATGCGTCCAAATCAGCCCTTATGGTCACCATTGTGGTTCCTTGTGGTGGGAGAGGCTCATAATCAATCGCAACTTCGATAGCTGCTTTATCAGATTTTCCTTCAGTATGTTGCGGATCAATATTTCCTAAGCCACATTCCTTAGCTAGAGCTGGTATGGTAACCTCAATACCTAAGGTATTGGGACCTAACAATTTTTCATTTGATGATTTGGCCTCTGGGATATTTCGAGGATCTAAAACACCATATTCAAAGATACGAAAACGTTCTTTTTGTTCTACTTTTGACTCTTTTTCCATTTCAATGATAAAAAATTATTCCTTTGTTTGTTTTCCACGCAACTTTTCAATTTTATCTTTTACTACATCCAGTTCTTTTAGAGCCGATTGAATTTCGTCGTATAGCTCTGGATTGGCAGCACAAACATCAAACAGATCTATCACACCCTCACTCCACGGGTAAGACGCTTCCTCTGTTGCCAACAGTTTAAGTTGTTTTAAATTATTTTACAAAATTGTCTTATCAAGCTCGAGTTCTTCAAATTTATTTTCATTTTTCATGATTTTTTGTTAAATTTTGTACGTAGTTTTCAACTAATTTTTTCTTTTCATCAGTATCAGCGGCTTCTCTCATCAAACGGATTGCCGTAGAAAGACTGATGCCACTTTTTTCTTGCAAAGGCGGCAATTTAACCTCTTCGCGATCACCGGGGTGTTCTCCATCCCAGCTACACTTATAACAATAGTTTTCAAATGAGTTAAAGCCTTCTCCTTGGTCTCCACACTTTGGACAAGATTGATTTTCGTAAGAACCCCACTCCTTCGAAAAATTTCCCATTCTTCTTGATTCGTGTGTTTCTTTCCTAGATTCACTAGATTCCTTTTGTGATTCTTTCGGAGTCCATTCTTTAGACATTGTTTTATGGTTTATTAATAATGTAATTCGACAAATTAACATTTTAACATAAAATAATTGTAATTTGCAAGGCATAAAAATATAGAATACTATGTTAATCATGAGTCGAGAAAGTATACCCAAGATAAATGAATCCTCATTAAGATTACAAGAACTTATAAAAAGACATGAAAATTTATCTTCTATTCCTAATAATGAACTTACCGAAATAGGGTACGAGCGTTCTTCCTCGGGTGCACTCACTAAATTAGGTGAAGCTGATAAATATGAAGATAGAAGAAATGAAAAAGAAAAGAATGTACCCTTTGGAGAAATAGGTATCATACTACCTATGAAAAAAACGCAAGGAAGAAGATTGGGTGGGCAAGAATTGCAGAAATTTCAAGAGATGCTAACTGATCTGGAAGATAATTCCAGTGCTGCCGGACGCGGCGGGATAAAAAACAATAGTGATGTTATCCCTCAAAATAATCCCTTCCATTTACTCGAGAGTGAGTTTCCAGAGTTTTTAGATTCGTTTGAACAATTTCCTACCGATGAAAAAGACGAGCTTCAACGACTAATATTCCATTGGCATTCTGTATATATAATGGATACTGGCACGACAGATTTCTTTAATAAAACAAAACTACACGATGGCTTTTTGGGCGAATACACAAAAACAGAAGACGCCGATTATGAATTGTCATCGGCGGATTCATTAAAATTATTTAATAAGTTTGAAAAGATGAAGGGCGTATTTGCTGATACTACTAATTTCGAAAAAAAGTTTCGTGCACTTACAACAAACTGTCCATTCCCTGATATTAAAGGCGGAGATGAACGAGAGGAAATTATGTCTATAATCGCTTACGCAAAAGAAAATAAGATTACCACATACGAAGATATCTTGAAGCACTTGTTTATATTATTTTTAGAGAAAAAGGGCATTGGTGATACCGCAGACAAATTCAAAAACACCACCTCTATAGATGATGTACGAGAACTTTTAAAAAACGAGCAAAATGAAATTCCGGTAGAGTTGAGGATAAACGAAAAAAAACTAAAGGATGAACTAAGAGATGCAACCGAAATAGAAGCCAAACAAAAATTAAATGAGCAAATAAAAAATATTAAAGAACAAATAAAATACAGAAAACGGATTTTACAAGGAATGTATAGTTTTTACACTATGCCTAGTTTAGCCAGTGAATACTTTGAACGCAATATAAAACATCTTCAGGATTTCCTAATAAGAAAAAATCTAGGGGTAGAAAAAACAAATTTTTATTTAGATGCTAGGCTAAACAAAATCCTAGATGCAGATCCCGGAGATATTAGCGGAGATTGCACAGAAGGGAAACCACTGCCATTTAACCGTCCCGATATACCGATTTATAATGTGAAAGTTTTCTCTTATAAGCGGGAACACATTGGAAACGCATATTTGCTAATTACAAAGGAAGAAAAGGAGGTAAGTGGGAAAAATAGAAAAACTTGGCATTTTGATGCTATTCAAATCCCATCAACTATTGATTGGGATTCGGGAATCGCAAATTTTATAAGTGGATTAGCTATTGAGGCTGAAAAAAAAGAAATAGATTTGATTACAGTTAACACAGCAAAAGAACATATTTCTAACTACGATTATATTCAGAATGCTGTTGAAAACTTTTGGAAAAAACATGGTAGGAAGAAAACGAAAGTGAGCATACCCAAAGTCATTGATACGGAAAAATACTCTGAGTTTCAGGGCGACGGAAATGCTTTAGTACTTTGGGAAAAAATTGTTTCAAAATAATTTTAGAGAATTCCCAAAAGACGGTCTTTTGGGAATTATGTTAAGTCATTTTGATTATATAGCCCTAGCGGAATATTTCGCCATAATATCGGCTTCAACTTCTTCCTTATTGCGGCCATATTTGAGTGAGGAGAGTTCTTTGAGGTTTTTAATATTAGAAAGGTCACCTGATTTTTGGGGCATGAGATGGATATCAAACGGTTCGACAGGACGACCATTGGAGAGCATTTTGAGATAAGCATTGAAGTTATCAATACTCGAGAGGTCTGCCGCGCTGAAAACTGGGCCAAACTGTTTTTCCAGATATTCAGCATCGTCCTGTCCTACGCGAAAGGCGCAGATGGTACCAACGTTGCCAAAAACGGCATCTCGGATTTTCTCCTGAAGTTGGGCAATAAATTGATGAGCAATAGTGAGAGAAAGTTTATACTTACGAGCTTCGGAGAGGATGGTGGCGATAGAATCAGTAGTAATATTTTGGAACTCATCGATATAAAGATAGAAGTTCGGTAGGTTCTGGCCCAAGGAATCAACGCGGGAAAGTGCGGCCATGAGTATTTTACCCACTAGAATCAGTCCAATGAGATTAGCATTAATATCTCCCAATCTACCTTTGGAAAGATTGACTAGCAGAATTTTTTTCTGATCCATAATCTCGCGGAAATTGAAAGAGGATTTCTCTTGAGCAATAATCGGCCGCATGATGTCATTGGCCAGAAAGACATCAAATTTGGAAGTGATATAAGGCACAATATTGGCGAGTGATCCTTCTCCTCCGGCTTTTTCCGCAATCTCTCTCCAAAATTGTACAACAATCGGGTTCTTACAATGTGAGATTTTCAAATCTCGATATTCTTTATTTGACATTACTCTTGAAACATCAAGAAGTGTTGAACCAGTTTCCGGGTCTTCTATGACAAGCATAGTGGCGTTTCTGAAATATTGTTCAAACATCGGACCCATGGACTCCGGCACACCACCGTAAAGTTTCTGGAAGATGCTGAAGAGTTCGTTGACTACAAAAGTTTTTTGCTCTGGGAAAAGTGGATCATACTCAAGCATATTAAGAGCCATAGGTCGCTCTGTTGAGGCAGGGTCGAAGTAGATAACATCATCTAGACGTTCTTTCGGTACATTGGATAGGATATCTTGCACATCCGAGCCATGTGGATCAATGAAACACGCCCCTTCGCCTTTTTGAATATCGTCAATAATCATATTTTTTAGCAAAGTAGATTTACCAGTGCCGGTTTGGCCGATGGTGTAGAAGTGGCGCAATCTATCTTCTGGAGAAATGTGAATTTTTTTCTCTATACCTTGGAAGGAATTTGTGCCGAGCAGTGCGCCAACATCTGCAAGTCCGATTGGCGGAGGGGCGCTTCTCGAACGAGAACGAGCGAGAGTGGCACTAGAGGCGAGTGCTTCGGTGTGGAAATGAAGAATGGTCGAAAGCTCTTTGAGATTGAGCGGGCATTTCTCACTCTCGCGGAAAAGACGGAAAATGAAGGCCTGATAGAACTCGCTGTCTTTAAGGCCCAGCCATCCGCTTGATTTGACTTGTTGCCACTTGATACTCTGTTTGCCAGCATTCTCGAATTGATTGAAAGTGGATTCGAAGTTGTGCATGAGTTTATCTGCTTCTATATCAGTAGGAGCCGAAACTGCTAAGCGAATATTTGTGTCAACAATCGGACTTTCGAGTTTTTTCTTAATTGATTCAATGACCGACTGATCTATGACTGGCGGCTTATTATCTTTATCTTTCTTTTTGGTAGAGAACATCTCTCCTGCGGTTCGGACTAATTCCATACCCAGACCTTCATCGCGTAGAGCTTCTTTCGGCGACTTTCCCTTCTCAATCTCTTTGAGAGCGTGTTCAAACTTTTTGGTATAAGTTTCACCCGCGGGTTTGAAAACAATCTGTATGGCCGCGCCAGAACCTACCTTCGGAATCTTGGAAAAACCGTTTAAAATGACGTTTAAAGGATCGGAGCCAAAATCTTCAAAAGTTTTTAAAGGATAGGCCGATGAGGACGAGAGAGAGGCAGAGGCACCTATAGTGATACCGAATTCGTTAAAGATATTATAATCATTATGCCGTTCAATCATTCGAGCTTTGGGGAAAATGGAAAGTAATTGGCGACTAAAAAGTTCTTGACGGCTCTCTGGTACGGAAACAAAAATGCGCGTATCCTCGTCACCATCAGGATTGGCAATCTCGAAAACTAAGTGATTCACTTTGTCCTTTTTATCTCCGGCAAGCGAGAGGAGTCCTGCGTAGAGTTGCTCCATACTCTTGATGAGTTCGGCCAAAGGTTTCTCATTTTCTTTCACACCTTTCGGTAAGATAATCTCAAAAAGACGCATATGAACAGCCTGATAAATTGGACTTTTTTCCTTCACTCCTGTGACTGGCAAACCTTGAATCACGCGGTTGATAAGAAAGGCGTGGAAGTCATCTTCTGAACGCCAGTTCTTGAGTTTCTCCACCACCGAGAGAGCATGGAACACACCCTTTGTATCCGCTAAGGTCATCATCTCTTCAAGTTCGACTCCCTGGTGACGTTTAAGGAGGGTTTCAGCTTCCTTCTCCACGGCTATAGTTTGTGCCACTGGAGCACCTATGCCGGCCTCATTTTTGAATTCGGCGATGGATTCACGAACCACAGATTCTCTCACTGATTTGACTCCCGCACTTTCAAATTTCTTTTCCGCTTCTAGTACCTTCGCGCGCAAATATTCCAGTTCTTCGTTTGGTGTGGCAAAATTTAAATTTTCCAGCATAGAAACATTATAGCTCAAATTCTATCCATATATCAAAAAGGGCGCTCGGGTAAGCCGAGCGCCCTTTGGAAACGGTGGTGGAGCAACTAGAAGAGTCTCTGAACAAGCCCTCGCTCGAGACACTCCTTGGCAGAAAGCCGGAGCCAGCCAGAACCACAAAGTTCTGCCATTAAAAACTGGTCGGTGTCAATTCCGAGCTTTCTCATCAAGTTGGTCATCGCATTGGTATATTTTGATACATTTTCTCTCATCGGCTGAGGAATTTGTCCATTAGGCAAAATGTCATTTACACCTAATGGTATTTCCCCTAAGTGGAAGCCAGTCTCTGCGGATGACTTAAGTTCGATCTCATCAGCAAGCGAGAAGGCGACGTAAGCCGCCGCAGATTGCGCTTCGTAGATTTTTGCAGAGAATTTTATACCTAAAGTCTTCGCCCAGTCGACGAAGTTAAGTGCCGAGACTATGTCCCCACCATGACTTTGCATGACGAGGTTACATTGCGATACACTCGTATCATTCTTTATTCTTAATATATCCCTGCCAATTTCCTCATATACTTCTTGACTTAATTTGCCTGATAACAAAACTATTGGTAGTGGCATCTTTTCACCTCCTTTTTTTGCTTGTGATACAATAATCTAGTACACTCTATTATTAGAATAACAGAAAATAAATATATGTCAATAGAAGATCTAGGGCTTAAACCGAATTCAAATCAACCAAAGGATTTTGAAGCTGCCGAGAAATTAATTGAAAATCATCCATTGCTTAGCAGGGATACAGTTGCTAAAAAAGTTGTAGAGAATAAAGGAGTAACAGAAGCAGGTTTAGAGGTGGATATCGGCAATTATTTAGTGGCACGTATAGCGTCACTTGAGGGCGATCAGAAAAAAATGATAGCCATGGAAAATAAAGATCCAATTGCGTCTAGAGAAGCCGCCATGGTTGTACATTCAGCTCCACCAGAGATAGAAAATAAACTTGAAGATCTAGAGTTACCAACAAAAAAATCTAAAAAACGAGATGGGAATTCCTAAAAGAGTACCGGAAGTTATTTTTAAGACCCGCGTTAGAGATACCAAAGTTAAGGGTCCAAATCCTTTTCGCTGGCAGGATGTAAAGAGTGATGAAATTTTTAGGGGTAAGAAGATTGTCCTCTTCTCACTTCCGGGTGCTTTTACCCCCACCTGTTCTTCTACACATCTTCCTGGTTATGAGAAAGCCTATGGTAAATTCAAAAAGCTAGGTATTGATGAAGTTATTTGTTTGTCCGTCAACGACGCTTATGTCATGTTTCAGTGGGGCAAAGCGCAGGGTGTCAAAAATGTGAAGCTCTTACCTGACGGTTCTGGTCTATTCACAGAAAAAATGGGGATGCTTGTCAAAAAAGACGATCTCGGTTTTGGTAAGCGTTCATGGCGCTATAGTATGTACGTGGAGAATGGTGAGATTAAGAAGATGTTTATCGAACCTGGATATAAAGACAATTGCCCGAATGATCCATTTGGAGTTAGTAGTGCTGAAACTATGCTTAAATATCTTAAAACTAGAGTGTAATGTTTTTTAAGTAATACGGAAGGTTTTCAATCTTTATCGTATCTTGCGCTCGTGTCGCTACATTTCTAATCGTAGCAGTATTGTCGAGAGCCTCTTTCTGTCCAATGATGATTATGTAGGGGACACGTAGATTTTCAGCGTTTAAAAGTTGGGTGGTAATTTTATCTTTACCGAGAAAGTGATGCATCGGTATCTTGTGACTACGGAGTAATTCTATAAGAGAAAGAGTCTTAATCTTGGCTTCTTTGCCTAGTTGAACCAGATAAAATTTGGGTTTTGGAAGTTCTTTATAAATTCGTTTTCCAGTGTTTTCTGAGGACGTGGAAAAGATACTGACCCCGGCCATGGGAATTTCTTTTCTTAATCCAAAGAGACGCACTAGACGTGAGTAGCGATAGCCGATAGCTAGAGTATTTGTGTCCTGCCTGTCGGCAGGCAGGTTTTCTTTTTCAATATTTCTGATAGCAAAAATAGTATGGGAGGTATGATTTTTCTCGCCCACAAGTCCTGGTGTTAACCGAAACTCTATACCTAAAGCTTCCATATATTCAAGCACTTCTTTGAAATAGATTCGACTCTGTAGGGAGAGGAAATTAATTGAAGAAGGGGCTGATTCAGAGAGATGATGAGCTTCTGGTGTCTCGAGTCTGAAAAGATTAAAGATATCTTCTTTCATACTCCGTTTACATTCGTCCGATGAGTTCGCGCCAAACTTGCGTACGTAATTTATAAGTTCTCGTTCATACATGTTTATAGATTCTCGATCACCGATACAATTTATATCCACCCTTAAATTTTTGTAGCCTTCCTCCGACAGAATAGAAAGTGTGGCTCGGATTAGAGTCGCTTCTGCAATACCAGAAGATGAGCCTATAAAGTGTAGTGCATAGTTCCCAAATCTCTTTCTTGAAACAGGTTTTTCATAAATTAAAGCAATTGGATGCGGTAGAGAAGCAAAGTCCTCTTCTAGATATGTGCGTATGATAGTAGCTTTTTCGATAGCATCGTAATATGGATGGTTTCCACAATATCTAGTTAATTCAATATCATGTTTGGTAATCTTAGGTGCGATGATAGGAATGAAACCAAAGTAGGTTGCGATGACAAGGGTTCTGTCGAATTCACTTAACTGTCTACCCAATCGCGTACTTTGTGTAGATAACATTGATGATTATTCTATTTGATCTGTACTCTTAGAGTTGTCACCTGGAAAAAATGTTGGGGGGAAGAAACGAATGAGGGGCCGGCCGATAATATTCTCTTCAGGTACAGGACCCCATACTCGCGAGTCGAGACTTGCAAGACGATTGTCTCCCAAGACAAAGTATTCTCCTGTGTGCAGAATCAAATCTGAACTATCCGACTTACTCAACTTTACATATGGTTCGTCAAGTAGAAAACCGTCTGGATTTTTTATGTTTATGATAGTGACTTGCCCATCGGAGATTGAGATTTTCTCGCCCGGAAGACCAATGACACGCTTAATAAAAGATTTGCTAGGATCTTTAGGATATTTAAAAATTAGGACGGAACCACGTTCTGGCGTTTTGAAATGATAGGTGAATTCGTCAACAATTAAGTAATCCCCTGTTTCAAAGGTTGGATCCATTGATGCACCATCCACTATAAAGGGTTGCGCAATATAGATACGGAATGGCACTACTATCAAAATGGAGAGAAAAATGAGTTTGACCAGCTCTTTCCAAAAATTTGAATTCATCCCGTTAGAAGTTTTATTAAACATAAGTTTGAGAGGTAAGTATTAGCATGTTGAACTTCTAACGGGATTCATGATTTGCTAAGATTGTATTCTCTAATTTGATTTGACACAATAGCAGTATGTATATCGTTGTAGGTTTAGGTAATCCAGGAGAAGCATATGCGCGCACTCGACACAACACCGGGCGAATGGTGGCTGATTTTCTGTCAGACAAAATCAAAGGTGTCAAAATTTATACTCTGGACACTTATATGAATAAGTCAGGCTCCGCCGTCGTTAAAGTTATGGCGGGCAAGAGTGTTAAGAAATTAATTGTTGTTTATGATGATCTAGATTTACCATTTGGGTCTATGAAAATATCTTATAATAGGAGTTCCGGCGGGCATAAAGGACTTGAATCCATTATCAAAGCTCTCAAGACAAAAGAATTTATACGCATAAGAATCGGCATAGGCAAGAGTGAGGAAGTAGAAAAACACATTCTTGGTCAATTTAAAAAGCCCGAGTTAGAAATTTTGAAAAAAGTCTTCAAAAGTGTGCAGGGCGCTGTGGAAGCCATCGTCGAACACGGTCTTGCCTCCGCTATGACGGAGTTTAATGCTTAATTTTTATTTTTGTCCACAAATGAGAGGGCCATTTTTTGTTCTTTCGGGTCAAATAAAGTTATTTTAAAAGTATAGACTTTACCCATTTCTAGTTTCTCGCGAAGTTTCTCTTCTGAACCGAATTCGGAAATATGAATTAAGCCGGCCACACCTTCTTCAATCGAGGCAAGTGCGCCGTATTTGTTGAACTTAATAATGACACCATCAACAATAGCGTCTTTCTTATATTTTTTCTCTGCTTCTCTCCAAGGATTTTCTTTCAACGCTTTAATAGAGAGGGAAATTTTATCATCTTTGATTTCAATTACCTTGACTCTCACTTTCTCGCCAATCTTAAACATGGTTTTGGGATTTTCAACGAGACCCCAGTCGATTTCCGAGATATGCACTAGACCTTCAAGCCCCTCTTCCAGCTTAATGAAAATACCGAAGTCTACAAGACCTGTCACTTCGCCCATAAGCTCATCGCCCAAAGCATAATGAGCTACGATATTTTCTTTATCCTTAGTCTCCGGACTTTTCTCTGAAAAGATGAGCTTGCCTTCCTTAGGACTAGCGCCAATGATGGTAACCGAGAGTTTCTCTCCAACAAGCTTTTTTAATTCATCAAGAATTTTCTCTTTGTCTCCATCGGAAATGCGTGGATAATGTTCCGGTTTAAGTTGAGAGGCTGGTAGGAAGCCGGATAAACCTTGCCAGTTAATAATGAGGCCGCCTTTATTAGCATCTGTAATCGGCAGTTCAAAAGTTTGTTTATCTCGAATAGCTTTCTCGGCTTCGCTCCAGATGAGTGCTTGGCGTGCTTCTTTGAGAGAAATTTCAATGTAACCTTCTTTGCCACCGATATCGACGACCTTACCTCGGACAATGTCCGAGATACTAATCTTCTTGATAATATCTCGAGCATTTATAAACTCGCGACCATAAATAATGCCGGTACCGAAAGGTGGCAAATCAATATAAACTGCACCCTTATCAATACTGATCACTGGCCCCTCTACTAAGTCATCAATAGAAGGGGGATTGGGAATACTTGTTAGAAATACGTCAACTTCTTGAGTATTGTTGGTCAAATTTAGTGGCCGTTTCCGGTCCTCCTTGGTTCATCAATGATTGCCAGACCATGCCCGCCGTCGCCAAAGCTATGACGGGTGAAAGAGGGGTAACAAAAACGGGGGTTAATAAGGAACTGCATCATCATAACAAAAAGCGAAAAATTTACAACTTTTTGTCAGTCCGGCATTTCTCTGTTAGTATCTTTCTATGAAAATTTTAGCGATTGAGACCTCATGTGATGAGACAGCTGTTACTCTTCTTGATATAAGAGGTGAACTAGAAAAACCGGATATCAAAGTACTGGGCAATACCCTCTTATCTCAAGTGGCGCTTCACACACAATACGGCGGTGTCTATCCCAATCTAGCCAAACGAGAACACGAGAAGAATTTGCCTCCCCTCTTGGAACAAACACTTCGAGAAGCCGGAGAAAATCTAGAAAAACCCGACCTTGACTATATTGCAGTCACAAACGGTCCTGGTCTTGAACCAGCTCTCTGGGTTGGTATCAATTTCGCAGAAGAACTTGGAAAAAAATGGGGTAAACCAGTCATACCTGTCAATCATATGGAGGGACACATATACTCTGTTTTGTACGATATGTTAAACACCGAGTGTCTAACATTGCCGGCATTGTCTCTGCTTGTATCTGGAGGACATACCGAGTTGGTGCACGTGAAAGATTTTTGCAATTATGAAATTCTTGGCCAGACACGTGATGATGCCGTTGGTGAAGCATTTGATAAGGTAGCGCGAATGCTCGGACTTCCCTATCCCGGCGGACCAGAAATATCTCGTTTGGCCGAAAACTCAAGAAAAAGAGTTACAGAAGATGAGATCAAACTGCCCAGACCAATGATACATTCAAAAGATCTTGACTTTTCTTTTTCAGGTCTCAAGACTGCGGTGCTCTACAAACTGAAGCTAGAAAACAGATCAGATTCTGAATTTAAAGAAGATATGGCTAGGGCCTTTGAAGATGCAGCGGTAGAAGTTCTGATACATAAAACCAGTAGA
Organism: bacterium; assembly: GCA_030650605.1. Lineage (GTDB taxonomy): Bacteria > Patescibacteriota > Minisyncoccia > Phycocordibacterales > Zambryskibacteraceae > UBA5004. Next base: position 12,892 of record JAUSDP010000004.1, read on the forward strand.
GCTTTGCGTGAGCTGGGAAATAGAGCAAAGACCCTTATTGTGGCTGGCGGTGTTTCAGCTAATCATTATCTTCGACAAGAACTAAATCAACTTGTAAACAAATTCCCCGGCATTACTCTTAGAATGCCGACCGGACTTCTAACCACAGACAACGCAATTATGATAGCTATTGCCACTTTTATAAAGATAAATAAACATCCAGAAATCTTAAAGAAAGCGGGCCCAATAAGTGCATCCGGCAATCTGTCGCTTATTTCTTTGGCTCGACGATAACTGGCTGAATAATTTCCTTTTCTTTAGGAATTAATTTTGGCAAAATTGCAAACATTTCTTTTTTTTGAGATTCATTTTTTACCTCTCTTTTTTCACTTTCCTTTAAAACTGATTTCGCTCGAGCCGAACTAACTAAGTACCATGATTTGATGGAAGCTCTCATAGAATTATGTTCAGAGTAAGATAATGTCCATCCCAGTGCAATGACGAGAGCTATGAGAAGTGGTAAGAGGAGACACCACCATGCCATAATATATGCAATCACGATAACAGCTATTGTTCCTATATCTATAGTTAGCCATTTGACCATGAATCTTTTTCGAGTATTTTCTGGAACATTTTTATAAAAGATATCCTTAAGAACATTTCCTAGAATATAAAGGACAATTAATACTAGCAGGAATTCATAAAGGCATTTTGCCGTGTCCAATAAGGTATCCGGCAGTGCAAACACCGCAGCTGCTAAATTGCGAAGGTTTTGTCCTTGAGAAGGAATAACTTCTCCAACTATGGGTAGAATTGGCGGAGTAGTGCTTGAAACACCCCTTTCTTCTACTCCTTCCCCTATTGATTCATTAGAAGGTGGGAGTTCAACATCAATCCCCCGTGCTCTTAGACTCTCAAGAAGAGCTTTAAAAGCCACTATTTCATTAAGTTGAGCTTGATTTAGAGGAAATATACGTTGACAGTAAATCTCATTTATCTTCTTTAGAGTCAGGATATAAACATAGCCAGTAGGACCAGTATGTCCCCATGGCTCCAATATGTCGCTGAAATACTTCATCTGAAAAATAGAAACGGCATCAAAGGTAGCTTGGTCGAAGACACCTGTCAAAGTAACGTTACTATGTCCTTCAAAATTTCTTAGAAATGCCTGCAACTTCAAAACTTCGATCGGGTCATTATCAAAATCTCTCCGCATATAGTCACGTAGATAGAAACATACGGCATTTGTTACTGTAACTGAAGTAGCGGGTCTGGAAGAACCTCCACTACCACTGCTACTTCCACTTCCACTACTGCTACCTCCTCCTCCACCACCACCGCAGTTTGTTGTGCATGCTGGAGTGCCATTAACGACAATATTAACGCTAGAAGTATTATCTGTAGGCGTAGGATCGGTTTGAGTGCCGGAGGCAACAGCAGTGTTAATAATTGTTACTCCTTCATTACCACTTTTTATTGTAGCTGTCAGAGTTAGAACTGTGGAAGAACCGTTTGTTAAGTCGCCTATAGTCCATATCCCTGTGGTAGTGGAGTAAATGCCCAAAGTAGACGTTGCGGAAATAAAGTTTAATCCATTTGGAATAGTATCCGTCAAGGACACTCCTGTAGCATTGTTAGGTCCATTATTTTTTAAAGTCACAGTATAAGTAACTGTATCACCGACATTAGCTGTGGCCTTATCAGCTACCTTTGTAACAGAAAGGTTGGCGCTAGGAGACCCCCCGCCACAATTTACTGTACAAGGATTATTAACAGTAACATTTACCGTAGAAGCATTATTTCCTTGAATAGAATCGGTTTGTGTTGCCGTTGTAGTAGCTGTGTTTGCTATTATCTGTCCCTGGAAACCAGTCTTTATATTCACAACTAGTGTCAATGTGGTAGAGGAACCATTTGTTAAGTCACCTACAGTCCATATCCCTGTGGTTGTGGAGTAATTGCCCAAAGTAGATGTTGCGGAAATGAAGTTTAATCCAGAGTGTAGTATATCTGTAACGATTACTCCTGTTGCATTGTTCGGCCCACTGTTTGTCACCGTAATTGTGTAATTTACAGTGTCAGCAACATTGGCCGTAGTCTTATTAGTTACCTTTACGATAGAAAGGTCAGCGCCAGAAGATCCTCCACCACCGTCATCATTAATCGTAATAACGAGAGTCTTAGTATCTGTACCACAACTGTTAGTTGCAGATATCGCTATGTAAAAAGTCCCGGTTTGCGTTGGAGTGCCGGAAATTATTCCGGTTGTGGTGGAGAAAGATAAACCTTGTGGCAGACTTGAAGTAGCTACCGTAAAACTTGTAGTGGTGGAAACAACACCCGTGGTAGTGGCTGTTAAGGTATATGAGAATGGCTGATTTACAGTAATTGTTGATGAAAGTCCGCTGGTAATAGTTGGCAATGGACAAACGGGAGGGGGTGGTGATGTCACGTAATTCGCTGTGATAGTTTTTTCATTTCCAGTATTAACAGTAATAGTGCAATTACGATTACCTGTACCACTTACAGAATCGCATCCCGTCCAGCTTGAAAAATTTGTAGAACTAGCAGTAGCCGGCGCTTGAAGTACTGCGGAAATATTTACGGATTCGGTATTAACACGAGTGTAGTTGGTAACACCACCAATATCTGATGGGCCACTTACCCTAGCGATAGTAACATTGGAAGCACCAGAACTATTCACGTTGAGAGTAGCGGTTGTAGGCGATAGACAACTCAATACTCCTATAGAACCAGTTGAATACGTTGCCCACTGGCCTACGCTATCATTTTCAGTATGTGCACCGCGCACTAAAAATTCATAAGTGTGCGAAGCATTACTTACAACCCCGTTCCATGTTGGAGCATAAGGTGTTCCGCTAAAACCACAAGCACTACCTGAGGATCCACTACTGGAAGTACCAGTGTGGTTAAATTTACATACTTCAACTCCATCTACCAATAGACGCCAATTACTTACCTGGTACATATTAGCTTCGATGTCAGCAGCTGGAATACTAATAGATAAATTTAACTCTGCAGGACTTTTACAAGATGAAATGAGGGTTGAAGAGCCATTGATTTCTTCACTTCCACCGCCATTACCATCTCCATCGTTACCATCACCGTCTCCGTCACCACCCCCATCACCATCTCCCCCATCACCACCACCATCACCTCCATCTCCACCATCGCCGCCTCCGTCACCACCGCCGTCATCAGCATAAACATGAGAAATACCATTAGTAATATCAAAAATAGAACTGATATGGTAATACGAAACAAACCCTCGCACAGATACGATAAGAACCAAAAAAGTTATTAATGTTATTGTATAAAATTTTCGCATGTAATTATAATTCCTATTTCCGAAACACCTCTTAGAGATATACCGGAAAAGAGAACCGTTGGGAGCGTACATTCTGCACACCCCCAACAGCACCATGGAACGCGCCTACGGCACAATGCCGTACACGTTCATCGCACAATCCCCCTTCCACTCCTCTCCAAAGAGCCAGATGCGGCGGGCGCCACCAGATACGGTCGGTGAGATGAAGTTCTCCTTCTCCGGCCAAACCGTTTCGGCTATCCACTTTCGCGGATCGTCGGGCAATACTTTAGTACCTAAATCTCCCATTATATGTAGAAGACCGAGATCCTCGACTATTCTTGAAGTTAGCGGATCCCGATAGAAAACTTCAAGATTTAAGTCGACCGAAGCCTTTGCACGAACCTCTTTCCGAAGTTGGGGCCCTAGTGTACGGGACACAGCCTCTCCCAAATACCCGTCCCGACTCGTCGCATTATGGGTATTGCGACTTTCGGCGAGAGTCTTCAGTTTCGTTACCTCTTTTTGTAGAGCAAGAGGGAGCAAATCAAATGACCGGACGTTGGCAACCAGACGCCAACTGTCACAAGAGGTTTGAACTACTGTCGTTTGCAGTGTCGAACACCCAGACGCTAATACTAATGCTGAAATAATCAGCACCAGATGATTTTTCATAGTTTCTATCTCCTTTCTTTCTGGCACTCTATCTAATATCACAAACTACACCCTTATGAGATAAAGTCAATGACCAAAATAAAATATTAAATGTTAATAATATGGCTTATATTCTATGTATTATTGTGTTCTGTCTTTAACATGGTTAATGTCCTTTATAACTAAATAATAATTTCATATGAGACAGTTTATCAAAGGCTGTAATTAGAGTCCTTTATAATTTGTGCAAATTCATTGTAGATGACAATTAAATATGTCCTTTATATAATTTGAAAATCATATAATCAAACATGTTATTATTATTAACACATGCACGAAAAATTTCTGAAGCCATATAATCCTAAGGAAACGGAGGAAAGAATCTATGAACTCTGGAACGAAAGTGGATTTTTTAATCCCGATAATCTACCAGAGAGACATCAGGAACCTTTTTCAATTGTTTTACCTCCACCTAATGCCACAGGAACACTTCATGTCGGCGGTGCCCTCATGATTGTGATAGAAGACATTATAGTTCGTTATAAACGCATGAAAGGGTATAAAACTCTCTGGTTACCTGGTACTGACCATGCCGCCATAGCTACGAATTCGAAGGTGGAAAAAATTCTCCACAAAGAAGAAGGTAAGACTCGTCATGATATCGGACGAGAGGCGTTCGTATTAAAAGTAGAAAAATTTGTTGAGGAAAATCGTGGAGCTCTTAAATACCAGATTAGTAGAATTGGTGCATCTCTAGATTGGAGTCGAGAAGCTTTTACCTTCGATGAAAAAAGAAATTTAGCAGTTAGAACTGCATTTAAAAAAATGTACGATGCCGGCCTAATTTACCGTGGTACCCGAATCACAAATTGGGATCCAAAAGGTCAGACCACTATTTCAGATGATGAAATAGTTTATACAGAAAGGCCTTCTAAACTTTATACTTTCAAATATTCCAAAGATTTCCCTATCGCTATATCTACCACTCGTCCTGAAACAAAACTTGGAGATACTGCAGTAGCCGTTCACCCCAATGACAAAAGATATCAAAAGTATATTGGTCAAACTTTTAAATTAAACTTCGCCGGTGCTGACTTAGAACTTAAAGTAGTCGCAGATGAAATTGTAGATATAGAATTTGGTACTGGAGCACTGGGAGTTACTCCTGCTCATAGCCAAATAGATGCCGAAATAGCCCTACGCCATAATCTTCCCTCTATTCAAGTTATCAATGAGTATGCGAAAATAAAATTACCGATTCCTGGATTAGAAGGAGTAAAAACGATCGTAGCGCGAGAAACAATAGTAGCATGGTTGAAAAAGAACGACCTTTTAATCAAAGAGGAAGACATTACTCAACGTATTTCCACCGCAGAACGTACTGGTGGCATCATAGAACCACTGCCAAAACTGCAATGGTTTGTAGATGTAAATAAACCTATTAACAATCGCGATGGTAAAACACTCAAACAGTTAATGTATGATGCTGTCGCAGGCGGGCGCATTATAATACTTCCTGAGAGATTTGAAAAAGAGTATTTTAATTGGATAAATAATCTTCGTGACTGGTGCATCTCAAGACAGATTTGGTATGGACATAGGATTCCAGTCTGGTACCGAAAGGATGAAGTATTTGTCGGTCTAGACAAACCAGATGGTTCAGATTGGGAACAAGACCCCGATACCCTAGACACATGGTTCTCTTCGGGTCTTTGGACATTCTCAGCTTTAGGTTGGCCAGAGCAAACTAAGGATCTCAAAACCTATCACCCTACAGATATACTAGAAACCGGATATGATATTATCTTTTTCTGGGTAGCACGGATGATCTTGATGTCAGAATTTCTCTTGGGCAAGATCCCATTTAAAACTGTCTATTTACACGGATTAGTTAGAAATCAAAAAGGGGAGAAGCTTAGCAAATCTCTCGGAGATAACATTGACCCCCTTTCTATTACTGACCAATACGGTACAGATGCTTTGCGTATGGCTCTGATCGTGGGTGTTGGCCCCGGTTCTGACAGCAAACTAGGACCGGATAAATTAAAGGCTTATAAAAACTTTGCAAATAAACTTTGGAACATCGCGCGTTTCGTGCTCTCACAAGAAAGGAATGGCAAACTTGATAAAGAATTGATAGATGAATTTAATACGCTAACCAAAGATATCACTAGCGATATGGAAAACTACCGCTTCTATATTGCCGCCGAGAAAATCTATGCCTACCTTTGGCACCGCTTCGCAGATGAAATCATCGAGAAAAGCAAGAAACATCCGGAGTACAATGCGACTTTGTATTATATTTTTGAGAATTCGCTTAAACTTCTTCATCCCTTCATGCCATTCATCACCGAAGAAATCTGGTCCTCCTTCGCCAAGGCTACGGACGGACAAGCAAGGCTACTCATGATAGAACCTTGGTTTACCCCGAGCGAAGTCGAGGGGCCATCCATATGATAAATTTTGAAACAGCCGCATATGCCCTGCTTGGTGGCGTCTTACCGGCACTTATCTGGTTAGCTTTCTGGCTTCGTGAAGATTATAAGAATCCGGAACCAAAGAAGCTTATTTTGGAAACATTTCTTCTCGGTATGGGTGCTGTATTTATCGTCCTAGTATTTCAAAAAGCGGTAGATCACTTGTTCCCAGGCATGACGTTGATTGCTGTTCTTCTATGGGTCATCATAGAGGAAATATTCAAATTGATGGCGGCTTTTTTCGGCGGTCTTAAATCAACCGAAGATAACGAACCTATTGATCCGATTATTTATATGATTACAGCAGCTCTCGGATTCGTAGCGTTAGAAAATACACTCTTTATTTTCGAACCTCTCATCGTAGAAAATATTACAACGAGCGTCATCACCGGCAATTTACGCTTCATTGGGGCAAGTCTCCTGCATGTAGTCTCATCAGGTATTATCGGAGTAGCACTGGCCTTCTCATTCTATAAATCTAGAACAAAGCGCCTTATATTCACTAGTATCGCCCTAGTCTTAGCTATTGTTTTCCACAGTGGTTTCAACTTAGCCATCATTCATTGGAATATCTCTGGCACAATGCTGGCCTTCGGATTGGTTTGGATCGGCGTTATCCTCCTTCTTTGGGCCTTTGAGAAGGCAAAGACGATTGCACGATAAAGAAGATGATATATAATTAAACCATTATGCAAAATAAAAGATCTTTTTTCGAAAGACTCACGGGTGCGGTGCGACTTGATGAAGATATCGAACATATGGGTGAGGAACAACCTCATCTCATCAAGTCTCCACTGACGAAACATAACGCCTTCGAGGATAATGAGGAGGAGGCCCAGCTTACCGTGGATGTCTATCAGACGTCTTCAGAGATTATTATCAAAACCATGGTGGCTGGAGTCAAGCCAGATGACCTCGATGTAGCAATCACCAGAGATTCCGTCACTATTCGCGGTAAACGTAGTGAGGACAGGACGGTATCAAATGATGAATATCTCCATCGTGAATTATATTGGGGTTCATTTGCTCGCGTGATCAACTTACCAGAAGAAATAGATGTGGATGGGGCGGAGGCTATTGAGAAACATGGTATGCTTGTCCTCCATCTGCCCAAACTCGATAAAAACCGCCAAGCCAAACTTAGAGTCAAGGGGAACTAAATCAGGTCTTTCAAAACAGATTTGGCAAATTTTATGAGTTTTTCTTTTTTAACTTCTTAATCCATGAAAAAA
>JAUSDP010000008.1 GCA_030650605.1 bacterium
CGAGCCGCTCGAGCGGCTCTTTGAGAAAGTCGGACCCCATGACCATCGCCCCCGGCCATTCGGCCGCGAGTGCCCTAATCAGAAACCCGCTCGAACAGCCAACCTCGAGGATGGTCGAGTGCAGATCGGTCAGATGACGTCTGAGCGCGGAGGTGGTCCATCCTCGCGACATATCATCGATCGGATGGTCAGCGCCGGCCCACGTTTCGTGCATGTGTGTCAGATCGTCAGACCAGCCGGACTGACCGCCGCTGTACGAGAGTATGCCGACGCGTCTGCCTCCAACAAGGAACCCGCTATTTGTCCACTCCGGTCGCAAGACTCCGTCGAGGGCTGGCCAGGGATAATCCATCATGAAAGCGTTAGTAACCATGAATTTATTTTAGCATCAAACGCGGAGCTTTGATATGTGCTAATGTAGGTGGTGTCATGGTAAAGAAAGTTCTTGTAACTGGGGTGGCGGGCTTCATCGGTAGTAATCTTGCGGAGCGGTTGATTACAGATGGCTATGCAGTGGTCGGCATTGATAATCTCTCGTATGGAATAATGGAACAAGTTCCAAAAGAAGTGCAATTTTACAATGTCGACATCCGATCAAAAGACATGTATCCTTTTTTTCAAGGTGTGGACGCGGTGTTTCATTTAGCCGCGAAGAATTGTCTCCCTGATTGTCAGACGGATCCGGTTGAGACGATGGATATCAATGTGATGGGAACGGTGAACGTCTTTGAGGCCGCAAAACGGGCCGGCGTTTCTAAAATGATGTACGCGCAGTCCTCGGTACTTGAGGAGGGCGAGAAGCGGCTCAAGGGATTTTACGCAATCAGCAAGGTGGCAGGTCAGTGGATTGATGAAGGATACAAAGATGCTTTTGGTCTTACAACTGTCGCCTTACGCTATTTCAATGTATACGGTCCGCGCCAGGACTACCGCCGTGCCTCGTCACCAATTATAAGTAAGTTCATCATTAAGATGCTTAAGGGTGAGCCGCCACTTCTTTTTGTGGACGATGACAAGAACAAGCGCGATTTTGTGTATATCGATGATATAAACGATTTTCACATACAATGCCTTACGGATGAGCGCGTTAACAACAAGTTATTTCGGCTTGGAAGCGGAAAGAATACTTCCATAAACGAACTTTTCAATACGATAAAAAAGGTAACAGGATCTTCTATTGAACCGCTTGTTAAAGAGAGACCGAACGATCCAGATTTTCAACCCGTTGAATCGGTTGCTGATATTTCCGACGCGGCAACGATAGACTGGATACCGAAAACTTCTCTTAAAACCGGGATCGCGGCGACAGTGGAATATTTGAAGAGCGAAAAATTAAAAGGTAATATACAATAACATGATTGTTACGCAAACTCCATTTCGAGTAACCCTGGGCGGTGGCGGTACCGACTTACCTTCGTATTACGAGAAATACGGTGGGTTTATTTTTTCAGCGGGCATTGATAAATATATGTACGTCAATGTTAACCGTCCAGCCGTTGACGACCTTATTCGTTTGAAATACTCTGAATCGGAAGAAGTTAAAACTGTGGATGAGGTGCGACACCATGTTGCAAAGGAGGCGTTGCGGTACACCGGCATCGAAAAGAATATCGAGATAACATCACTCGCTGATATTTCCGCAGGAACCGGACTTGGTTCGTCGAGTTGTTACGCCGTTGGGCTGCTAAATGCGCTACACACTTTGAAGCGTGAGCATACCTCACTTGAAGCGATGGCCGAAGAGGATTTCAAGATCGAAGCAGAAGTGCTTAAACGTCCCATAGGCAAACAAGACCCCTATCTTGCCGCGTTCGGTGGACTAACCGTTTTGGATATCGGCAAGGATGGCACGGTGAAAGTGCGTAAAGCGAATGTTTCAATGGAAATTGCCGACGAGCTCAACCAGAATTTACTAGTATTTTTTACGGGTCAAACACGAAACGCCGATGTAATCTTGACGGAACAAATCAAAGCGGTTGCGGAGAATAATAAGGAGGTAGTAGAAAGCATGCATTATATAAAGGAGCTGGGATATGAGATATTGGAAGCAGTAGAGTCGGGAAATTTAGATGAGGTAGGTAAGAAATTTCATGCCCACTGGCAGCATAAAAAGAAAATCTCAAGCAAGATGACGAACTCCGCGTTCGACAAGATCTATGAAATTGCGCTTGGTAACGGCGCGCTGGGCGGGAAAATATCTGGTGCCGGCGGCGGAGGATTCTTTACTTTTTATGTACCAAAGAATCAACGAGTGTTCCGCGAGGCGATGCGCGGTTTTGGTATGCGCGAGATGCGATATCACTTCGATTTTGAAGGGTCAAAAGTTCTCGTCGATTTTTGATTTTATAGTATGACAAAAGTAAAGAAATTAGATGAACTGAATATCGAGATTTTTGCCGACGGGGCAGAGAAGGCAAGCATGATTGCGCTTGCGAAAGATCCTCTCATTAAGGGGTTTACGACGAACCCGACGCTGATGCGAAAAGCGGGTGTCACCGACTATGCTGGTTTTGCGAAAGAAATACTAGCCGAGATAAAAGACAAACCGATTTCGTTTGAGGTGTTCTCTGATGACTTTGACGAAATGGAGCGTCAAGCGAGACTGATTGCTTCGTGGGCAGAGAATATTTACGTGAAGATTCCGATTACCAACACTAAAAAGGAACCGTCATACAATCTCATCAAGAAACTTTCACAAGATGGCATAAAGTTGAATGTGACGGCGATCTTCTCAATCACGCAGGTGAAAAATACAAAAAAGGCTTTGAACGCAGATGTTCCCGCTATCATTTCAGTCTTTGCTGGCCGCATTGCTGATACAGGCACTGACCCTATTCCGCTTATGAAGGAGGCAAAGGCTCTAGTAGTGGGCAATCCGAACTTCAAACTGCTCTGGGCAAGCCCGCGAGAACTTTTGAATATCTATCATGCTGAAGAAGCAGGTTCAGACATCATCACGGTCACAGAGGATGTTCTCAAGAAGGCGGAAAATATCGGTCTTGACCACGAAGAGTTTTCATTACAAACTGTCAAGATGTTCTACGATGACGGTCAAAAAGTAGGATATATGCTTTACGAATAATCATCTATGTATAAGGATTATATCAGTTCATATTTAGAAGAAACGCGGCAAATTGCAGAAAAGTTGGATCGCGAACAGATCAATAAAATGATCAGTATCTTAAAAGAGATTCGTGACACAAAAGGACGCCTGTTCATTATCGGAGTCGGTGGTGGTGCAGGGCATGCGAGCCACGCGGTAAACGACTTCAGAAAGCTTACCTCAATTGAGACCTATA
>JAUSDP010000027.1 GCA_030650605.1 bacterium
TAAACCTGTCCCCATTGTCAAGACCAATTGATAACGATTTTAAGGTTACGTTGTTCAACTGATTTGAACGGCTGCTTTTCTGAAATATATATCTTCAGGTGTTTTGTATCTTAGTGCCTGATGATATCTCTTTGTATTGTAAAACTCAATATATTCGGTTAACGATTGTCGCGCATCTTTTAGGGAGTCATACTCGTTTAAGTACACCTCCTCATATTTGATTGTTCTCCATAATCGTTCCACAAATATATTGTCGAAACATCTACCCTTGTGATCCATGCTGATTTGAATGGTTGGATAGTGTTTCAAAATATCAGTATATTCTCCGCTGGTAAAATGGGATCCTTGATCTGAGTTGTGAATATCAGGGCGTGCAATTTTCAGTGCCTTCTGTAGTGCTTCACAACAAAACCACACGTGTAATGAGTCAGATAGTTCCCATGACAAAACATAACGGGAATACCAGTCCATAATGGCAACAAGATAGATCCAATCGTGCTTCAATCTGATATAGGTGATATCCACTCCCCATACATGATTAGGCCGGATAATGGAAATATCCTTGAGCAAATAGGGATAGATGAAATGAGCCATATTCGGTTTACTCAAGTTTGGCTTGGGCCATACAGCCTCAATTCCCATGATTTTCATGAGTCGATATACGTGTTTGTGATTTACTATGCATCCATGATCTTGTCTGAGTGCGTTGGTAATTCGAGGTCTCCCAAAATAGGGTCTCTTCGTATATACCTCATCAATGATCCTCATAATGGTTTTGTCTTTCTCCGATACGTCTGGTTTCTCTACGTAGTACAGATTGCTTCTGTTCAAATCCAACAGATCACACTGACGTCTGAGGGATAATCGACTATTCGAATTGTTAATGAGCTTTATTTTTTCTTCACTCGGTAATACCCATCTTTTTTTTTAACCATCCCAGTTCATACTTGAGTTGTCCAAGTTGACGATACAGTTCGTCAATTAACGTTTTGTCTCGTATACGGTCTTGATCATATTTCTCCGTGAATACTCGCTCAAGCCCACTCATGGCTACCATTCTCCACTTATCTGCAAGTGCCGGATGAATACCAAACTGAGAGGCAATCTCCCCACGAGACTTCTCTTCTTTTAACAGCTCCAACACGACTTGTTTTTTAAACGCTGGTGTATGCGTTCTGCGTATATTTCCCATATCCAAATATTACCTTAGGGTGTGGTCTGAGATATGGGGACAAGTATA
>JAUSDP010000034.1 GCA_030650605.1 bacterium
TCAAGCGCTTCGAGTGTGCTGAGAAACTTGTGGCTTATATCGGTCTTGATCCTAGAGTCCATGAGAGCGGTACTTCTATTAAAGGCAAGGGGTTTATCAGCAAGAGGGGTAATCGTTATCTCAGACACATTCTCTTCAATGCTGCCTTTGTTGCTCGGTATAGGAATTCTGAAATGAAAAAATATTACTTAAAGAAAAAGGCTGAAGGTAAACATCACTTCAGCGTTCTATGTGCTATTGAAAGAAAATTGATTCACCTCATCTATGTCATCTGGAAGCGAGACACTCCTTTCGAGGTTAGATAGTTAAGTTGCATTTCATAACAGAATCTTTCTCAAAACTCTGCTTTTTCCACATGTCTGTTGCTTGACTTTAATATACTTAGTTCTCGCTTACTACTCTTCCGCTTCTTTAAATGTCTTCAAGTCGCTTTCTAGTTGTTTGGGACTCATCCTTCGCATTTGTTCAAATAGTAGACTACGCAATGCATCTTTTTGTTCGTTGTTCACCGTTAAACCTTCTTTGGTAAGTTTCTTTAACATGGCTTCCATATAAGGTTCAATCCAGTTCCCAACTTTTTGCTTAGCATATTCATCATTTAGATGCTTCATAACTAAATCTATTTCATCTTCGCTGAAGCCCGCCTTTTTAAAAGTTTCTATCCAGGACATGGCCTTATCATCAGAAACTTTCAACTTTTCTACTTTCCAACCTTCATGTTCTTTAGTCATTTTATTATTCTTTAAAAGTTACCCTTTATACAATAACACTAAATCAAATCTGCCCCGACAAGAATTTGTCCTTTTTTCTAATCTCATCCACCCTTCTTGGGGCGTCCGGAAGATTTCAGTAGTTTCCGGATAAAATCGAACCTTGTCCGATTTCCAAAAAATGGAAAGAGGACCTTGCTTAAGGGTCCTCGGAATTCGTGCAAAAGCACAAGCTAATTATTGCAAACCAAATTCAGGAGAGTTTCACTAGAAACTTGGCATCGTAGCCAAGAGCATCATCCCGACTCGGAGACGACATTGTTCTCGTAGTCCACTCAGTCCAATGAGTAAGTAGTTTGCGCTGTCCTTTGGAAGTAGCACAAAGTACCGGTACATAGATAAAGCCACTTTCTCTATGGCAAGACCCTGTCGCCGCGATGTCCAACTCAAGTTGAACTTTTGGATATTTCGCAGCGAACGCCAGTTGTTCAACTACAGTTGCCGGAGTAAGCCCTTGCGAATTCAGAATTAGATTAACTACTGGCGTGCCTGTCCAGCCTAGTAATTTTAACGGGACTAGTCCGACTCTCACTCTCGTCTTCCCTGGATGGATCTCAACTGGAAAGTTTTTCTTGAAATCTAGTGCCAGACCATCATATCCATCAAACTTTCCCAACAAAATTCTTTCCTCCAGAGAAAGACTGTGATCAATTTCCAACTCGAAACTGAACTTGTTTTCTATTTCCTGTGCATCAATCGCATTACCAGCGATAGCGTGCACTAGATTAAAGTTACGATTCAGTCGTTGAGCCGACTCCTTGTCCAGTCTCCTCTTTAGCGCATTCCAGTTCTCATCCAGTTGTAATACTTGCCTATAACTCGGATCTTCCATGATAATTCTCCTTTCTTTCCGTTTCCGGAAGATGCCTTATCTGTATTGGAAGCATACAGAGAGGTGGGTTAGTGGTTAAAGAACTTACATTAATCTTCTATATTTATAGCATAAGTGTATAGTTCAATCAACTGAATCTCACTTGAACGTTTGCCGATACAACAGCAATGTGTTAAAGTAGCAATCGCAATGCCAACCATGGTCAATGTAGAAGTGGTAAAAGGAGCAACCGAGAATAACTTGAGTGTGCTTCGACGCTTCACTAAACGTGTCCAGTCGTCCGGTGTTCTCCCACGTGTTCGCTCAAAACGCTATACTCAACATCTCCCTTCACGTAATACCAGACGAGCGAAACACCTCACCTTTCTTAAAAAGAAAGTGGTAACTGCTGAACTTATAAAACTTGGTAAATTAAACGAAGTTAGTAAATTTACTCGCCGTCGTTAAGAAGTGGGGAAGCAAACACAATATTTAATACCCTTTACCTATCTGAAAAATGCTATCTTGGGGCGAAGTTTTGAGCTTTCCTTGGTATTTATCGACAATAAACACTCACGTCGCCTCAACCTAAGGTATCGCGCCAAAAATACACCTACCAATGTTCTTAGTTTTCTACTCTCTAGAAAATCTGGTGAAATTTTTATTGACTTAGTTACAGCTCTAAAGGAAACAAAAAAATTTGAGATGTCGTTTGAAAAATTTGTCACATTTCTCTTTATTCATGGACTTTTACATTTGAAAGGAATGGAACACGGGGTTACAATGGAAGAAGCAGAAAAAAAATTATTATATGACACGTCACATCGTAGTCGGCATTGACATAGGCACTTCTCAAATTAAGGTAGTCATTGCCGAGGGATTAACAGAGCATGGACATCTGGTACCAAAAATTATTGGTACTGGCTCGAGTGAATCTAAGGGTGTGTATCGTGGCTATATCGCTGATTCGAACGAAGCGGCCAAAAGTATAGTAGTCGCTGTTCGGCGAGCAGAAAAAATTGCCGGTGTTAAAGTTAAACGCGCTTACGTTTCTTTTGGTGGGATTGGTCTTGGCAGTGTAGTGGCTAATGGTTCGGTTGTTATCTCCAGAGCAGATCTCGAAATTACTGATAGAGATATTTCTTTGGCGCTCGAGGCTGCTGAAGCGACTATACCGCCAGCTACTTCCATAAATAGAAAAATCATAAATACAGTTCCTATTGAATACAAAATAGATGGCAAGGTGGTTTGGGGACCAGCTCTTGGTCTCAAGGCGGGAAAACTTGAGGTTAGGGCCCTTTTCATAACCTGTCTTGAGCATCATCTCGCTACTCTCATAAGCACAGTTGAGATGGCGGATATAGAGGTGATCGATGTTGTAGCTTCACCAGTAGCATTAAGCTTCGTCACCCTATCTAAAAAACAAAAAAGAGTTGGTTGTCTCTTGGCTGATATTGGCGCCGAAACTTTGTCTATTGTCGTCTTTGAAAACAACAATATAATTTCCTTAGAAGTGTTTCCTATTGGCGGTGATGATATTACCAACGATATTGCTTTGGGTCTGAAGATTTCACCTGAAGATGCAGAGAGTGTAAAGCTGGGTTCCGAAAGAAGATTTGTTTATCCAAAAAGAAAACTGGAAGAGATTGTGAAAGCGCGACTTCATGATTATTTTGAACTAATTAACATTCATCTAAAATCAATTGGAAGAAATGCTCTATTACCAGCGGGCATTATTATAGCTGGCGGAGGTGCTGCCATGTTTGATATAAGAAGTATTGCGGAAAATTCTCTGAAACTTCCATCTCAACTGGCCGAAGTTTATTTTGGTAATACTACAGAAGGTAAGATAAAGGATCGTACTTGGGCAGTGGCCTGTGGACTTTCGATAGTCGGATTCAATACCACTGATGTAGGATACTCCTTGGGCATCCGAAACGGTTCCTTTATTAGGGAAAGTGGTAAACGTTGGGGAAGAGTTGTCTTGCGCTGGGTTTCTCAGTTTTTACCCTAAAATAGGGACACACTCTCTGTATAATATCAACTACTTTCATTTTAATTCTCTTCTGGTAAGATGAGCGCATTCAAATTTAATTTCAAAGCATGCCACAAATCAAACCACAGGTAGAATCTTTCGCTAGAATCAAGGTCATCGGAGTAGGCGGATCGGGCGGAAATACCGTCAACCATATGATTAATTCCAAGGTCAAGGGTGTTGACTTTATAGCGACTAATACAGATGTCCAAGACCTCCACCATTCGCTAGCTAAAAAGAAGATACATATCGGCAAGAACTTGACCCGTGGCCTTGGTACGGGCATGAATCCTGATTTAGGCAAACGAGCTGTCGAGGAAACCAAAGAAGAAATTCAAGAAGCTATCAAAGGTGCAGATATGGTCTTCATCGCTGGTGGAATGGGCGGAGGTACCGCTTCTGGCGCTACACCAGTCATTGCTCGTACTGCCAAAGAGAACGGCTGTCTAACCGTGGCTGTTGTTACTAAACCATTCTTTTTCGAAGGAGCGCAGAGAATGAAAATAGCGGAAGTAGCTATAGAAGAACTCAAGCAAGCGGTGGATGCTCTCATTATTATTCCTAACGACCGTCTGCTCCAGACTATCGAAAAAAATATCACTGCTAAAAATGCTTTTGCCATTTGCGATAATATATTGAAAGAAGCAGTTGAAGGTATTTCAGACCTAATCACTACTCCTGGCATCATTAATATTGATTTCGCAGATATTCGTTCAGTGATGGAAAATGCCGGAGCCGCGCTCATGGGAATCGGTTCAGCTTCGGGAGACAATCGTGCCGTGGATGCGGCCAAAGCGGCTATCTCCTCTCCTCTTCTTGAAATATCTATAAATGGCGCTAAGGGTGTACTTTTCTCTATTGCCGGAGGAGACGATGTCACTATGTTTGAAATACAAGATGCGGCTAAGATTATCACCGAGTCAGTTGACCCAAATGCCAAAATTATCTTCGGCACAGTCCGCGACGATAAACTAAAGAAAGGTGAGCTTAAGATTACCGTTATCGCCTCAAATTTCCCCGATAACTACTCGAAAAAAGCTTCATCACTTTTCCAAGCATTTAGCAATAACGAAGATCAGGTTAATAAAAACCAATCGACGCAGGTTGGTAAAATTTTCAACACTATATACCCCCAACCCAACAAGGAAGTTCGTAAACCACTTGTAGATGAAAGAAAGCTCGACAATAAACCAGTACCACCTCCAACAGTAGAAGACAATGATGATGATTGGAGCGCCGTACCGGCATTTTTGAGACGTTCTAAATTAAAGTAGAATATATAAATGTTTGATTTGATTATCATCGGTGGCGGTCCAGCCGGCGTCGCGGCTGGTGTTTATGCGGCTCGTAAGCGACTAAAAACTATTTTAATTACTGAATCTTTCGGGGGACAAAGTACTGAATCGGCAAATATTGAAAATTGGATTGGAACCAAAAGTATTCCCGGTCAAGATTTTGGAAAAGCACTTGAGGAACATTTACGTTCCTACGCCAAAGAATCTGTGGAAATAATAACCGGAGTCAGAGTTATCAAAGTTTCTAAATCAGACATTACTCTAAAAGTCGAAACAGCAAATGATACGTATACGGCCAAAACCGTACTGGTCACTACGGGAAGTACTAGAAGAAAGTTAGAGATCCCAGGATCTAAGGAATTTGAGAACAAGGGTATCACATACTGTGCCTCTTGTGATGGTCCACTTTTTGCTGACCAAGATGTGGCTGTGATCGGTGGTGGTAATGCCGCCTTTGAGACAGCCGCCCAACTTCTTGCTTACACTAAATCGGTTACTCTTCTAAATCGAAGCAACGAATTCAGAGCAGATGAAGTTACTATCCAAAAAGTACTTTCCCATCCGAATATGAAAGCTATCAAAGATGTGGTACTCAAAGAAATAAAAGGCGACCAGTTCGTGAAATCATTGAGTTACGAAGAAAATGAAAGTCGCCTCATCGGCGACCCGCCGAAAAGGCGGGAAATTCCTGTCACCGGTATTTTTGTTGAAATTGGTTTGATTCCCACAACTAATTTTGTCAAAGACTTGGTTACTTTAAATAAATATGGCCAAATTCCTGTTAATCCAAAAACTCAAAGAGCTGAAGTAGATGGTATTTGGGCAGCCGGAGATTCTACGGACGGACTGTATCATCAAAACAATATCGCCGCTGGCGATGCAGTCAAAGCACTCGAGGATATCTATTTATATTTGCACACGAGATAATACGGTAACTATTCAATTTTTAATTTTCCTCTCAGAACCCGCGAGATTTTCTCGTGAACTCAATTGAGGAGCGGGTAATCTGCGTTAGCAGGACCCGCTCGGTCTTAGACATTGTTTCGATTTCTCGAAACTTTCAGGTCTTGTCTCGAGACCTTCAAAGAACATGCGTTACAAATTTTAATTTACGCGGGCTGCTTCCTCACGTGCTTTCCGAATCGGATGATCCGGATCGACGGCCTCGTAGACCGGCAGACCATTTCGCCGGTTGGCTGCAGTCACATCAAGGAACAACCATGAGTCTCCTTGTAGAACGAAGGCTGCCCTTCGCCCAAAGCCATCCTCATTCCACGCCCATTCCACCTTGCCGGCAAATCGCTGTAACTCCGCCATAAACACTTCAGCTGCTTCTCGACTCCAAAAACAAATCGAGCAACGGACTGACTTAACAATCAAGTATTGTCCGAAATGACCACGGCCAGTTTCCACCTTCGCCACGAAGTGGCGACCAGGAAAATGGATAGTCGCAGTTCCCTCGGACAACTCGTCCGAAGATTCCGGCAACTCGGCATTCATTGGAACACCGAGAGAAATCCGCAAATTCTCCTCGATTTCCCCACATACCTTTCTAAGCAGAAACGGTATATTAATTCTGTACTTTGCCATTTTACACCTCCTTAAGGTTTAGGGCGGCAACCCTAGTTAAAACTGAGTCATTAACTCAGTCATCCTATATTTAACTCAGAGAACATTAATCTACATATCGTTATAGCACCACTATCATTTTCTGTCAAGTCATAGTGCGCGGTGCAGGACTTGAACCTGCAACATCTACAACGTCAATGTAGCGCTCTACCAATTGAGCTAACCGCGCGCCAATTTCATTTATGAAATTGAGCGTCCCGCCGTAGCTTTACTGTGTCCATCCGAAGCCTTTGGCGAAGGAGGATGCGAAGGCGGACTGAGCAATACTTTATCTCAAAAAAGGTCTTGGCGGTGAAATAGTAGCCTTTGCGCGAACTTTCTTTGAGCGAAAAGACCAATGATGCGCGCCTCGTCCGCTCCCTTCGGTCGCGGGAGCAAAAACCAAAAATTTTCCTTACCTTTCTTCTTTTCCTCGGCGGGGGGTGTGGGGGGAGCCGACAAAAAATGGAAAGGAAATTTTTGGTTTTGCTTCGCCG
>JAUSDP010000035.1 GCA_030650605.1 bacterium
AATACCACCAACTCACTCGATGGATATTTCAGCCGTGTGAAAAATTTACTTGCGGCACATCGAGGAAAAAGCAGAGAAAGAGTCAGGAAGATAGTAACAGAGATTCTAAGAAAACAGACTGCTTAGAATGCCATTAGACCGATAAATATGACCGCCTTTTGCGATATATCTTTCTTGAAGATGACACCAATTTCAATCTCTTAATGATTCGAGAGGGTTATGCTTACGAATATACTTACGACTTACCTTATAAATACCAGACTGAATTTAAACGAGCACAAAAAGAGGCAGAGAAAAATAAAGCGGGACTATGGGGCACGACTTGTGAAGGTCAGACCTCCGTCAACACACCTACGGCGGCATCAGTAAACAATGCTAATTCTTGCAATATTAAAGGCAATATTAATGCGAAGAAAGAAAAAATTTACCACGTGCATGGCTGTGGTTCATATAATAAAACTGTTATCAGTGAAAACGGTGGCGAAAGATGGTTCTGCTCCGAACAAGATGCACTTGACGCCGGCTGGCGCAAAGCATTGAATTGTTAATCTTTTCATTGCTCTGTCCTAAAGAAAAAACGTTTAAGAGTCTGAAGCCAATTTTTTATAATACCTGAGCTTTCCTCTACTGTAATAGCATCTATGGCCGAGGCGGTTTGAGATTCATCAATTTCTGTTTCCACAAGCTCTTTTACAACAGGTTCGTCAATTACGGGATTCTTAATTACCTTTGTTGATTTGGCAATATTTTGCTGGCTAGAAAGAGCCGTGAGTTGTTGCTGAAGAACTGAAAGTTGGCTACGAACTTGTGCGATTTTATCCAATCTTTGTTCTTCAACCTTTATCATAATTTCTTGCAACTTAAATTCCGTACCCACAATCATCAAAGAAATTTCCGATTGTTCTGATGGAGTGAGCCCCGTCACATTCGCACCAAAAGATATTTTTTGCCCAGGTTTCATTATCGTGTCTTTGGGAAAAGCGAAGATTTGATCTTTAGTAACCAGCGCCCGGCCGAAAAGACTGACCTCACTCTTTGAATTATTGGTTATTTCTATTCTCTCTTTCGACACATGTGTCACAACAAATTCAGGATTGACAATTTTCACATTGGCTCGAGATACTGCTTTGCCTTTAGGCCCCGAGACATTGAGCACTAGTACATATTCACCAGGATAAGTGTAAGTATGATTGACTATTTCTCCCACCCCTTCACTACCATCGCCGAAATTCCAGACAAAAATACTGTTATTCGTATAATCAATGTTTGTTTCTACTTTAAATTCAAGCGGGCTACCCGCGGTACCCAAACGGTTTCGACCTGCATTCACTTCGAATCCAGGTGAATTTTTCAAACTGCTCAAAACAGCCGCACCATAGTGGGAGGAAGAAAATCCAGATGAGGATGAGGATGATTCTTGATTGCCAGAAGATGAAGTAGTAGAGGAAGATTCTTCGGCTGAAACAGTAGTTGTGGTGGAGGCAGGCAAAACATTGGAAATTGTAATGGCTTGATTTGCACTCCATATCTGGCCACTCGTCCTGCCAGTGGCATTAATCGTTATAGTAAATGTCCCATTCGTAGAATCTCTATACCTAAAATTCTTGTTTGCACTACCCGTTGAAATAGTTTTTGTAACAGGATTCTCGCTAGATGGGCTCAAAAATGCTCCAGAAACAGAAGAGGATAAGAATTCAACATCTACTGTCTCGGCAGCTTTGTCTAAACTCCCGGCTGAATTCTGAAGTTGTATGGTTATAGTGCCTGATATTTCGCCAGGTTTTACTGTCTGTGGTTCAGTGGTAAATACAACTTTTGAAACCTCGGCATGCGAGGCTATCGGAAACATAACGAGAAGAAACAAAACTAACAAAGATTTTTTATAGATATCCACGAGCATAGACAATAACTGCCATACTGGCTGAGATCAATAAAAGAAAGCCGAAAAGGAATTTGAAAAACGCTTTATCTAAATAACGCATAGCTTGATTATAAATCCTAACGGTTTAAAAGTTATCCACAACCTAAAACCGCCCTTTGGGCGGTTTTAGGTTAGAGAAAAGAAACTGGGATTAGTAACTACCGCTAGCCTGCATTTTCTGTATTTCCAGATTTAGGAGAACGATGAGTTGCTGGATGAGTGGAATTAGTTGGGCTTTAATGGCTGCAATAGCTTCTGAAGTTGTTAATTGAGCAACTGGCACCACTGGAGCGACTGGAGTAATGACAGTTGTAGCACCCCCCCCGCCTCCACCACTACTACCAGAACCACCAGAAGTGTCAGCGGCAGCTGTAGTACAAAGCGTGGCCGAAGGCGTGATAATTACGATTACTTCACTACTGCTAGCAGTATAACCAAGCTTAGATTGCGTAGCATTACAGATATGAGTACTGAGCCCATTCTGTGAGTTTGTAGCCAACTCATTGAGATTTGGAGCAGTGACCTGAAATGTTGAGGCGGCGTTACCTTGCAGAGTAACTGTAAAGGTTGTGCTGTCAACCACAATGGATTCAATTACAGCAGTTGAACCGGAAACATTTAGAGTAATGCCGTTGACGGAAAGAACGGTATCCGTTGTCAGGGAAACATCGTTATAAGCGGCAAAAGCCAGCCACGGTAGGAGTAAGGAGACAATCGAACCTGAAACTAATAATTTTTTCATGAGCTAAGATTTAGACCAAGATTAGATCGGGCATGAGCCGTACTGCCATACGACATTACCGATTGATGCCGCACCTTGTGTAGTGGTTGTAGCTTCTTGACCAGGAAGACCGAATGTCAACCTAACTGCTGTGTCGGTTGAAGTCGCATACATTTGTACGCACCCAACTTGAATGGTTGAGGTGGCAGAATTGGAAGTCGTAATAACAAGCGCTCCACTACCACCGCTCATAGTAACGTCTCCCGTAAGAACAGAAGTACCTGTTACCGCAAGCGTACCTGCAGTGGCAATATTCCCATTTGTTGCCGTCGTCGTTGCGAAACCATTAACCATGAAGTTCCCAGTCTGGGAAGTAATGGTTGATGATGCATTTGTTAGAGTCGTGACGCCGGTAACACCGAGCGTTCCGGTAATCGTGGCGTTGCCATCCGTCGTGATGTTGGTGCTAATAGTCGTTACCGCATTTGCCACAAGCGAAATGAGCAAAACTCCAAACACTACAGTAAGAACGACGGAAATTATTTTCGTCATCCTATCGTTATTAATTATATTATTCATACTTAATTATTATTGATTTATGTTTATCTTACTAACACGATGATTATCTCACACTTCGACAAGCTCAGTGTAAATAATGTGTGGATAACCCCGTAAAGCTCGCCTCGCGTAAAGCGACGTGGTCGCCACGCGACTTTACGTCGTGCTCGCCACGGGGCACAAGCTCTCTCATAACAAAAAACCGCCCGAAGGTGGTTTTTTGTTTTCTAGGTTAAGCCTAGAGCTATAGTAATCCTAAGATTACGGGAAGGAAACGTCAGCTGTTCTCCAGTCAGTCTCACCAGCCATGAAGGTAGTGGTCTGAACAGTACCAGTAGTAGCATTCCACCACTGGATACCTTCGAAGCCTATAGCATAGAGGCCTGCTGATAGAACTGTACCACCAGGTTCTCTTCCTTCAATTTTGAAGGTGACAGGAATGGTAACATCGTTACCATCAGTTAACGTACAACTATTCGTACCAGTTGATGTACAACCAGAAGGAATGGTGTAAGAGGTTGAGGTAGCACTAGAGACCGCACCGTCATAAGCACCGTTTCGGTAAACCTTGAACGAAGCTGTGGAGCTTGCGATTACTGGCGTACCAGAAGCGACGGTACCAAGAGTCAAAGTACCACCAACTGCCTTAACCTTGACATTGAAGGTCGCAGTCAAGGTAGAGGTACTCTTGGTCAAGGTGTCATTTGTCTGAGACACACCGTTAGTGATAATTGACTTGGAGACCAAGGTTACTTCAGGACCAACTTTCCTGACAGTAATGGTCTTGCCTTGGGCAGAACCAGTCTCTGTGACAGACGAACCAGCAGAGTTTTCTGAAGTAACATTTGTGGCAACGGCGTTTGTAGCACCGATATCGGCTGCAAATGTTGTTGCTAGAAGGCCAGCAGTATCGATGTCCACCTTGAAGGTAAGGGTTCTCGTGGTATCAGCTGGAACAATCCAGTCAATATCAGAGAAGGTAAAGCTTCCTGCCGCAGTAGTGGTCATGATAATAGAGGCAGACCCTACGAGCGTACTGCCATCGTAGATGTAACCAGTCGTAGACGAAGCAGTTGTGAGAGTAGTACCGCGAACAACGTCAACAACTAAGTCGGTAACTAGGATTTGATCTTTCTCTCCCTTAAAGTTGAACTTAGCAAGAGTAAGACCGTCAAGCTCATTATCGCTTGAACCCTCACTGGCAATAACCTGGCTAGTGATAGGACTATCAGTTGCCAGAGATACTGTTAAAGCTGCGCTGTCAACGACATCGGCTGCTGAAGTGAATTCATTATTGAACGCAGTGGCAGGTGAGAACTCGTTGATACCAGCACCGTCAACTCCTCGGACACCATCTACAGGAACAGTGACTTTCCAACTATCATTGTCGAAAGTGGAATCCCAGCTTGCCTTAGGATCGATAGCGATCGTCAAGACTTTGGTGGCATCCTTTGGAACGATGAAGCTGAAACCAGAAACTGTGACGTAGTAGTCGGAACCCTCCTTTACAACCGTAGTTGCGTTAAGAGGCATCGATGCTAGGACGGTAGAACCATCCATAACATAGATATTATCAGCAATCTTTGTGTAGAACTGTTGATCAGAATTTCCGCTAGTAACGAAGTCGAGCTTGAGTTTTACTCTCTCGATTTTGATATCGGAGATCTTGGCTTCAAGTTTGATGCCTAAGACACCCACCTTGGCACCGCCTTCATAGGCCTTGGTACCAGAAGCGGGAGTGGCATCTTTTGAAGCAGTAATCGTGCCTTCTACGCCAGGAGTAGTGATAACACCACCTGCTGTACATGAAGCACCTGTTACTGAATTAAATAGCGCACCTGTTGGACAACCCGGTGTTGGTGTAACTACCGGACCAGGACCTGGGACAACTGCAATCAGTCCATTTAACCTAGTCCTAGAGATAGGACCGAAGTAACCAACTGCCGGAGAAACTCCGTTAGCGGCTTGCCATCGGGCTACAGCTGCTTTAGTAAGAGAACCGAAGTAACCTTTAGAAACACCTACAGGCATTACCAAGTATCCATTGGTTACTAGGTAACTCTGAAGAGCCGATACGTCTGAACCTGTGCTACCAATTGTGAGATTGGTATTGAAGTTAGAGAGTGCTTGCCCTCCTGTAGCACTACCACCACCCTGAAGAGCGGAGAGCTGTGCCATTAATGCATTGATTTGTGCCTGAAGATCAGCAATTGACGATTGAGCACCTACCATCGGTACAAAAGAACCGAGAGCAAGTGACGCGCCCACTGCAATTCCAGCGATCTTTGCAATTCTAATTTTATTCATTTGTTAATTTATTTTCTAATGCGTGAGTACTTCCCAATAATTTCTAATGTTTGTTCGGGTCGAGTCACGGGTATTAATTTTCAACATTTGCCAACAAAAGATAAACCTTTGCTGACAAGTCCCTATATTATAAGGGATGTTCGGCCAAGTACCAAATGTACTGTGGATAACCCCGTAAAATTCGCTTCGCGTAAAGCGACGTGGTCGCCACGCGACTTTACGTCGCTCATCACGGGGCAAGGCCCCATAGTACACGCTTTATAGGCATTAGGCAAGGCTAGGCGAGGAAGTAACGACTCCAGCGCTTCTCCCCCACTCTCTTTAGAATACCTGCCTGTACCATAGCGGACAATTCACGTTGAATCGTCTTTTCGCTACAACCATTTATCAGAGGAGAAACGTCTTTTATCATCACTTCTTTCTTGCGTTTCAAAATAGCGATAATGATGTTTTGTCGACTGTTTTTCTTTACCGAGACGGCCCCAAATTCTTTCAATGATTTGTCCTTTACTATAAGTCTCTCCTCTAATTTCTTTATATCAGGTTTCGAATAATCAATCTTGAGAATATCTGTGATATCAGCTGGATAAGCAATTGTACCAACATATTTCAGTAATTCTTCATGCATAAGATTATGATTCTCCGCAGATATTAATCCAACATTTTTAGCCACGGAAAGAAGTCCTGTTATCTTTAACACTATGTCTCTTACTTCCAATGGAGTAATTTGTCTTTCTTTAAGAGACACTAAAAGAGTAATGAACTCCGAAGCAAGAGTTCGTAGTTTCCACTTAAGTGGCTCTAGATCATTGAAAAAACCGGTAATTAAATATATAGCGGAAGCAAGTTTTTCTGGTTTTGTGTCAGTGATATCAGACATGTTGTTATATTTACCCGCCAGAACCCGTCCGAATGGCTCGTCCGGGCGGATGACCTTGTCGGGCTGGTGTCTCTTTAGTGTCTTTTATTAGTTGTCCTTTAATTCTATCACGTTTTGTCCTTTATTACAAGTAGATCAATTATGAAGTTAAAAGACAAATTTAGCAATCCTGTTAAATTTGCTCGGCTTCATCACAGGTTAACTCTATTCATGTTATTATTTATTCATCATGGCGAAAAATCGAAAGAAACAATCTCGTGACTGGGAGAAAAGTGGCATGTCAATATTTAGACTTACTTCGAGAGAAACGGCCAATGGTATTTTGGGCGTGTTTTCGATAGTACTCTCTATCTTCTTTCTGCTAGGAACTTTCAATTTTGCTGGTCAAGCAGGAACCGTTGTCTATAATTGGCTCTCTTACTTCTTTGGCTTTGGTTATTACCTATTACCCATAGTCTTCCTCTTATTAGCGTTATCATTTCTCCAAGAACAAGAGAGGGACTTTGCTATGCCACAAATTTTCGGTTCATTTACTCTCTTCATTTCGTCTCTGGGATTAGTCGAGATTCTTTCAAACGAAGGGGGCGTCGTGGGAAAATTTATATCTCGACCGCTTTCATTCCTATTTGATATCTATCTATCTATAGTAATACTCTCGGCACTTTTGGTTATCTCAATCTTGGTCATATTTAATACTTCTATAAAATTTGATGCCATCTCGTTTATCAAAAAATTTTTCACCAAGAAAGAGACGATTCCTCTGGCTCCTCTGGAAAATGCTGCCATTAATAAAGCGGTAGAGAAGATGGAGGCAAGAAATGGAGAAGAGATAAAAACAGGCCAAACTCGCGAAAAATCAAAGAGTGAGAATGAGGGATTTATGCCAGTAGTTACTCGTCGAAGTGGTAAACGTTGGGCCCCTCCTCCACTCTCTCTACTCGAAGGAGACCGCGGCAAACCAGGTGTAGGTGATATCAAAGCCAATGCCAATCTTATCAAACGGACTCTTATGAACTTTGGTATCGTGGTCGAAATGGACGAAATATCAATTGGTCCATCTGTTACGCGTTATGCTCTGAAACCGGCCGAGGGTGTAAAACTTTCGAAAATTCTCGGTCTCCAAAACAATCTGGAACTGGCGCTAGCCGCACATCCCGTGCGTATCGAAGCACCGATACCTGGCAAATCTCTTGTGGGTATTGAAATCCCCAACACGATCAAATCCATTATTGGTCTTGGTTCACTTATTTCCGATGAACAATACACGAAAAATGTTTTGCCGCTTTTGATTTCACTCGGGCGAGACATTTCGGGTCGGTCACATTTCGCCAACTTAGCTAAAATGCCTCATCTTCTATTAGCTGGCGCCACCGGTGCAGGCAAGTCAGTCACTATTCACGCCATCATTACTTCTCTCCTCTTCAGAAATCCGCCAGAGAATCTTAAATTTATTATGATAGATCCAAAACGTGTCGAGCTAACAATGTACAACAACATTCCTCATCTCCTGACACCCGTTATCACCGACCCGAAGAAGGCAATATTAGCTCTAAAATGGGTAGCAAAAGAAATGGAACGTCGTTACGACATTCTTGAGAAAAATAAAGTGCGAGATATTGATTCGTATCATCAAAATACCCCGCCCACCGGACAGGGACGGGCAGGTAAAAATGATGAAACGATGCCTTTCATTGTTATCATCATAGATGAACTAGCCGATCTAATGCAGTCTTACCCTCGAGAACTCGAAGCCGCGGTAGTACGTCTGGCGCAGATGAGTCGCGCTGTTGGTATTCATCTCATCCTATCCACTCAAAGACCGTCTGTTAACATTATTACTGGATTGATTAAAGCAAACATTCCAGCACGCATTGCCCTACAAGTTTCCTCGCAAATAGACTCACGAACCATCTTAGACACATCCGGTGCCGAAAAACTTCTTGGCTCGGGCGATATGCTCTTTCTCTCCGGAGAGATGTCTAAACCTTTGCGTATCCAATCGGCCTACATCTCGGAGAAGGAAGTGAAGGCCGTCACCAAGTATCTCTCTGATTCTTACGCCGACGAACTCCAAAGTGAGATTAACTTCTCCGGAGAAAATACTTCCCTGTCTGCGCAGGCAGGTAATGCTATCTTCTCGGCTACCCTAGAAGAGGACGATTCGTATAGTGGAGACGACGATGAACTTTACGAAGAAGCGAGGGAAACTGTCATTCATGCTGGTAAGGCTTCAACCTCATTTCTTCAGCGTAAATTACGTATCGGCTATGCTCGTGCCGCCCGTCTAGTAGATATGCTTGAGGAGCGTGGAGTGGTGGGTCAAGGTTCAGGAGCCAAGGCGCGAGAGGTTATTGGAGCAGATGTAAACAACAATACAGTTCCAACATTGGGCGAAGATGAAGTAGAAAACACTACATTATGATGACACGTATTAAACCAAAGTATGGGATCTTGATTTTTTTATTCATATTGCTCATTACCTATTCCCTATATCAAGCACGCGCCCTTCTAACCGGTCCTCGAATTTGGGTCGAGAAACCTAAAGATGGGTATTCTGTTAGTGATCCCTTAGTCATCGTAGAAGGTCAATCAAAAAATATTGCATGGATTAGTTTGAACGACCGTCAAATATTTACAGATGAAGAGGGAAGATGGCGGGAGAAATTGTTAGTCTCCCCCGGCTTAAGTATAATATCCATTAAAGCTCGGGATCGCTTTGGTCGCGAGACGGAGAAGAATGTGCGAGTTGTCCTGCCTGCGCAGACAGGCTTAAATTAAATTTAAAATGACTAAAATCAAAAATACAGAAACTAACCTGCCTGCCAATAGACAAGGAAATATTGAGGCCACTCTCGACGCTATTAGAGTGAAGTTCGGCGAAGATTCTATTATGAAGCTCGGAGACAAGCCCAGGGTTGGTGTGGATGCCATCTCTACTGGCTCAATCGGTCTCGATGCGGCGCTCGGTGTTGGCGGCCTGCCACGTGGCAGAATTATCGAAATATTTGGACCAGAATCATCGGGCAAAACTACATTGTCTCTACATGTTATAGCGGAAGCCCAGAAGCTCGGCGGCATTTGCGCTTTCATCGACGCTGAGCATGCTATGGACCCAGAGTACTCTAAACGTCTCGGGGTTAAGATTGATGAACTTTTGATTTCCCAACCGGACACAGGTGAACAAGCCCTTGAGATTGTAGATTCCTTGGTACGTTCAGGCAAGCTCGACGTTATAGTTATAGATTCGGTAGCAGCGCTAACGCCCAAGGATGAGATTGAGGGCGACATGGGAGCTTACCATGTTGGCAAGCAGGCACGCCTGATGAGTCAGGCCTTGCGCAAACTCACCGCCATCGTGGCAAAATCAAAAACCATCGTCATCTTTATCAATCAGATTCGCATGCAGATAGGTGTGATGTTTGGCAATCCCGAAACTACCCCGGGTGGTAAGGCGCTCAAATTTTATACCTCGGTACGTCTCGATATCCGCCGTATTGCTCAAATTAAAAAAGGAGATGAGGTTATGGGTGGGCGCACTCGGGTTAAAGTAGTGAAAAATAAAGTAGCGGCGCCTTTCCGACAAACAGAATTTGATTTGATGTATAACGAAGGCATTTCTCGCGAAGGAGAGCTGATTGCGCTGGGCGAGAAATTCGGCATTATGAAAAAGTCTGGTAATTCATACGAATATGTTTCCGCCTCTTCGGCGGACAAGGAGACCTTGAAACTCGGCCGAGGCTATGATTCCACTCGTCAATTTCTGCGCGAGAACAAAAAAATCTCTGAGCAAATTTTGAAAGATATTAGATTGAAACTAAAAGAAGTATAGCCACTCTTCTACTTGTATATATCGTGTGTACCTACATCTAAAAACAAAACTTCTTCTTCAGCTAAAAAGATAAACTTTATCCGATACGTATAATCTATCCAAAAAACCCAGGAGTCTTTATCTTTCCCATGGAGCTTATGAGTGCGAAGATGTGGATCAAAAGTATCCTCTCGAAAAATTTGTTCATGTTCTTTCGCTTTTTTAATAATCTTTCTAGGTAGACGTGACAGATGTTTTAGAAAAACCAGAGAATACTTAATTCCGTTTATTTTTCTTGGCATAAATTTTCATAGCTTCGCCAAGAGATTCAGCAGTAATCACCTTACCCTCTCGATACTCTTTTAATCCTCGTTCTACCAATTTATCCAAATTCTTCGCATCCTTCCCCTTCAGATAATACGTAGGCACGACTTGTTCAAAAAGTTTTCGATACTCACTTAAAGAAAGGACAACGACGCCCCCCTCTTTACGTATTTTATTTTTTGAAATAGTAATCGTATTCATGCTCCGATAATAGCAGAATGCTCAAGAAAAACAAGGTTGGCAATCCCCATTGCTCGCAAATCCTTGCTATAAATCATATTTCCCTAGGTCTTTCCTAGGAGAGTGCGTCTACTAGACTATTTGAAATTAAAAAACTGCCTGCACGAGTATGATCTCGTGCAGGCAGTTGGGAGTTTCGGCTTTTGTGTGGACTTGAAGATTACTTAACGGAGAGTTTCCCCAATGTCTTTGTCAGAGAGCAGATACAAAATGTCTGGATGGTCGTATTGTTTGTTGTCGAATGCTGTCAGAGCGCTCTCTATCCTGTCGGTTCCGTGTAGTCCCCAACCTCTTCCCAGTAAAACTCTTATACTAATGAGTTGTGCCTCTGTTGCTACTGAAAGAGCCCTCTTGACTAGATTTGATCTTACCATTATATTCACCTCCCTTCTTTTGTTTGATGCTGGCATTACATCTCAGTCTACCTGTATTAGACACCCATATAATATATTTGTCAAGTATATTTTGTATCTAAAATAAGCTATATTTGAGGCCTTATTTAAATCATGCTCGAGTATAGCGAAATTAAGAAAGGTAAATATATTGTTTTTGAAGATGAGCCTTATGAGGTGGTTAATTCACACGTTTTTCGTAAACAACAGAGAAAACCGGTCAACGCTACTAAATTAAGAAGTCTTTTGACCGGTAGAATCGTAGAGCATTCTTTCCACGTTTCTGACAAAGCCCAAGAAGCTATAATTGATAAAAAAGAGATAAAATATTTATACACTAACAAGGGAGAATATTGGTTTTCTGAAGCCAATGATCCAAGCAAACGATTCAAACTACTGGAGGAAATAATCGGTCCGGGAGCCAAGTTCCTCAAGCCAAATATATTAGTTACTGCGATGCTCTTTAATGACCCTTCGAATACCTCAGGGCAAGTAAAAATTATTGGCTTAGGACTTCCTATCAAAATGGAACTCAGGGTAACTGAGGCTCACGAAACGACTAAAGGCAACACGGCTCAAGGAGCAACTAAAGCAGTAAAACTTGAAACGGGAGTAGAGATTCAAGTGCCGATGTTTATCAAAGAAGGCGACACCATCAGAGTCAATACGGAGACTGGCGATTACGCAGATCGAATATAAGACCAACTAAAAGTCCGAGGAAACTCCAAACAAGGACGACAAACCATAATTCGTGATACATAACTAAGTTATTACCTACAATCTTGTAAGCCAGTATTAAGGGTAAAAATATAGGAACGGCAAGATGGTCTGTTACACAGCCAGCGCCAGTCGGTACGGGACACAATAGTTTCAAAACTAGCGAGAGTCCGATAAACGCTGGCCCGAAGAGCGCTCCTTGAATGGAGAATGGTATACGCATGTTTAAATTATAACCTAAACTATCTTGATGCGCCTCGTCTCAACGGGACACGTATGGTAAAAGACCGAGGAAACGGGCACGTTTAATCGCCAGAGCAAGCTCGTGTTCAAACTTGGCAGGGATACCAGAGCGTTTGCGAGATTGAATACGAGCATGAGGCGTCAGAAACTTTTTCAGAGTTTCGACATCTTTATAGTCAATATGTGTAATCTTATTTTCTTTGAAGTAATTCTGTTTTCTCATTTTATTTAAAATGGTATATCGTCAACATTAACATTCTCTTCAGGATAATCTATAGCGTCAATTCCCACACCCTCTTCTGAGGTCGAGATCCCGACTTTAGATATCGGAGCTGGGATACCACCTTCCTTTTTAGGTCCGAATTGTACTCTATCAGCTATAATCTCTGTACGATAGTTCTTCTTGCCATCTCCACTATCCCAACTCCTAGTCTGTATACGTCCTTCTATATAAATACCGGAGCCCTTTTTCATATATTGATTCACAGTTTCAGCCGTACGCCCAAAAGCTACAACATTGTGATATTCTACGCTCTCTTGCTTCTGACCATTCTTATCTTTCCACGTATGATTGGTGGCCACCGAAAAATTAACTACCGTTGAGCCACTTGGTAGAGATTTGAGTTCCGGGTCTCTAGTGAGATTACCGTAAATGATAGCCTTGTTTATGTACATTATTTTATGATTTTATTTTACCACGGCTTCTTCATCAGAGCTAGGCGCAAGTGCTTCTTTGTCTTCTATTACCGCTCTGGCTTTCGCAAAAGTAAAAGTAGTTTCGCGCGGAGCTTTAATTAAAAGAAATCGTAAAATTTCTTCTACTTTTTCTATATTAGCTTTGATGGCCGAAACTTTGGCCCTATCGGATTCAAACTTAATCCAACCCATATAGGCATCGTTGACGACATAATGACTTGCACCGATAGTCTTTGACATTGAATAAGCAAGAGCTTCTTTAAAAGGTTCCTCGGCATCAATTTCTATACCACCCTCTGACTTAATCACTTTTCTGATAGCATTCGTGACATCAGAAAGTTTGTTTTCCGAAATACTCGGCAAGATCAAGAAGCCTAATTCATAGACGGTTAGTTCCTCTGCTAGAGCTCCTGCATTTCTCATAAGTCGAACCAGCCTATCATAGAAAGTGCGTTATTGACAAGAGCGCCTCTTATCACCTCCTCACTTTCTTCTCTAATCTCTGCCATTCTCTTGATTACCTCACTAACATAACTCGGCTCGTTACGTCTGCCTCGATATGGTACTGGAGTCACATAAGGCGAGTCTGTTTCGGACATAATCATACTAAGAGGAGCGATTCTAATAACCTCATCATAATCATGCGTGAAAGTAATTACCCCTGTGAAAGAAATTGTGAAACCGATATCGAAAAATCTTTTAGCAATCTCCGCATTACCAGCAAAAAAATGTACATTTCCTCTAAGTCTAGCGGCATGCTTTAATTTAAGCGATTCTAAAATGTGCAGAATTTCCTCATAAGCATCGCGTGCGTGAATCATGATTGGTTTATTACAAGCAACAGCAAAATTAATTTGATCTAAGAATAATTTCTTCTGCCTCTCATAATCAGTAACTTTATCGGCGTGAAAAAAATCCATACCGCATTCCCCTATTGCCACCACTTTTGAATGTTTAGTTAATTCCTCAAATTTAATGATTTCAAAACCTTGATCTGGGTTATCTACAGGGTGAACTCCAACACAGGCATAGATCTCTACATATTTTTCTGCCAAATCTACAGCTATTTTTGATGATTCAAAATCTGTTCCAACTACTATTGTATAAGTTTCTGTCTCCCTTAATCTCTTTACAACCTCATCCAAATCTTTCTCGTAATCTGGAGAATTAAGGTGAGAATGGATATCAAAATACTTAGGCATCTTTGCGTGGAAAAAGAGATGCCGGCATCTTATTTTCTTTTATAGCTGATAGGATTTTTGCGCTTGTTTCTGGCATAAAAGGCGTGAGCGAGAATCCGATTTGGGCAAGTCTAATTACTAGATCAGCGATCACTTCTCGATCTTTTGATTCCCATGGTTTTTTCTCTTGAATTAAAGCATCTAGATCTCCCATCTCCATCCAAATATAATTCATAGCTTTCTGAATTTCAAATTTATCCAAAAACGACGCTAGCTCTTTGTCAAAAATCAAGCTTTTTACAATTACTGGTTGAGAAAGACGAGTTTCAGCTAATTTCATAACACGAGAAACAAGGTTGCCCAATCCATTTGCAAGATTAGCATTGTAGGCGATCTTTAACTTATCCCAGGAAACATCTGTGTCTTCAAACTGGTTAAATTCACGTGCTATAAAATAACGCAGGGCATCAAGACCATATTTGGCTATAACTTCTTGTGGACTAACAACATTACCCAAACTTTTAGCCATCTTTTGGCCTTCATAATTTATGAAACCATGAATGACAATTTGTCGCGAAGGTGGTAAGCCAACCGCCATAAGCATGGCCTGCCACATGGCCGCTTGTTGACGTATCTGGTCCTTGCCCGCAAACTGAACCACTGGCCACCACTTCTCAAACTCCCTCATGCTATCGGGCCAGCCTATGGTAGAAATATAATTTACTAAGGCATCAAACCAGACATACATGACATGTTTATCATCCCCGGGAACATCTATACCCCAAGGCATTTTCTCCTTCAGGCGTGAGATTGAGAAGTCTTCCAGCCCTCTTTCAATCAAGACCCTTATCTCATTCAATCTATAATTAGGTATGACGAAATCTGGATTGTTTTTATAAAAATCTAGTAGAGGTTTTTCAAAAGCAGAGAATTTGAAGAAATAATTTTCCTCTTCCAAAAATATAATATCGAGATTAGGATGCAGGAAGCACTTACCATTTATAAGATCGTGATCAAGTCTTTCCAGCTCACATCCAGAGCAGTATTTTGTTTTGTACAGCTTCTTGTAGATATAACCATTCTTATCGCATAATTCCCAGAAATTTTGGGCAGATTTTTTGTGTTGAGAATCAGTGGTTCTAATAAAATGCAGATCTTCCTTCAGACCAAGAACATCTTTAAGCTCTTTAAACCTTGTGACATAACGATCAACATAAGCTTGCGGATCTTCGCCGAAACCCAAAGCTTTTTGATAAAGTTTCAGTCCATGTTCATCCGTTCCAGTATTAAAAAAAACTTCGAAACCACAGAGTTCCTTATAACGTGCGATAATATCTGCGTGGATAAGCTCCATAGCAAAACCGATATGCGGTTCCGCATTGACATAAGGTAACGTCGTCGTGATGTAGAAACTTTTGTTTTGAGACATAGCTAAGAGGAAGACTTAGTTTCGGACATTTGAGCAATCTTACGTTCCTCAAAATCAGAGATAAATTCTATGACTGCAGCCGCCACCGGCACTGAGATAAGTACTCCAAGAAAACCGGCTAGTGTGCCGCCAATAACTAAAGCAATAATGGAAATCATTGGTGATATGCCAACCATTTTTCTCTGTACTAAAGGATAAATAAGGTGACTTTCAAGCTGTTGAATCACAATATAAAGTCCAGCCACGATAAGGGTAACATTTATACCACCCCAAGTATAAGCCACAAATAAAGTTGGGATGGCTGCGAGAGTCGCGCCAAAAAGTGGAATGAGCTCGAAGATTCCAGCCAAAACTGCTAAGAGTAACGCATGTGGCACACCTACGATCAAAAGAGAGATATAGATAAGTACTGTCATCAAAGCTGATGAGAGAAGTTGACCTTGCATCCAAAGCCCGATTTTATGCTGTGAACGTCTCCATAGTCCAATAACATATTTTTCATGTTGTATAGGTGTAATTATTTTCAGAAACTTACTAATTCCATCTTCTTGCGCTACTAAATAGAAAGAGAGGACCAAAATGAGAACAAAATTTAAGACTCCTCCAAAGATTAATGAAACGCTTGAAAATACTCCCTGTGAAAGAAAGTGGGCCAAAGAATTCAGCTGAGTGCTTAGTTCTCTGATAACAATAGGTGTGTCAAAACCTCCAAATAGATTTTGGGTTTGAAACATTTCGGATAGAACTCCGCCGTTTGTGATAGAATTGGAATATATCGTCAAAGTTCTTATAAAACTTGATACCTCGCCAACCAGAGGTAAGAGTAGGGAATAAAAAAGACCGGCTATCACTAGTGCCGAAGTTAAATAAACTAGGAACACCACAGGTAAGCGAGGAATATTTCTCTTCTTGGCCCAACCAACTATCGGCTCTATAGCTGAAGCGACAACAATTGAAGCGATGATGACTAGGATAAATTGGCTAACCAGAAAGAATGCATAAGCGATAGCCACTACCATCACCCCTCGCACCCAGCTACCAGTAGTAATTTCCCACTTTTGCTTAGCATCCATATAATTATATTAACATTATTTGAAAGAAAGGACTTTTTTTAGGTCATTTTTATCTGTGATACTACCAACGATAGCTAAATTAAGTTTATCATCTCTAAAAATATCTGCGGCCACTCGCATTATATTTTTGGCAGTAACTTTGCGAATATTTTTCTCAAGTTCTTGAAGATTTTTTAATTTACCAGTAATAATTTCTTGGACAGCATAAAATTCAGCGACTGAATCCGTAGTTTCAAGACCGAGATAGAGATGTCCGACATAGTGTTCTTTGACTTTCTGCAATTCCTCGTCGGAGATTGGGGCTTTGGATAATTTACGGCATTCCTCTAAAATCACCTTTGTCACTTCTTTAGTGCGAGAAACATTAACCCCCACCGAAATAGCAAAAATTCCATGATCCGTACCCCCATCGTTTTCTGCCCTGACATAATAACAAGCACCCATTTCATCACGTAGCTTATGGAATAAACGCGACGACATACCTTGACCCAAAATTTCAGCCAGTAAGGTTAGGGCGGGAATCCTTTTATCCTTGGCATTATAAGCTCGAAAAGCCATTATCATGTGAGTCTGGTCAGTTTTCTTTTTATGAATAAGTAGTCCTGGTGATTTTTGTTTTTCATTCACCACTGATCTAGAAAGTTTTCTATCTTTTGAAATATTGTGAAAATTCTTTTTTACTTCTTTAAGTACCGCTCGCTCACTAATATCTCCTGCTACAATAACTATAGTTTTAGAAGCTACATAGTGTTTACTTCTATAATTAACAAAATCCCGACGACTAAATTTTTTTATATTCTCTCGCGTACCCAAGATACTCCTACCAGCGGGCACATTCCCATACATGAGTTCTGAAAGTACATACCCGACTTTCCTCTGCGGCAAATCTTCATACATGTTAATCTCTTCCAAAATAACTCCTCTCTCCTTTTCTATATCGTCTATGGGTAAGGTGGGGTTAAGATACAGATCAGAAATAATTTCAAATAGTTTAGAGAAATGCTTCTTGGCAGCTTTGGCATAATAACCAGTAAACTCGTTAGAGGTAAAGGCATTATTTTGCGCGCCAAGACCGTCCAATTCCTTGGCTATATCAGTAACTTTCGGCCTATTCGTTGTGCCCTTAAAACACATATGTTCCAGAAAATGGGAGAGGCCGTTCTCGGCCTTAGTTTCGTAATTTGAACCAGTTTCAACCATCACCAAAACCATTATGGCCGGATTATCTTTCATCGGCGCCGTGATAATTCTCAGACCATTTAGAAGTGTTTCCTTCTTAAAATTCATAGTGGAAGCAGTGTATCAATTATTTCCCCAACCCGCTACTACATCTAATTTATACGACCGTGAGCTATAGATGTACAGACTATTTGAGTTTAAAAACTAAATCAGATATAGAAATTCGTTCCTGTTCGCCGGTGTCGCGATCGCGGAGGGTAACGGTGTTATTTGTGAGAGTATCGAAGTCTATAGTGATACAGAAAGGTGTACCGATTTCATCTTGTCTTCTGTAACGCTTGCCAATATTGCCATTGTCGTCAAATTGAATGCTTGGAATCTCTTTTTTTAGCATCGTGTAAACTTCCCGAGCCTTAGAGACAAGTTCTGGTTTGTTTTTTAGAAGCGGAAAAACTGCCGCTCGTACTGGGGCAATATTTTTATTTAGTTTCAGATAAATTCTTGTTTCTCCACCTAATTCATCTTCCGTATAGGCAGATAGAAGGATGGCCAACACGGTCCGGTCAACACCTAGAGAAGGTTCCACAACATGTGGGACAAATCTTTTCCCCGATTCTTCATCAAAATAATCCAGAGAATGATTGTTTAAATCAAAATCGGTGCGATAAGCCAGACCCCACAATTCGCCTCGTCCAAATGGGTAATCGAATTGGAAGTCGATAGTACGCTTAGAATAATGCGCCCTCTCGTCTTGTGATACTTCTAGTTCATGAACTGTTTTTATACCAACTTCCTTTGCAAAACTATTCATTGTTTCTCTCCAGTTCTCAAAATGCTTACTCCAATCTTCTTCTTTAGTAAAATACTCAACTTCCATCTGTTCAAATTCTCTTGATCGAAAAATAAAGTCCCTTGGAGAAATTTCATTTCTAAATGCCTTACCAATTTGCCCTACTCCGAAAGGAAGCTTCGGGTGATGAACATCAACTAAATTTTTAAAATCTGCAAAAATACCTTGGGCAGTTTCTGGACGTAGGTGAGTTGTTATCGCTTCGTCCCCTGTCCCGACCTGAATTTTAAAAATTTCATTACCGAAATTCGACACGTGACCAGATGATTCCAAAACTTTAGGATTACTTATGATGGAAGTGTCTGTGACAAACATATCATTACGATCAAATATAAATCTCTGCTTCCAAAAACATTTAATGTTCTCTTTTAAGATTGAACCGTAATGACCGTAATTCCAGAAACCAGAGAAGCCACCATATATCTCTGAACTCGGATAAATAAACCCGCGCCTTTTGCAAAGCGAAACTATTTTCTCCATTTTTCCTAAATCTTGAATCATATATCTAAAATCTACTTGACCACTATATCATCTCCCTGGATAAACACCGGGTCACTCACAAGACGGGTGGTCAGAGGGGGGTTGTTGACAGTCACCATATCCCCCGTAACAGTATCTCGACCAGAAAAAACGATATTAGTCAGCAAACTCGGTGCCGTACCAATCTGACCAAGAGAGGGCGTGAGAGCTATTTGGAACGGTAGTTCTTTAATAGCAGAAGAGAAACCGGTATCAGACGATAACACACCTACATTCCAAGTAACCGTCTGGGATAAAGAATCATAAGAAACATCTTCACTTGTAAAACTCGAAGGTCCTAACCAACTTACACCTTGACCTAGACGGGCAGTAACCTTCGCATCTACTAAATCACCTCGAGTATTACCAATACTGAAAATAACAGAATAAGTAGTTTCTTCCCCCACTTTAGGAGGAATTGGACCACGATTAGAAAATGAACCCAATGAGCGAAGAACTTTTGAAGAGAAGCTAACTTGCGATGATATTCTTACGATACGGGTATCTTTGACAGAGACTGCCCCTTGTCCAACTATGTCAACAGGCACCCCTGTAATCAGAAATGTAAGGGTCACATCATGAGCATCTCGTGACGTAGACAAATTAGGCAGAGAGGAAAATTCTAGAGTAACCTGCCCACTTTCTCCCGGTGCCAATTCTGATAGTCCGAGACTATTAGTCAAATTCCAAACTATTTTTGAACCGCTAGAATCGTAAAGACCGTTATTCCCCGCCTTAATAGAAAGTTTGTCTAAAACCACCCCAGAAAGACTGGCCTCGAGACGAGGATTTAGCAATTTGTCCGACAAATTATTTTTGAATCTAAAAGATGTGTGAACTGTCCGAGCAGCCGGAGCGACATAGATAGGAACATTTTCCCCGTTGAATAAAACGTCCAGTCCAATAGATGGTCGACTGATGACAATAGTGTTTAACAGAGACACAATGGTTATCTTTAGATTATTACCCACGCCGATCGAATCTGAAACACCGGCATAAAATCGGAAAGTTCTCTCTTCTTTGTCCTCCCCGATAAGTTGTCCGCGAATGGAAATTGTTTTTTTGCTCCCCGGAGTCAAGTCTCCTAACACCCAAACATTGTTGTCATCAACAGGCTTTTGAGATGAATCGAGAACACTATATCCATGAGGATATTCAGCTTTCAAGATGACATTTTTCAGTACTTCTGTAGCGTTTAGGGCAACAGAAACTTTCATAGTAAAAGATTCTCCAGAAACAGTGGTCGATGGATTCTCAACCGTCAATACAATCGGAGAACTACCTATCACAACTTCGAATATCTTGTCTTTATAGAAAGTGGCATTTGAGCCCTTGACTTTATATTCGACCGAAAGTTTTATCTCTTTAATATCTCCAGAGGAACCTAGGAGAACCATGCGTACATTGCGAACAGTCTCGGCACCAGCCTCAATTACTCCCAAATTATCTTTTGTATAAGTCAGAGACTCGACAGTATTATCCGGATTGCGACTACCTTGTGGATATTGTATTGAAAGGTTGGCAAATTCAAGGTCAGCGTTATTACTATTTGAGATAGTGATACCAAGTTCAAGCACTTCCCCAGCTGATATTGACGTCGGACCCAGTACATTAATATTCACATTTTTGGAAGAAACAAAGTTAGTACCCCCCAAGAACACAAAGCCAGAAATTACGATTGCTGCTATGAAAAATAAGAGTGCGAAAATAAAAATTTTTTTCATAAAAAGACCAATCTTAAGAGGAATACGCTCATGTTTAAGCATTTCATCAAGCTCCGGAGTTTGCCATTTCTCTAGAACATCTGGTGACTCGAAGTCCTTAACTGGACTACGTTTATCTAATGGATTTCGGTAACGCGTCCGCGAGTTAAGCTTCTCATTGAGTCCCTCGATTCTGCTCTTGCCTTCTTCGTTCATAAAGTCTTTTTATTATAACGTTTCTGTTATGATACGCTCTTTTAAAGGCAAATTCTTTCTCATAAAGTATCTCCTCACGCTATTTAATTCTGAAAAGCACATTCTTTACCAGGCAAAATGCGCAAAGGCTTTGTTGGCTTCGGCCATCTTATGAGTGTTTTCACGTTTTCTAACAGCGTCACCTTCGTTATTGGAAGCGGCAATAATTTCTTCTGCGAGCTTTTCGTGCATGGGTTTACCTTTCTTGGCACGAGCAGCGTCAATAATCCACATCATCGATAGAAATTGGCGGCGTTCGGGACGCACTTCGCGAGGAATTTGGTAGTTGGCTCCACCCACACGTCTTGAACGCACCTCCATAGTTGGACCAGTATTTTTTAGCGCAGACTCGAAAATTTCCAAGGGATTAGGGTTCTTAGTTTTTTCCTTAATCACATTAAAAGATTCGTAAACAATTTTCCTAGCAGTAGCTTTCTTGCCACGTTCCATGCAGTAGTTGATAAATTTCGTCACCTTCTCGGAATCATAGGCGTAGTCGGGTTCTATCTTTGGTTTGGCTTTTAGTTTGCGTCTCATTGAAAATTATTTATAGTGAGCTTAGTCGAACTATTTTACTTTAGGTCTCTTTGCTCCGTACTGACTTCTGGTTTGTTTTCTATTTTCAACACCAGTGGCATCAAGCACCCCACGTACAACAGTGTAACGCAAACCAATATCCTTAACACGGCCACCACGCAGAAGTACTACGGAGTGCTCTTGGAGATTATGCCCAATACCAGGAATGTAGGCCGTAACTTCCATACCGTTAGTCAGACGGACTCTCGCTATTTTTCTGATAGCAGAATTCGGTTTCTTGGGAGTTTTAGTCGTAACCTTGGTGGCCACTCCACGCTTAAAAGGAGCGTTAAAAAATACTGGACGATTCTTGATGGTGTTGAAACCGCGCGTCAAAGCAATCGCTTTGGTTTTGCGAATAAGCTTTTTCCTTTTACGCCTGATGAGTTGATTGATGGTAGACATGGAGTAATAATAAAAACGCTCCGGATGGAGAACAATACTGTACTAAAGTGAATGCTAAAAAGCAATACCAGTAATCAAACGAAATAGCAGGACAATGACTGGGGAAATAAACTGCCAGAGAAATAAGATAAAGAAAATAACAAGAAAGAAACCGTATCTTTCAAAAAATCCTCTAATTTGGTAGGACTTATCTGGAAAGAAAGCGAAAAGTAGCTTGGAACCATCGAGAGGTGGTATAGGCATGAGATTAAAGATGGCGAGCAGAATATTGATGAATACTATTATGGATACAATCTCAATAAAAGCACTGCTAGCCCCACTTGCTATACCAACGCGCAACAATAAACCAAATAAAAGCGCTAGGGACATATTCGAAACGGGTCCGGCAGAGGCTACGATTGCTTCTGACCATCTGCCAGGTTTGAGATTATAAGGATTATATGGCACCGGTTTCGCCCAACCAAAAATTATACCCACTTGAGATATATATAGTAGAAGAGGTACTAGAAATGAGCCCACGAAGTCGAGATGTTTGAGAGGGTTTAATGTCAGACGACCTTGATATTTTGCAGTCTGGTCACCTAGATAGCTTGCGGCATAGCCGTGAGAAACTTCGTGAATCACTACAGACATGATAAGAATAACAATCTGAAAGATGAAATCTACTTGCATTTGCGCATTATATCATGTAAATTGGCTGGATTATGCCAAGAATTTGCCCCGTAAATAAAAAAGGTTCGAAGATGTGTGGAGGCTACTCCAACCGAACTCGTGCTACCCAATTCAACCCTACTGGGTCTGTTCGCAAGTATCCCAATCTCCAGAAAAAGCGCATTTATGTACCCGAACTTAAGAAAACTATTACTCTCATCCTCTCCACTCGAGCTATCAAAACCATAAACAAACACGGCGCTCACAGCGTCCTCAAAAAAGCCGGGGTGATTTAGTACTAAGAATTTAATTAATCGCTGGATAATTACCAGCCCATATGGTAATATAATAAGCGGAAGTAACGTTTTAGTGGGTTGAGGAAGGAGTAAAAAATGGAAGGTTATACGATCGGCCAAAGGCCACCGGAGCTGGAGGATGACGGGTCGTTCGCGTCCCCGTTACCGGACATACGAGTGCACAGTATCGTAGACGACGAGGGGAGATTTCTCATCGTCAACAAGACTACCGGACTACTCGTCGAAGACCCCTCTGAAGACGAGTAGTCGCCACATCAAGAGAGTCGCCCGTCGGTCCACGCTTCTCGGTGTGGCGACTTTCTTTATTTCAAATCCAAAATTTTACCGTACGTCTCAAGTTTGATAATGCAGGAGTTGATGGTGCTTACAATTTTGGCGCCGATTTTTTACTGGATTGATAGAATAGGATTATTTAACTTACGTTATTAGTTCACGATCGTGAGTTATTAACGTATATAGTGAAGTAGCGAAGTAATGAAATAGTAAAATTTTCGACTAAACTAAATCAAAAAATTCGCGGAGGTGTTTATCGTTTTCAATTTCATCAACAATGAGATAAAGAATGTTCTTCCCCACCCCAAGATCAGATTTGAGAAGCGTTAGAATATCTTCGCAATCATACGGATATACCCAAACACTATCTTGCAAGAGATAGAAACCTGCTGATCTAAATAGAGTTCTGACCTGATCACGTATCTTTCTTTTCTTTTCTGGGATATCAAAAATGATTACTCTCCATTTTTTATCCCATTTCTTTGGTTTTTCCAGTTTAAAATCGGCAAATTGCCAATTACGAAGGACTTCTTCTCCTTTAGAGGTCATGCAATATCTCTTACCATCATAAAAGAGTAACCCTCGTTTAACCAACTTACTTGCAGAAGAACTGATATATTCATTTTGTCTCCGCTTTGGAACTAGACCCAGCTTGTGCATAGACTTGGCCACATTTGGCGCCACTAGAGCGACACTTAACATTCCTACATTCGCCACAACCTGAAGAATCATTTTTTGTAAATGCTCACGATTGCCTTTCTTTTTACTTTTTTCTTCAATCTTGCCCATACGTTAATCATTCACGATAGTGATATTATAACGTATATAGAAATTTGATTATCCACAATATTTTAATGTCCTCAACAAAGCCGGGGTTATTTAAAATTCACCAATAAAGCTGATTTCGGGTTCAAGTTTGTGGCCGGTTTCTTTAAAAACTTTTTCTTGAACAAGGGTGATCAATTCACGAACATTTCGCGCGGTGGCATTTCCTGTATTCACAATATAATTTGCATGCTTTTCAGGAATAAGCGCTCCGCCGATTTGTTTCCCTTTCAGTCCACATTTTTCTATTAGACGACCAGCACCAATTCCTTCTATTTTCTTAAACACTGAGCCGCAGGAAGGAAAGCTTGATAATTGTGTTTGTTTTTGGTTTCTCCAATCCAAGTTAGCGGATATTTGAGTTTGAATAAGTTTAGGATCTTTACTCTCTAATTCAAAAGTGGTTTCCAACACGCATATGTCTTTATTGTGATGCAAAATACTGTCGTCATATCCAAATTTGAAATAATCTTTCTCAACTTTCTTTTCTATTACACCCTCTAGAACC
The DNA here is from genome assembly GCA_030650605.1 of bacterium. GTDB lineage: Bacteria > Patescibacteriota > Minisyncoccia > Phycocordibacterales > Zambryskibacteraceae > UBA5004. The sequence goes on from JAUSDP010000035.1 coordinate 24,552, forward strand.
AAACCATGCTTAACTATCGACTCGATAAAAATGGTACTGGCCCGATCTGGTGATAAAAAGTGGAGATTCTGACGAATAGCCCCACCCACAGTACCGGGTATTCCAGCAAAATGTTCTAAACCGGAGAGACCTCTTTCTAGAGATCGACCGATTAAATCAGATATGACAGCGCCACTTTCTGCTATCAATAACTCGCCATCAAATTTGAAATTTTGAGCCTTATTATATATCACTAATCCTCTAAATCCTCCATCTCCGACCAAAATATTTGACCCACCACCTAAAACAAAAAAGGGTATACTTCTTTCTTTTGACCAATTAATTGCTTTTACCAAATCATCTTTATTATTAGCCGTAAAAAAGTAATCAGCCTTCCCGCCAATTTTATAAGTGGTGTAGGGCGCGAGTACTACATTTTCTTTAAGATTAGTGAGGGTGGGCATTCAAATTATTTAATTTTTAGAGTCTTACCATCCGTTTCAAATTTTATAGTGCTAGATTCGGTGGTGCTGACTATTTTAGCACCGATTTTTTCTAAAATATCAAGGACTTCTTTATGCGGATGGCCGTAGGTGTTATCAAGGCCTGCAGAGATAACAGCATACTCTGGGGAAACAGCCTCGGCGTAAACAAGAGATGTAGAAGTGCGTGAACCATGATGACCAGCTTTCAAAACATTAGAATCCAGAAGATTTTGACCAAAATTGAGTAAAACGTTTTCTATTCTTATAGGCGAATCACCAGTCAGCAAGAAAGATTTATCTTTATAGACGAGTCTCGCTACTATTGAAGCGCTATTTGTCTCCCAGTTAGAAACATCTTGACCATAAAGAGGAAAAAGGATTTGAAATTTTGCCCCATCGCCGAAATTAATAACCATACCTCTTTTCGCCAAGAGCTTGGGAATATTTTTCTGTTCAAGTCTATTTTTTAATTCGTCATCAATATTATTTTCCGATTCCACTCCGGGCTCAAGAAATAGTCCCACATCATAACGACTCACTACTTCTGGCAGACCCCCGATATGATCTTTATCTGGGTGAGTTTCCACCATTACATCTATGCGCTTATCGGCAAAGGGTAAAATTTTTCCAAGTTCGCTCAAAACTTTTCTATTTGCCCCACCATCAACAAGAACCCTACTATGTCTAGGTGAATCTATAAGAATTGCATCACCTTGACCAACATCGAGAAAATAGACAGCCAGAATATCACTCGGTCGCCTCTGATAAATTGTAACCCAGACAAAGATATTCGATATAATAAGTGCGCCAACTAACGCCTCTCTGGTGTATTTCCTGATAAAATCCATTCTATATAGTATAATGTCATTATGATTAAAACTTTCGAAGAAAAGAAGTTTAACATTCCCAAACTCAAGGGTATAAGCGAGAAAGCAATTGAGATACACTTGGGTCTTTACGCAGGTTATGTCAAGAATGTTAATGAACTGTTGCAAGAGAAAGAATACAATCGTCGGTTCCCATTTGAATTCGATGGTATGAGGAATCATGAAGCTTATTTCGCGCATTTCGAAGGTGGACCCCAGCCATTTTCAAACGAAGGAAAGTTCGCCAAAGCTGGCTTTGATCTAGAAAAATTCAAGGCAGTAGCCCTCACGCGTGGAGTGGGTTGGGCTATTGTTTATTACGATCCAATATCAAAACAACTTATGCATAGTTGGGTAGACGAACATCATCTGGGAACCTTAGCCGGTCTCTCACCCCTCCTCGTCCTTGACATGTGGGAACATGCTTATTTTATTGACTACACGCCCGGAGAAAAAAAGAAATATATTGAAGCCTTTTTTGAAAATCTCAATTGGCAGAATGTGGAAGAAAACTTTAAAACCGCTACTCAGTAACAGGTCCGTAAAAACATTCTCTTTTTCTACTATAAGCAGCCCACATCCTGTCGCCGTAAGAATAGTGCCACCATTCAAGTGGATAGTTTATAAAACCAGCTTTCGTCATTGCGTCATACAATATCTTTCTATTTTTTCTCTGTTCGTCGGTAATTAAATTATTTTCAGTATGAACCTTCATCCCAAAATCAGTCAGTTCCGTTCCCATATCTAGCCTGTTACCTTCTCTATCAATCACAGTGACATCTAGTGCTCCCCCACTTTGGTGAGATGACCCTCCTGGCGGAGAGGTGTAGAGGTTAACTATTTTTCTCCATCCTCTATAATTAAATATCATTTTGAGCGGATGTTTCATAGCAAGTTGTTTTAATCTAGCGTCGTACAATTCTTTCTGCATTCGTATAGGCCGATATGCAGTAACAATGAGAAGCTTGTAACCTATTGGTAAATTATCGGCCGCTAAATACAGGATGTCTCTCGCTTTCTTACGTAAATTAGGCGATAAATATTTATGATCACTGAGAAGCTTGATTCTGTTGTTCTCAACAATTTCAATCAATGGCTCGTTAGTTTCAAGAATATTAATTTCCTTAATTCTCTCTAGAGGAAGTCCTTCGGTGATTTGTTCTTTGGTGTCGGGATAAGTCATGCTTTGTTTACAGTATCATACGCTACCTTATTAGATCCTGAGCACCGTACAAAAATAAAGATCGCGAGATAAATTAGAACAATTAACCAAATGGGTACAGAAGGAACAGCGACAGAGGTAAAAGAAAGATTGCCGGAAACACCAGAGACTCCCAAGATCCAAGCAAGTAGGATATAGGTCGCGTAGGAAAATGGCAACGCCAAAATGGAACTCGCGTACGCGATAAGAGTAGCGATAAAACCAAGGAACATGGTGGCGGGTATGATGAGTAAGACCAAAATGTTGGCCGGCAAAGAAGCCAGAGAGAAGTCCCCCACGGAATAGATAAGGAGCGGTAACACTGTGACCTGAGTAGCTACAGTAGTAGCAATAATTATACGTAATCCCCATTTCTCAGGTATTAACACCAAATATTTTTCAAGAATTGGTACTAGATAAATAAGAGCACAAGTAGCGAGGAAGGATAATTGAAAGGAAGGATCGAAGACTAAGATTTTAGGGTTGTGGAGAATCATTAAGAAAGCGGCTACTAGAAGAGCGCGGGGCGCGGAGTATCGGCGACCCAGCATTTTAGCCGCGATGACAACAAGCACCATGAGCGCCGCCCGTACCACGGTCGCTTCTGCGCCCGTCATAAGAACGAAAAGAATAATGCCGAGAATGGATGCCCCGGCCACCAACCGCGGGCTGACCCACATGTGAGCCAACAAGAAAAAGTTTTCTAACATTTTGCGCATAAACTCGGCGATAATTGTGATGTTGTAACCAGAGAGTACTACGATGTGTATCACACCCGCCCGACGAAATTCTTCGAGAATATCCTTCGGCATCGCTTCTCTACCGGAAACAATAAGGCCAGAGAGGAGACTGGCGTACGGCTCCGATAAAATTTCTTTAGTCTTTCCTACAAAACTTCTTTTTATTTTAAAAAGTGCGCGTTTGATAAGATTACCGTGACCACTAGAAAGTACCTCAACCTTCGTGAAGTTTAGAGTGTAATAAATATCGTCTTTCGAGAGATACTTACCGTAATCAAATGGCCGGCCACCATTCTCATCATCTATGATCCCCGGCTCTTGGAGTTTACCGTTTACCTCTATTCTGTCTCCATACTGGATAGGACTATATAAATCCGTATTCACTAAAACCTTCTCTCCGTTATCCGCCAGTAAAATAAACCGAGTGGTATTTTCCCTCTGCTCTGGTTCACTTACCACAATACCGGTAGATATTGGAATGAGTGGCTCATGGAAATCTTTTATAGAGTAACGTAGAACACCCAGACCGAATGATAACAAGGCGAGAGATAGAAATAAAACTTCCTTAATTATTTTCTTATTCCAAATTTTCTCCGCGACAAGAAGAGTCGAACCGATAATTACTACAAAAACGCTTATTAGTGGAACAATGAAAACAAAAGATGAAGCCAGAATACCCGAGATGAAACCAAAAATAAAAACGAAAATGCTATTTGTATTTGTCTTTTGGTCCATTATAGAGAACGGGAGTAAAATCATCAGCAAAAGTGGTAGCTATCTCATCTGCTCGTTCGTTTAGAGGTATGCCAGCATGCCCTGCCACATATTTCCACTCCACCTTTCTTCCTCCTGAAAGTTCGAGAAGTTTCTGCCATAAATCCTGATTGAGCACGGGCTTCTTACCCGCTGTCTTCCAATTTTTCTTCTGCCATCTATGTATCCACTCCGTCATACCCTTAGACACATATTCGGAATCGGTATAAATCTGAATAGGTTGATTTGAAAATTGAGAATTAGAAATTGTAAATTCGAGCGAGCGAATACAGGCCGTCAATTCCATTTTATTGTTTGTGGTATGAGAATCTCTTCCGCCTATTTCTAAAACCCAATCTTCGCTCGCGATAATCCCTCCCCATCCCCCGGGTCCCGGATTTCCTCTCGATGCCCCGTCTGTATAGATAGTAATCATTGAAACTAATATAGCATGCCTTAACTTAAAGAGGTTAATGAGCACTAATGTGGACACTAATGGTGGTTATTCCTAATTAACGAGTCTATTGTCTTAAAGCGGAATATGCGTCAAAATCCATCCAAAAAGAACGACGGGTAGTAAAAAATTTACAATACTCAAAACGATTAAAATCCGTGCATGCAATGAATTTTGTTTTCTTTCATACATTCCAATCACAAAAGAAATGATTGGAAAAAGATAACCAATAGCCGTAGGAATCGGCCACCATAAAGATGAGAACCACAAATTGATCTCATGAAGAGGAAAAAAGAAAGGGTTAAAAAGCGTTATCAGCCAAAAAAGAATCGATAAAATCAAAAACAGGTAACCGATGAAAATGATGGAACTTATTTTAGAGCTCACATTTTAATTATACTTATTTTTTATTGTCGGGCAATGCATGTATGATATCAGTCGTATGAGTAACTTTATCCTTATCTAGGGCTCTATATCAACAATTCTTAGGCGCAACTCTGGATAATTTCTGAAATATGATTTTTCGAGATTGGCGAGCAGGGAGATATATGTACCGGGAGTCAGAGGGGTAGAATAAGAATCTGGGCTCGAGAAAAAAGAAATTGCTTTTACTTCCCTGTCTCCACCATTAAACGTAACTTCCAAATGATTTCCTTCTTTACCAAACTTTTTTACTGATTTTATTTGGGCATTAGGAATTTTAAAAATCGGTTTTTTGTTTCCCATACCAAATGGCGCGAATTGAGAAATGGTATCCCAGAGATGTTCTCCAATATCATTCAAATTTATATTTAGTAAAGAAGCATCAGCACTTGGAAGCCCGGCCTCTAAACCTGATAAAGTTTTGGTCAATCTCTCTTCGAGGGTTGTGAGACTTTCAAGAGTGACAGAAAATCCGCCCGCGCCCGTATGTCCACCGAACTCCACAAATGCATCATTAGTCGCGCTCATTAGCACAAAAAGGTCGTAGCCGTTGTACGAACGGCAGGAACCTTTAAGCGTCCCGTTCCCACTTCTACCCCAGACGAAAGCCGGTCTTTCATACTCCTCGACAAGCGAATTGGCAACCAAACCGAGAAGGGCGGGCCGCCATTCCGGATTACCAATGACGATAACGTCAGCAATTTCTTCGCGGCCAGCGAGTCTAGACTTTGCTTCTTTAACAATACTTGCCACCACCCCCTTACGCTCGTTATTTATCTTCTCAAGGTGAAGAGCGAGTCTCTCCGCTTCGCCATAATCTTTCGTCTTCAAGAGTTTGAATGCATCCTCTGGTACTCCCATGCGCGAGGCAGCATTAATACGCGGGGTAATCATGAAAGTAACGTCGTCCTCCGAGAGAGTACTTTGGTCAAGATTCATTTTCTTGAAAAGCGCAGCGAGTCCCGGCCGAGGAGACTTACGCAAAACTGAGAGTCCGAAACGAGCAAGAATTCTGTTCTCACCAAGAAGCGGTACCATATCCGAAAGAGTGGCAATAGCCACCATATCGAGAGACCATTTCTCCATGCCATCTTTGACGCCAAAAGTTTCGCGGGCCACAACAGCCTGCACCAACTTGAACGCAACTGCTGCACCACAGAGTCCTTTGAATGGGTAATTAGAATCGTCCCTATTTTGATTGACGATAGCGTAGGCATCGGGCAGAACAGGATTCGGTTTGTGATGGTCAGTGATGATAACATCAATACCCTTTTCATTAGCAAATGCCACTTCCTTAGTGTTGGCAATGCCGCAATCAACAGTAATCATGAGCTTAGCGTCACGCGTAGCAATTTCTGTTATCGCATCCTGATTGAGACCGAAGCCTTCGTCATGCCTATGCGGAATGTAGAAAGAAATGTTTTTATATCCCGTACGCACAAAGAAATCAGAAAGTACCACCGCACCTGGCAAGCCATCACAATCGTAGTCGGAGAAAACAACGATATGCTCATTGTCTTTGATCGCTTTTATCACTCTGTCGCGAGCCTTCTCCATATCAGGTAATAAAAGCGGGTCGTAGAGCTTCTCGTAATCTGGATTCAGGAAGTCTTCCTGTTCTTCCGGAGTAACACCGCGCTCCTTGAGCATGGTCTCGAATAGTTCCGGAAAATGTTGCATTGGACTATTCTAGCACGCCCGCCTGCCATGCTTGGCACTAGCGGGCAGGCGTATTAAGATAGACCTTATGAAGGGTAATGGCATGATGGAGGGAGTAGTTATTTTGGTTATTCTCATTGTCATTATGTTTATTACACCTAAGGGAAAACCCAATTCTACAGCTAATCCCCCTAATTCTTCGGGAAACACTAATTCGAGTGGAGAAAATATCATCGCCACAAACTCAACCTACGCGCCAGATATCTCTTTAAGCACTGGCAATGCATCTTATACTTATCAACCTTACGAAGAATATATAACTATATATAACACAGGCAGTGAATCAGTAGACATTACCAACTGGCGACTAAAAAATGCTAAAGATAAACGCGCTTATGATCTCGGTGGTGGGCCGCGATATTTCCCGGCAGATACGGCCACTATTGGTCAAGCTGCGTTTTTCGTATCGCCTAATGGTCTCAATAAGTTTCAGAACATCGTGCTCAAAACAAGCGAAACAGCTATCATCACCACCGGCTCAATCGGTTCTCAATTGCCGTATAAAATCGTGAGCTTCAAAGAAAATATTTGCTCTGGTTATCTGGAAGACTTGTCTGAATACGCGTTCATGCCGGCACTTGCACACAATTGTCCCAGACCGAGAGATGAAACTGGAGTGAATGCTCTTGATAATGAATGTCGAGGATTCATTGAGGGAATGAGCTCCTGCCACACACCGGAATTCAATACTCGAGACAGAGACGGAGAGATTTGTTCTAACTGTGTAGACTCTAAATTGCTTTCAAGCTCTTGTGTTGCCTTTATTAAAAATCATTTCAATTACAGTTCTTGTATCGCCAATCATGCTAATGACTCAAACTTTTCTGGCCAAACATGGCGGATATTTCTTGGTAGAGGTTGGGAGATGTGGGCTGACAAATATGAAACTATTTCTCTCCTAGATAAATTGAATAAATTAGTCACAGAAGAAACTTATTAAATTAGTTCGGCAAACTCACTACAAGTAAAATGAACAATCTCAACTGTATCTTTTGCAAAATAGTTAAGGGAGAAATTCCCGCATATAAAGTATATGGGGATGAAAATTTTCTAGCGTTTCTGGATATCAACCCGCAATCTCCGGGGCACACTCAGGTTATTACAAAAAAACACTATAGATGGGTTTGGGACGCTCCCAATGCTGGAGAATACTTTGAAGTTGTTAAGAAAATTGCCAAAGCGCAACAAAAAGCATTTGGAACAGACTTCATTCTTTCCAAAATAGTTGGTGATGAAGTAGAACATGCACACATCTGGGTATTCCCCAATGCAAAAATTGTCGGAGATAAAAAAGATTTTGAAAATAACGCCTCAAAAATCCGACGGGCTATTATTTTAAATTAGAATCCGTGCCGTTTTACTGGGTTGACAGACTAGAGTATCTATGCTAATATGGACTAGCAGAGCATATTGTAATGGCTGAGTGATTACGTGTTGCCACAGCCCCACGAATATCATAAGGCGACCCGAAAGTCGATATTGTCGGCACCTCTGATCTGTTTGGGTAATCAGGATCTTGAGGAAGTACGGTTCTCCGCCCTTCTCCCTCTCGCAACAGCGGGAAAAGCGGGTGAACTCTCAAGGATTACTTGGCAATAAAGCCAAGAAATCTAAGGAGGGTTGGCATGAAGAAAATCGTTGTGTTAGATAAAATTGTTGATGGGATTGAGCCGTATGATCGGCAATACGTCTTGGGTGAGGTGGCAGGTTACTGTCGCCGAAACCCATCGATTTTGCGAAACGCTGGCATAGTGATCGTTATGAGTCGGGGTTATCATTCACGCATAGGTGTGTGGGATGACACCGCAAGGCCGGTTTATTGTGTTTGTTTCGAGATCGATGAATTGACTGAGGCAAAGAGAGAGTTTCTCCTAGAAGGTATCGGCAGCTGGGCTGTGGAACTCAAAGTTCTGCCGGACTACTGGGAGACGACTATCCTCTACCCTAGTGAGTTCAAGAAGTAACCGATCCATAAGCCCGCCACGTCTAGGACGTTCGGCGGGCTTTTTTTGATTTATTTATTACCTGATTTTCTATATAATAAGAAGATATGAGCTCCAATCTTGATACTGTTCTAGCCATTTTGAAAAACGAAGTTGATGGTGATGTTTCTGCCGCGCTTGAGAAGATGAGCAACGCGTATTCAATGACATGGATGTATCACAGCAAAGATATACTATTCCCTACATCAAAACCAAATGTAGAGAAGGAAATTAAAGAAATATATTCTACACGAGGGAGAAAATATCGGATTAAGAATACGGCTGAGGGTGAAAATATAGTAATGCTCGAACTTATAGAAAGTTATCTCGACTCAGAAACAGGTCAGCTTCACCAAACACCGTTAGTGCTTGTTCTTGAGATGGTAGAAGGAAAGATCAAAACCGGACGACATTATTGCGATCCCCAGCTTTCTTATGAAAATTTGTCTGAGAAACAACTAGAACAAGGATATAGAAATGCGCCCGATAAACAGATTATTGAATAATTGATTGTGAGGAACTTGACTTATTTTTAAGTATGAAGCATACAGAGATGTTGCCTACGTAGATTTAGATAACATACAAAAAATTTCATTCGAGAAAGAATAACTATAAAACATACATACGCTACTTTCATGCTATAGCATTATATTAACGTATTAAATAAATGATAAATAAGGAAAAAGAAGATTAAATTAGAGCGAAATCTTCTCGTAGATGTTTGTCATTTTCTAGTTCATCAACAATTAAATACAGTAAATGCTTACCAACGCCGAAATCAGTCTTTAATAATGTGATGATATCTTCACAATCATAAGGATATACCCAAACACTATCCTGAAGACGAAGAAATCCTGTTTGCCGAAAGAGCATGGTAATGTAATTTCTAATATTCTTTTTCTTCTCTGGGATATCAAAGATCATTACTCTCCACTTTTTGTCCCATCTCTTTGGTTTCTTCAATCGAAAATCAGCAAATTGCCAACGATGTAAAAGTTTCTCCCCGTCAGAAGTCAAACAATATTTTTTACCATTATAAGAAAGGAGTCCCCGTTTAACCAATTTACTTGCCGAAGAAGCTATATATTCTCTCTGCCTAATATTTGTAATAACGCCCAGCTTGCTAAGTGCTTTTATTACATTGGGGGCTACAAGACCTATACTCAAGACCCCTACGGTCGCTATTGTTTGCAAAATAGCATATTGCAAATTTTTACGCTTGGATTTTTCCCTACTTTTCTCTTCAAGTTTTCCCATACGCTATATTAATGCTATAGCATAATTATAACGTATATGTTTGTTTATTACTAATTTATTTATTAAAATTGTTGGTGATTTAGAGCTTCGATGCCAGGGAGAGTGCCTGTGGCTAAGAAGTCGAGCATGGCGCCACCACCGATTGAGACAAAAGAAAATTTATCTAAGATATTTAATTCCGTGATAGCGGCAATAGTATCCCCTCCTCCGACAATAGACTCACCTTTAAATTCAGAGATCATTTTAGCCAAAGCAAGTGTGGCCACTTTGTAGCCATTCTCATAACTTCCTAGTGGGCCATTCCATAACACTAGTTTCGAAGCGGAAATGATGGGTTTCAAATTCTCGATAGATCTAGGGCCAGCATCTAAAATCTTGCCATCTTTAATAATAGTATCTTCCGGCAAAATTATCTTACCAGTTTTCAGAAGTGCCCTGAGACCAAAGTCTCCTTCACTCACCAGTGAGTTGTCAATATCAACTCCTTGCTCTTTGAAAAAATTATTAGCCAAGGCGCCTCCCACAAAAATATGGTCGGCGATAGCAATAAATTTTTTAAGCAGTGGCAATTTAGTGTCAAATTTAGCTCCGCCAATAATAAATAGAAACGGTTTCTTGGGATAGAAGGCTTTAGAAAGTTTTTTGATCTCGAGAGCAAACTGTAGACCGATGAAGCTTGGTAGAAGTTTAGGTAGTCCCACTATGGAGGCATGCTCTCGATGTGATACAGAGAATGCTTCATTAACAAATACATCTCCTAAGTGAGCGAGTTTTTTAGCAAAGGCATTATTATTGTCCCTCTCTCCAGTATTCTGACGGAGATTCTCGAGGAGCACCAAATCACTCGGCTTCACATATGTCAGTTGAGGAATAAATGCTTTGACATACTTATATATAGGCTCCAGAGAATCTCTGTCTCTTTCTGCATGACTGATCAAAGTTATTTTGGCTCCAGCTTTTTGTAAATATTCTATGGTAGGTAATGATTTTTGGATTTGGTAATCATTTATTACTTCATTACCTTGAGTCGGCACGCTCCAATCTACTCTCACGAGGACTCTCTTACCCTTCAAATCTCCAGCTTCCAGAATAGATTTTAAATTCATTTTGAAATAAGTGATTCAGCAATCGCTTTTAGACTTTTAGCATTAAGAGAAGCGTGTCCAACTAGAAAACCCTTGATACCAGTCTCACTGAAGAGTGGACCGATATTTGCTGGTTCAACAGAACCGCCATACAGGATAGGAACATGTTCAGCAACTACGCGGTTAAACATATCGGTAAGAACTTTTTTGATAAAAATTACTGACTGCGAGAGGTTAGCTGGAGTTATTGCATCTTGAGCATGCTTACCTATAGCCCAAACTGGTTCATAAGCAAGCATTAATTTAGAGATATCAGTTTTTGGATTCAAGCCGGCGAGTGAGGACTTAAGCTCATCGCGCAAAAATTCGAAATATTCACCGTCTGGATCTCGAGACATCTCACCAATGCATACGAGAGGTATAATACTGCAATGTAGAGCAGTCTTTATCTTTTTGGCAATATGTTCTGATGTTTCTCCGAATCCACGACGCTCGCTGTGGCCAATAATAGAAAGTTTTGTCCCAAAACTCTTTAAAATATCCGGGGTCACTTGCCCAGTATAATTTCCCGGAGAAAGCGAGGAGATATTTTGAGACGCTAATTGACCAAAATTACCAAGACGCTCAGAAACTGATTCAAAATAGGTAAATGGTGGCGCGACAAAAAGAGAAAGTTTCTTGTAGAGTTTGGCACTTTTGGCAATCTCCCGAAGGAGAACCATAGTTTCTGAAAGCGAGTTCGGATGATTCTTCCAATTCGCTACTAAAATAGGTTTAGCCATGATACTCTTTATCTTACTCTATTTCTTTCCAACTCAAAATATCATAACCTCCACCAGGGCCACTTGAAAAATGATTGTTAGCAAGTCCAGATTCATAAGTAACGATCGCGTTGTTGTTAATTTCGAGTTCATAAGCCGTGACTTCTTTGAGTGCCGCGCTATTACTAATTTCAATCTGGCCTTCACCAGCATAAAGAATTGCCGTCGCTGAGTTGTTAGAGGTTTTAATAGCGTCTGATCCTGTGCCTTCTTTCTGCGATAAAAGCATGATGTAACTACCTAGAGAACCTGAGCCCAAGGCTTGAGCAGAATTGACAATCTCAATATAACCCATAGTCGCGCTTTCATCGATGCCCGCCATGACCACGCCACTTGAGCTACCATAACCTCCATCTAGCCTGATTTTAGAAGTGTTACTCAATTTAATGTCTCCAGTAACCCACAATGTCCCAGTAACCACTAATTCCGCATCGCCACTCATGTTCAAATTTCCGTTGATCTTTTTAGGTCCCATGCTTCTAATGCCACTACTCCATGTTTGAGAACCCAATGTTCCGCCACTAGTTGCTTCCAATTCCCAAGCGTCAATTTGAGTTTCCGAGATTGGCAAAGGCAAAATATCCGCGGAGACAAATGTATCAGGATTGGGAGTGGTTACAGTTCCGACCACAGTACAACTTGATCTTGTATCATATTTGGCTGTGCCCCAAATTGTGCAGTTAGAAATAGAGTCAGCTAAGGCGTTACCAGTCACAGTCGTATTTTGAAGCATAGAATGAGTTGCCTTGCCCCCGACAGTTGAGATTCCTCGTATGGTGTGGGACCATGCATCACCGTCGATATCCATACCATCAATGATACCAGTTGGCCCAGCAACAACTGCTGTGCCTTGGATTCTGGCTGAATTAGTACCTATGATATTCCCACTTGAATAAACATTACCAATAATTTTAGACGAATTGCTCATCTCCAATCCGCCTTGCCCGATTTGAACTCCGTAATGAAAAGCGATACCGGTACCGAGTAGTAAATTAACTTCAACCTTGCGAAAAGTTTCCTTAACCTCACCAATAGCCACGATCTGCTTGCCTTCAGCAGTATCAGTAGTAACTGTGGTGACTGTATTTCCCGATAAAGTCAAGTTTTCGTTACTTGAGACTAATTTGCCAGTTTGTAATCTATAAACTACATCCTCAATCCCAGCTTCAGCCAAAAAATAACTTTGGCGTGAGAGCAACATTTGAGAGGTTATTTTCTGTTGTTTGAGAATCGGCCCAACCATGCCAAAAATGATTGTAACAGAAACAACCAAGAACAATATAGTAGCTACCATCATCACCTGTCCTGCTTGTCCCGAGCGAAGTCGAGGGAAGTCTAGTCGTTGGTTTTTCATAATTAGCGTAAGAGTGCTGAAGAATAAAACTTTTCAGAACGATAGTGGGTACTTGTACCACTCTCAATAGTCATTTCAGTCCTAATACCTTCTGAATTCGGACCAAAAAAACGATAAAATGTTAAATTACTAACCTGAGCATCCATCTGCGTAAGAGCACCGATATCTATTCCATTCTCTTTAAATAAAATTCTGTCTTCAAAAAGATAGAACTCGACTGTCCGCGGAGTGCCCATATCATCAATACCTTCAAGCAATAGTCGACCGGGATTTTCATTCAGAATACTTAGACTGACGTTAATACTTTCTGCTTGCCTTAGCTCTCTCACTAGACGTTCTATGCTTACTGTGGCTGAATTTTCGACATTTTTTAAAGATTTAACAATCCGCCCAGAGCGTATGATAGACACAACGACATTCATGATAACAGCGAGCATAAGAACCAGAATAGCAATGTAAATTAGCATTTCCACCAGAGAAAATCCTCGAACTTTAGAGTTATGAAGTATTTTAGTCATCAATCAATAAATAGATTAGTAAGATAGGTCGAAATAGACTTCGTTGTAGTCGCCACACCATTTAACCAGGAAACGCTAGAGACTGCTAATAAGGTATTTGAATCGATCGTTCCACCCGAAGTAACAATATCCCCAGATGAGTCTCGATAGACTGCCGAGAATCTAACTTTCCTCTCGAAGAGATTATCTATAAAAATATTTGTGGTAGTGACTTGCCATACACCTCCAACAAAAACTAGATAATAATCTATATCCAGAGACAGTGGCACGATATTGGTTTCCCAGGAAGAATCCCTAAGAAATCTTATTACTTCCAAACTTTCTTCGGCAAGTGCTGTAGCCTTGATAACCTCACCATTTGAGAAAGCTGTCTTCAGATAAAGATTATGCACACCAAAGAACGCCAATAGAAACACTAAGATAATAGAAGTGGCAATGAGTACTTCTACTAAGGTTAAACCAGAATTAGCGTTTTTCTTTAAATTCTTCATAAAAATTGTCAGTCTAATTCTACTATCCCTGTGGCACTAATGGTAATGGTACGAAAAATAGTTGTGGAAGCTTTGAGAAAAATCTCTACAGTCCCAGTCTCAACAGTATTCCCAGTTAAGCGTTTGAAAATCACGCTTGTTCCACCACCGTTTAAAATAACATTGCGAAGGCCAACTTGAGGATTGAGTTCAGTAACTACATTTGAGGGGTCAGCTGACAAATAAATGGAACCTTTGAATAAAACTATTTGCGAAGCTTCAAAATTAACACCGTATTGAGAATCATCTACTGCTGAGAGAGTGAGTGACCGCGTCTCATTTAGGATTGAGACAACCAAATCCGCGCTTGTATCAAGAGTTTGGGAAGAATTGAGTTTAGAAAATGAGAATGAGACAATCGTAATCATAAGTACCATAATGGAGATGGCAATTAGAATTTCGAGAATAGTAAATCCTCTGCGTGTTCTATTCATAAAAGATTAAATGTAATCTACCAAAGAATAAGTTGGCGCGAGCATGGAAATGGCGAAGATGCCTACCCCGATACCGATGATAATCATCAAAACTGGCTCAATAATGGTTGAGAGGTCTTTAGTTTTCTGGTCAACTTCTTCTTCGTAATAAGTCGCCACCCCCATAAGCATTTCCGAAATCTTACCAGTTTCTTCACCAACGGCGACCATCTCACCAACAAAAAGAGGGTAGAGATTTTCATATTCGAGAAATACTGCCGACATCGATTCCCCTTTCTCTATAGCCGTCCGAACTCGCGTCAAAGCATCTTTATAAAGATGATTCTGCAACACACTAACAGCAATATCAAGTGCCACAACAATTTCCACACCACTAGAAAGAAGTGAGGAGAGAGTGCGGGTAGTGCGAGCAGACTCAAACTCTTTGACCATCTCACCGATCACTGGAATACGAATAGAGACAACATCTACAAGATTCCGACCCATTTTCGTTCGTAAAAAAAGAATGGAAGAGATTATCAAAAATATAACCCCAGTCACAACCGCTAGAGTATGTTGGACAAAAAAGTTACTTAGATAAATAAGGACGCGTGTAGCCAAAGGCAATGGTACCCCAAGACCTTCAAAAGTAGCAGTCAAAGTTGGCACCATAAAAATGAGGAGTAGCACAGCGAGTATTATCATGACTGAAATAATTACAGCCGGATAGATAAGCGCGCCACGCACTTTCTTTGTTAAGAGATATGACTTCTCCATCTGACTAGCCACGATGTTGAGCGAACCAGAAACATTACCAGATTCTTCACCCGCTTTAATCATCGAGACAAAAAGATGTGAGAACGCCTTTGGCCATCTCCCCAATGATTCTGAGAGTGTTTTACCATGACTAACATCCATTTCGAGCTCGATAAGTAATTTCTTGAACGGCTTACTCTTTGATTGTCGACTCATCACAGATAGCGCGCGAGTCACCGGCAAGCCGGCCTTTATCATTAGACCGAGATTTTTAGCAAAAGTAATTTTCTGATGAGTTTTTATACCGCTAAAGATGTTATCGAGAAAAGTTAATGCTGTGAGACTTTTAACTTCTTGGATAGAGACTATACTGCCACCTTCCTCGCGAATAATATTATATATATCAAAACGATTCTTAACTTCAAGAGTACGTTCGTAAATCTTCCTCTCTTTATCCTTAGCTTTATATTTATAGAGAGTCATGGGAAATAAGTTCTAATTTAGAATTTTCAATTTCCACTAAATTATCAATTGATTCAATTATACAACAAAACTATCAGATTTTTGCTTGTACCTTTATGGTTATATACACTATTACCTTTTATAGATATCGTGGTCATCAATTGCTAAAAAGCTTGCGAATTTTGGATTCTGATATTGAAACAGTATTCTTATCTTACTCGTGATATAGAAAGCGTGCCGACCCTTATACCGACCATGAAGCTTGTGCACATTTAGACTACGATGATTTTTGGTATCTCTAAATAATGCAATTTTCTTCAACACATCTTCCTGAATATTTAGCTCTAGTTTGTATATCTGGCGCAGAAACTTCGGAGCATATTCAAGCTCAATCATTTCATTTTTCTAAGAATTTCTCGTAGGTCTCCCCTTATCCCCTTCCCCTGACGAATTTCTTCTTCGGCTTCTAATACATCTTGCAGAAACTGTTCTTCAGCAAGCGCGGCAATAGCCTGCCTAACTGCATGAGCTTTATTGGCAGAAACACCACTCTTTACTCTTTCTTCAAGAAAACGCCCTTGTTCTCTTGTTATGGGAACTGAAATAGTTATATTACTCATACTATTTTATATTATCATATAATAAATATTATGAAAATATAATACTCCAATTTCTACTATCAAGCAAATCTCTCTAAGCTTATTCAGAAACAACCCGCAAAACTTCTTCTATGGTAGTGATACCTTGCGCCGCTTTGAAAATACCGTCTTCAAGCATCGTCATCATGCCCTCCAATTTCGCCTGTTCTTCTATCTCCCCAGCCGTTGCCCCTTTCATAATCAAATTTTTGATAGTTGGTGTCACCTTTAGCACTTCGTGTATACCTATACGGCTTGAGTATCCATCTTCAGAATCCTTTCCAGGATTTGGTTTCCAAAATGGGATTTTGTCTATACCGTCTTTCTTGCCGATAATTTTCTCATCTCTAAGAAGAGTCAGTATTCTCTCAAGGGAAACGGCGTGACCGAGTGAATCAAGTTCTCCTTTGTTTAGGAAATATTTGGTCTTCGATGCCGAAAGTCTTCTAACCAAACGCTGGGCAATAACAATATCAAGAGTGGAAACGAGAAGAAAAGATTCCACCTTCATATCAAGCAATCTAGGAATGGCACCGGCAGCAGAATTGGTGTGAAGAGTTGAGAGTACTAGGTGACCAGTGAGCGAGGCGTTGATGGCTAGCGCCGCTGTTTCGTTGTCGCGAATTTCCCCCACCATGACAATATCCGGATCTTGGCGTACTAGGGTGCGCAGACCATTGGCAAAAGTTAGACCAATTTCCGGACGCACTTGCGTCTGATTGATGCGCGCCATCTGATATTCAACTGGGTCTTCGATAGTCGAGATGTTGACTCTTGGAGTATTGATAATATCAAGCATGGTGTAGAGAGTTGTAGTTTTACCAGAACCAGTCGGACCAGTCGCCAAAATCATGCCAGTAGTTACTTTCAGGGCTTTGTGCAAATCATCTAGGCCATGTCCATGAAATCCGAGACCTTCTAAAGTGAAGCCTGAAACAGATTCTCGCAAGAGTCGCATCACTGTCTTCTCGCCATAATAAACAGGCAGAGTGGAAACTCTGAAAGAAACTTTCTCACCTCCAGCATCAATTTTAAAACGACCGTCTTGCGGAATACGTTTCTCATCAAGTTTGAGACTAGAAAGAACTTTGATGCGAGCTGTGATACCGGAAGCGGTATTCTTCGGCAAAACCATGGCATCGCGTAGAATACCGTCTATACGGTAACGTACCAGCACCTTGTCTTCTTCTGGTTCAATGTGAATGTCAGATGCGTCTTGAATAATGGCGTGTTTAAGTAGTGTGTCCACAATGCGGACGACTGGAACATCTTCAGCTAGTTTTTTTAAATCGTCCTCATTGATATCTTCGTCGCCTATTTTGTCGCTGACCGTTTTAAGTGAGTTTGCTTCTTTCTGTATGATATCGCCAAATTCGGCTTTAAGCGTCTTCTGATAAGAGAGCAGAGCCCATTTCATAGATTCACCATCAGTTAGACGGGGCAATATTTTGAGCCCAACCTTTTTTTTAACAAAATCGATAGCTGTTAAATCTTCGGTATCAAGCATAGCTACCTCTAGACTGTCATTAATCTTTCTGAAAGCAACAATGTTGTGATTTCTGGCAATCGGCTCGGGTATAAGAGAAAGTACGGAGAAATCGAGCTTCTGGTCTTTAAGAGAAACAAAAGGAATACCGAGAATGTAAGCCTGCATTTTGCGCAAGTCATCTTCGGTCAAAGCACCCTTGTTAACTAGCGCTTCTCCGATACTTATGTGTTTTCCTTGAGCTTCTTTATTAGCAAGCTCGATCTCCGACTTAGAAACTAAGCCAGAGTCAATCATAAAACTTTCAAGTTTACTCTCGTCAATATGCATTAAATCTATTTTATCACGCAATGATAAAATAAGTGAGCCACAAGACAATTGCCCCGCCTATTTCAACAGATAAGAAATTTGGACGAGAGTCTTACCATTCACGCTACTTAGAGCCACAGATAAATTAGCGCCCTCTTTAGTGCCAAAGAGAGCTCTTACCGAAGACCGCGCCCCTCCTTCTGTCACTTGATAACCTACTCGATTCATATAATCCTTATATTCCATATATTTTTGCGTCACCGTTTTGGCACTTTGATAGTTCAGACTCAATTGTGTGGCATTGTCTCTGGGATAACGGGTAGTAGCACTTTCGAGCAGACTACCATTCTCAAGGGGAATTTCTTGAGGAAATCCCACTGGTACGGGAATAATTCCATTGACCATCAGTGTATTCTCAACTACCACAGTCGCCGGCTTACGGTCGTTACTGTCAGATTTTGATAAGTTGACTTGAGTATCGGGAGCACGATACCTTGTAAACAATAGAAAACCAGCGCCCAGTATTAGAATAATTATAAGGAGGGCTGAAATTGTTTTTATATTTTGTGGTTGTTCCATGATAATCAATTATTAGATAATAATAAAATTGAATGATTAAATTTCCTGATACTTGGGATCAAAGTTAATCTGGGCACTAGCAGAACAAGTAGTTTCTAAAGAATCTGCGTCAGTCACCACCACTTCAGCAGTTTTCTGACCAATAGTATTGTAGCTAATGCTAAATGGATTGGTATCTGGGGATGGGTTTCCCGGAATATTGCTTCCACTCCAGGCGTAAGTTAGAGGGGGCGTGCCACCGGAAACATCGGCAGTCCAAGTGACACTTTCGCCCAAGAGCGCGACCGCCGGCACCGCTCTACAAGTGACCAACAAGGGATTACCTGAAATAACCAAATCAAAACTTGTCGTTTTATCCAGAGGAGAACCTGTCACAACAATGGGATAAGTATCTGCTGGAGTACTTGGGGAAACAGTGAAGGTGATAACGGAAGAACAAGTCAATTCACAATTTTGGCCGGAGATACTCGGAGTTACTCCTGCCGGTTGGCCAGAAACGGACAGGGTTACAGGCTGTTTTGTACCTATTACATAAGTTTTAGTAATTGTATTAGTGGTGAAAGCATCTCCGTTCGTCTTGGTTACGTATGATGTGCCTGAATTTGAAATACTATAATTAAAGGGGTATGCGAAGTTTGCACCGGTGGCTTGATCACTATCTACGAGAATGGAACAGATGTCACTTTGACCTATGCAGGCGCCAGTCCAACTGTCAAAGATGTACCCGGCTCCCGGTGTGGCTATTAGAGTCACCCATGTGCCGTCCGAATAAGTTTCATTACAATCTCCCGGGCAGCTGATACCGTCACCCTCGAGGCCAATTGTGCCACTAACCGTGCCTTCGCCGATAGCTATAGATACATCCAGCACACGAGGTGGACCGGCCAATTCATCTGCCCCTATATCCCAAGATAAACCCGAGGGTCTTGAATCTCCATCAATGTCGCTTGAAATTTGAAGATTTGAATCACCAATCAAACTGCTTCCCTTATTTAGAGCTTTGTTGTCGCTTGGAGATAAGTGGAAATCCTTGCCGGCTTTATCCACAAAAGATACGACTGTATTATTTTGAGGATTTGAGCCGGGCGCGTCATTGAAGCTGTCATTTTTATGATGCGAAATATTGTTGGTTGACGACGGATCAAAATAGCCGTTATAGGCGTGCGAATAAAAACCTACGGTCGCATCTTGAACGATATTATTTTTTGCGACAATAGTAGCATCGGAAGAATTATTGCTTATGCCATAGGGTGTGTTTACGACGATATTGTTATAAATATATCCGGTTCCTGAAACGCAACTTATGTTATAGCAACTGCCGTATATAATTCCCGTCGAAGAACCTGGTCCCGCCGTCCCGCGTAAATCATAAATTAAATTGTTCCAAATTTTCGCATCAACATCCGTATCGGCATACCCAATTGAAATTCCTGAAGCATAATTCAAAATTTGGCCGGTTATAATATTATTGCTGAATTCAACCCACCCGTTGTCAATATATGACGCCTCAATTCCATGATTGCCGTCATTGCTGGAAATTATCTTTATCTGCAATCCGTCGATTTTGGTGTAAGGAACATAAGTCCTTATTGCGGCAGTGCTATTGTTATCCGGGCTGAAAATTAAGCTGTATTTTTGGTTATTCCATTTACCGTCATGCCTCTGGCTTAAATTAACTTCGCTCGCGGTATTGGTAGGAGTATAAATCCTAATGTAATTATTTGGACCGGTATTGAAATATTCAATAAGAATTGCCGCAGATATTCCTCCTCCATTAAAATATTCAGGGCCGGTATCGTAGTATAGGGGGATATTTAAAACATAATTTCCAGCTACAAGGTCAAGAGTATTAAGATGATTAATGTCGCTTGATTGATTTCCTTTGTAAATACTCATGGCATTGTTTAAAGAATCAAATTCGTGCCTAATGGAATTTACAATTGCATTTGTAACATCTGTAGGAACACCACCTTTAACCGTAACCACATTCCACTGCGTCTGGGAAATTTTGCCGGAAATAAAAACTTTTTGATTACCGCTGTAAGTAACCCTGTCTCCCACGCCCATATTGGGCGCGGTCTGAGCCACGCTGAAAGTGGCGATTCCGTTTGAAATAGAAACCCTTAGTGGTGATCCGGTTTTATGATCCGTGGTATTCTGACCGGCAGAATAATAAACCTGTGTCGCGCCGGCAGCTTCTAAAACTTGCGGAGCATTCATTACCCAAAAACCAATCAAAAAAATAGGGATAAAAACTGCTCTGTACAAGCTATTCATCATTGGCAATTGTTGTTAGATAAAACATTTTAATATTTGTTTAAAATTCCTCAAGTGTTGGGTCGAAGTTGATATATATCAAGCCGGGATCGCCATTACCTACAGTACCGTTGCAGGAAGTTACTAAAGAATTATCGTCGGTCACTGTGGCAATAGCAGTTTTCTGACCGATAGTGCTGTACACAATGCTGAACGAATGTGTGTTTGGTGCCGGACTAGTCGGTATATTAGTACCGCTCCATGAGTAAGCGAAAGGTGGTGTTCCTCCAGATGGCATTGCTGTCCAGATAACAGTATGCCCAAGTAAGGCTGTCCCGGATGGATTAGATACACAAGAAACTGTCGGCCCGGGAGGAGTAGAAACATTTACAGTCACACTGTCACTAGCACTTCCACCCGGTCCTGAACAATTTAAAATATAGGTTTTTGACGAAGTGAGTTGGTTTGTAGATTGCGATCCAGAAATTCCGGTCCAACCTGTTGGCGAGACAGTACAACTCGTGGCGTTACCTGATGACCAAGAAATAGTAGCGTCAGTATTGTAATCAATAGTAATGGGTCCATTGGTACCATTAGCTCTAATGTCTGCGGTAACTGTGGAAGAAGTATAATGCCACCATAAATCGGCAAATCCTCCAGCCGGGACATTTACTGTAGCCGTATTACCCGGAGTCGGGACGTTATTATGGCAAGTTGTTTCATTGTAGCAAAGAGTATGTCCAACACTCCATCCAGCCGGAACACTCACAGAAACCGTATGATTGCCTACAGATGTATTATTAAAAAAGTAGGGATTTAAATTTGTTTGCGAACCTGAAGCAAATTCAATCCTTGGATCAAAACCTGTAGAATCGAAGGTGTTTCCACCATTATCATTGACTTGAAAATCAATGTTGTCACCCGATGATACAGGTGTGTTTAAATCATAACTTTTCGTGTTATTGAAGATGGCTTGTTGCCACAAATTAACGCCGTTTTTCTTTATAGTCACTAACACTCCATTACCTCCGCCGGCAGCAGCATCAAATACACTGCCAGTGATATGCGCATTACCAGAACCCGGCGCGGTCCAGCGACGTACAGCATCTCTACTTCCGCCACAACTGCCAGGATGGGCACCCAAATTCCAAATTATATTATTATTCAAGAAACCACAAAATGTGGTAGTGTCAGACCATCTATTATTTCCAGAATCGTAAAACATAGCACCTGTAACACCACCTATAGAAAAAAGATATGACCAATTATTCTGACCCTGCGTGGAAGAAAAATCAGTAGAAGCCTGATATGTATTATTGCTAGGGATATCAAGAGTCACGGTCTCATTGGCGGGAGGCACGGCTGTTTGATTATTACCAGGCATTAACACTTTGTATCCTTGAATAGTTCCGGTTGTCGGCGCGGCACTACAACTCAAAGCTCCTATAGAACCAGTTGAGTAAGTAGACCAAATGTTTACGTTATCATCTTCCCCATGCGCACCGCGCACTCTAAATTCATAAGTATGCGGAGCATTGCTTACAACCCCGTTCCATGTTGGAGCGTAAAGTGTTCCACTAAAGCCACATGCTTCACCCGCAGGTCCAGTACCACTGGTACCACTTTGGTTAAATTTGCATACGTGAACGCCATCTATCCATAGACTCCAATTACCTACCTGGTACATATTAGCTTCAATGTCCGCGGCCGGGATACTGATAGACACATTCAATTGGCTCGGACCGTTACAGCTCGCGGTCGGAGCTGAAGACCCACAAGCTGGCGAGGAGAGGCCATTACCAGTTTGGTCTACCCACGAAGTAGAGTTGGCAGACAAAAAATTAGAAGCCGTAGGTAGTGGAGAAAAATAGAGAATCCCACTCGAGAGAAGTAATCCGAAGGTTAATATAAAAAGGGCATATCTTCGATGCTTACTTTTGTTTCGCATATCGTCTTAATAATAACCTTTATTAACAAGATTGGCGATAAAAGTTGTCCACAACAATCTAAAAGTCTAATTTCCCCCCAAGTACCGCGCTTTTGTTAAATTAGCCTCTACCGCCGCCTTAAAGGATTCAAACCCTTTTGTGGCCGATTTTCTACTATTGCCCGGATAGGCCTTATACCATTCCGAAAGTGGCATATCTTTGGCAATCTCTTTCGCTCTTAAAAATGCTTCTTCCGCTTCTTTATAATTCTTTAAATTTAAATATGCCACACCCAAACTATTTTGAAGCCAAACATTTTTAGGAGCCTCGGGGAGTTTCTCAAACGCTTCTTGAAGTGCCTTAAGTGCTTCCGTATATTTTTCTTCTTTTGCCAATACCCAGGCCAAATCGTTCCAGCCAGCCCATTCAGACGGAGACCACTCGATAAAGTGGCGGAAATCGACTTCGGCCTCGGCAAGTTTGTCGGAAAAACCGTAGATTAGTCCCCTAACGTAGAGTGAACGCAAATTTTCCGGATGATATTCAAGCTCTTTATTTATCGCTTCCAACGCAAGTTCCGTCTGTCCTTTTATAAAATAAATTCTGGCTAACTGATAATTAGCGAGGGCAAATTTTGGATCAATCTCTAATACCCTCTTGAATGCTACTTCCGCCATATCTAAATCATATTTCCCAGCTCCGAAATAATAATTACCAATTTCATAAGCTAATCCCGCATCATTCTTATCAAGACGTAGTGCGATTAACGGACTTTGAAAATTCCGCCACACATTTTCAGCCAGCGCGTCTCGCGAAAACAAAAACCCAAACACCAAAACCGCGAAAATGGATGCCCAAATGTGCCAAGATTTCATTTCGGATGTTTTTTAATATCAAGCAAAATATAGGCGTCACCTTGAATTAGAAAATAAAACCTTATACTTTTGCCAACTCGCGCCTGCCAGATTCCCTTAGATTCGTCGTACTTTTTCGTACGGAGCGACGGATGGCGTAGGTTGCGAAGAAGAAATTTTAAGTTACGCCAGAATTTGGTCCGTATTTTAGGTGGAAATAATTCCAAGTTTTCGGAAAGCCTAGGATGAAGTATATACTTCATCTCTTAGGTTTCGCAACTTTCTTTGACTTAAGAAAGGCAATTCCTTCTTCTGTTGTTTCAAAAGGACCATAATGTCTCCCTTCCTTGTACTCTTTCAGCGCTTCCGTGAGCTCCAGATCCAAAGAATCGTAAAATTGTTCATGTCGCTTGGGAATGCGAAAGGATTTTGAGCGTCGCACAACAATATCCTTTTTATCCAAACCTTTCTGAACGCCCAAAAGCTTCTCATACTCCCGACGAGGGATGGCTACTAAATCATCATTTTTTATTAGCTTTTTCGAAATAGTTATTGTAACCATATTGCTACATCCTATATTACAGGATTCAAAAAGTCAAAACTGCGAATATAGATATCCGGATGTGCCAATATTTTTTCATCGATAAATATCGTGTGTGCCAATTTCTAAAAACAAAACTTCATTCTTGGCAAGGAATATAAATTTAATACGAATGGCAATCATGAAAAGCCCGTCGCTTTCCATAAATCTTCAGAGCCTCTTTCAATGATTTGGCTTTTATCGTCTTTCCCGCCTTGTATTCTTTGAGCCCCTCTTCAACTAAACGGTCGAGTTTCTCGGCATCTTTGCCATATAAATAATGCGTAGGAATACTCTGCTGAAGCAATTTTTTATACTCTAGAATCGGCAAAACAACCACGCCTTTTTCTTTCTCTATTTTTACTTTTTGAATGGTTACACCGGACATGCCGCTATTTTACATTAATCATACGAATTTACGCAAGCCGGACGACAATTTAGGCTGTGGGTAAATACTTGCTCTCGCGATCTTATCTAAATTATTTCTTAACCTTAATTCCCAACTCTCTCCAAATATCATCCTCGCTATATAAATTACTCTCTAATCCATAAGTAAGTATCTTCTTGAAAATATCTCTCTGTATTTCTTGGCGCATGTCTTTGACAAGCGTAACAATACAACACCTCTTTTCTTCCGGAGGGCAATTTTGCTTGTAAACAACGGCATGAGACCCCCTCCCGTATTCGGTGCTAACTACCAGACCAAGTTTTTCACAAACCTCAATCCACTTCTTTTGATTATTATTTTTTATCCTGTCAACAAGTTCACCTCGTTGAATCTTCGTTTCTCTATACTTGTCCCATTCCTGCATATTGCTCTCTAGCGAAAGTGGATTGGAACAATGCCATATCAACAGAGCTCTCTATTTCAGTAATCCGTTTAGGAATAACTGGATTTACGCTCCAAATGCGTTTGAGCATTCCGTCAGCGTGTTCGGCTGGGATTCCGGCAGCAGTAAGAATTGCGTCTTGTAAAAGGTCTTCCATCACGGCCAGATCGTACCCTGTCCCCCCAGTTATAATCCCGTCAATTTCATTACACTGGGCAACCCAGTGGTCAGTGGGATATTTCTTTATGGTAAAAGTAAGGACATCATTCCCCATGAACTGTTCTAATCTTTTTTTTGCTTGTTCTTTAGTCATAATTGGTACTCCAAACTACATACCATACTCTCTTCTGATTGATTCTATAATACTATATCAGAACACCAGTAAATACAATAGTTCATAGGGATATTGCCAGGATAAGCACGGCCAATACTATAAACTAATTCCGCGTCACTCCGACCAAAATGTAGCGCGATTAATGGGTTTCCTCATATGCAAGGCAAGACCTTGCAGGTTACTCATTAACATCCACCATCACCACCATCACCACCATCACCATCATCACCAGCATCACCTGTACCATCACCTGTACCATCACCTGCGACATCAGCATTGACTCTGGGAATTTGTGAGAATAATTTGTTCAGATCATCTTTGGACAACCTCTTGGCATCAGGTGATTTATCAGAATGCCAACCGGATACCCCGCGTAAAAATGCAAATGCGATAAAAACGGTGCCTAAAATTACATATTTGAATAATCTAAAAACTTTCTTCATTTTTTTATTTTATCATGCTTTTCCCGCCCATACATTTTATGGTACGTGGAATTTTATGATCACGTAATTCCGATAAAGTCGTTAACACATACTCACTCGTAGGATCCATATTAAAATAAGGTTGATAAGCTAAAATTGCTTCAGCATATCTACCTTCATACTGATAGGTACGCATGATCATCTCGTACAGATAAGGCATTTGGCCGTTGATGATTTTCTCAGATCTTCTTGACTCATCGTTTGTAATTGAATCATCAGTTATAAATTCAAATCCCTCTACGGTCTTGTCCAAATCTTTATTTAATGGCAAAAGCTCATTCACAAATATATCACGTGCCTTTGATACTTCGCCTATATGCATCAGAGATTTTGCTCTCCATAATTTATTCCTGAATTGGAACAACGGTGACATAAGTTCAAATGCTGAATTATTCAACACCTCATCTCTATACTGAATTGACTCCTTAGTTAATTCTATATATTTATTAACCTGTTCCAATGTGGGAATATCAGATAATTCTCTACAAAATGCGTCTGCTGTAGCAGAAGCCGCTCTCGCTCTTCCAGCTGCGCCAATTATGGCATCAGCATTTTCCATGACCCTTGATCGTTCTGGGTATGACAAATTATTTCCTGGTTTAAGCAAGTCTTGTGCAAGAGTATCTTTCGGCCAAACTACAAGCATCCTTCTGGCACCCGGGATAAACAATTTTTCGAAATCACCGTACGAAAATACATAATTATTCCCCAAACTTGCGTCATGCACAATTACTTCTTTTTTATCATCAAATACACCGATAACCACTCTCCAACCAAATCTCTCTATATCATCACTTTTTGTATCAAGTCGCTTTTGTTGAATTACAATTACTGGAATATCTTTACTTATATATTTCTTGATCTCATTAATTTCTTTACCTCTTTTTGAAGCAAAACCTAAGCTGAAAGTGTTATACCCTTGGGCTTCAAAAAATGATAACGAATTCTGAAAATTGGATAAGTCGTCTGTGTCGTGTCGCGAATCAGGAAACTTTTTTTTGAGATCTCCAAACGATATTCTTTCATCGTGAAAATAACGAAGAACTGTCGCAACAGATATTGAAGAACTGGTAAAGTCCGGGTACAGGTTATATACACCGTAATAAGGTACTCCTTCAATTAAATGATTTACCGGCGACTCATAAGAAGTATAAAAATAATACCCAATAGCCCCAGCGATTACTACTAACAAAGACAGTAATAAAACTTTCGGATATTTTATTCCTTGAGACTCTTGATCCATGTCACAATAATAACACTTAGCAATATATTTTCACAGGAACATAAAATAATATATGTGTATAACCGCACCTTGATTTTATGAAGCTTATATGATAGGGTTCAGTTAGAATTGAGGATGGTAAAAATCGGTCAAAAGGAGGGTTCGATGAAAAAATCAAATTTTCTGCTAGGTGTGTTGACGTTGGTAATGTTGGTGTCGGTCGGGTGTACTACCCATCTACCCGGTAATCCAACACACGACTGGCTCAATGGAACGTGGATGACTCACAGAGCCTCCGGCTGGACCACGGAGCTCCGTCTGGAGGTGGTGGATGGAAATACCGTCATCGGCACAAACATCCAAACAGCCCCGGACGGCAAATGGGGAAGTGGTGATGTGCGCGGGAAAGTAGAAAATGATAAGGTAAGTTTCGAAGTGTACTTTCCCCATTCCGGCAGGACTTACACTTACGCACTCATTCGTAAGGGAGACACGCTGGAAGGAAGAAGTTCCACAGGCAGCGTAATATTAAAGAGATCGTGAAGAAAAATCAGATTGCGGAGCTTCCAATTGTGGAAGCTCCGTTTTTTATACGCAACTTACCTTTCCATATTCTTCCAACGAAACAAAAACTTTATTTTTTCCACTGTCATAGTTTCCTATGTGATCAATTATTTTAATATCGATTTTAACTTTATTGTGTAATACACTTTCCATAATTGTTTCAGTGAGTTTTATTTTTTCGGAGCCAATATTTCTTCGTAGCACGATATTAATCTCCAGATAATCTTTCTTTTTTTGTATAATTTGATATTTTACTATGTTCTTTAATCCAATTTCTTTTACAAAAAGGGCTCGGAATAAAAGAATGTTAAAAGTGTTGTCATCAGGTAGTAAAATAACATCCTTTTGTCTTCCCTGTAATTCTAGAAGTGGGGAAAGTCTCCCGCATGAACACAGTTTCGATAATATCTTGCCCTTATCTCCACTTGAATACCGTATAATAGGCATTGCGGTTCTATCTAATACAGTTAAAACAATATTTCCTTCCTCATCATTCTCAAGTTGCTTACCATCATCATCAACAATTTCTACCAATACACGTTCACGATAGATATGATAAAGACTACTACCTATATTAATTGGACATTTTTCTCCGACACTTCCAGACTCTTTGCAATTGTATTGAAAAGTTATGGGAACTCCGGTTGTGTCATAAATAAATCTTTCTTCTTCGGAAGAAATACCTTCTCCAGAAATATGGGCAATTAAAGGTAATGCTACCCCATCTTCTCTCGCATATTTCATTAATTCTAAAGCGATCGATGAATACGCAGAGAGACAAATAAAAGAATTGTCAAGAATTTTGTTATATATTTCTTGTCTTGTTTTTTTATTGCTGATAGCGGAGTAAACATCAAGAGGAAAATATTCAGAAAAAGGAGACCAGAGTCCTGTTGATTTCCTCCCTATCAAAAGTACGAACTTTCGGCGCAAAAGCTCACCAATGCGCTGAATCTCGAACACATCAGGCTCAAAGACATATAAAAGTTCATTTCTGATCATATCAAATTCATCAATTCTCCCTCTTAGCGGAACGCCGGTAGTTCCACTTGTACAATAGTCTATGGTCGGAGCGTTATTATGTAAAATAAGAGCAGTATCGCCCCATTCAATTAACGTTGCTTTATTTATAACCGGCAATTTAAATAGTTCAGCAAAAATATCACGAGATTGAATATCTAAAAAATATTCGCGAAAACGCGCGCTCCAAAAAACAGAATCATTGTTTAGATGGGTGAGAAAATTCTTTAATCTTATTTGAGTAAGTTTATCAACTTTTTCCTGGGGCCAACGTTGAATTTCTTTTATTAGCTTCAATCTTGGCAAAAACCAGCTAATGAAAACCTCATTGCCCAACAGATTCTTTAAATTAATCGTTGCGGGCAATAAATCATATAAGTTTTCAACCAAAATCTCTTTTTCTTCTTCATTCATTTTCGTGAATATTAATCATATTAGGGTATTAGTATATACTATCTATTATGCGTCTAATGTACTCAATATTGAAATGGTTCTCAAATAAGGACCTTTTATATATAAGAAGACTTATAACAGAAATATTGACACATAAACTTTCTCACAATGAACAATCTAAATTATTTTGGGATAACAATGGTTATACTTGGAATATACGTGTATCACCAGTAAATCCATCCGAAGACGACCTAAATATTTATAAAAAATACCTAATAGACGGAAAAAAAAATAAAAAAGTGCTTTTATTGGGCTCTACTCCCCTATTGCGTAGTTTATTAAGCGAGGTGGGCTTTAAAAATTACGTGGTAGCCGATTTTTCATTTGCCGTTATTGAAACCAGTTTGCGGGCACTTAATAAACTGGGTATCAATCTAAGTACTGAAAACGAAATATGGTTAAAATCTGACTGGTTAGACATGCCGCTTGAACTAGAATCTTTCGACTGTATTGTAGGAGATATGGTTTTCACACAAATTGAACCACACAAACAGCCGCTTTTTGTTGAAAAACTTGCATCACTTTTAAAACCCAAAGGATACTTTATCGGAAGAGTGCATATATGCAATTTAAATGTTAATGATAGAGAGCCAAGAAAAATTATTGAGGAGATTTTATCTTCTAAAGACTTGGAAAATACAGTGGAACAAAGATTCGCGTTGCTTTACAAATTAAGAGATAGATTAAGAAATAATAAAACCCAGACTACTTCTCCCCACACAATAATCAGTGAGTTGTTGAAATATCAAACTTCCGATGAAAAAAAACGGGATTTCTTGAGGTCGGTAGTTAATATGATTTCAAGACGAGCCGAAATAGGGTTACCGTTTATTTCACAAACTAAAGATGAGTTTATGAATGTCATATTCAAAGAGTTTTCATTAGAAACAATCGTAACCGCATCCGATTACACATCAGAATATTTCCCGATATATGTTTTGCAGAAAAAAACTTAAGATTGATATCATCTTCTTTATAATTTTCTTTCTTGAAATTCAGATAATGGAATAAAAAAGGACGGTTTATGCCCGCGACCATTTGGAATAACATCTACGTATTTAATTTCAATATTGATTTTTTCTCCATTGAACAATTCAGTAATCGCTAACCTAATCATTATCTCATCTGCATTGCTAATTTCCCGCCTCGGCACAATCAATAATAGAAGGTTGTCTATCCGATTTTGTATTATTTGGAATTGCCTTGCCAGTCTACCCAATCTTGCCTCTCCCATTAAGACATTGCTATGTAACCTATATAGATACATCATTCTAATTTTTCGGCCACTCGGTAATATTATTTCGTATCCTCTTCTCCCATAAAATTTAAAAAGTGGTAATGTCCTTCCACACTTGCAAGAGTGGTTAAATATTTGTCCCATATCGTTATGTGCATAACGCACAACCGGATTTAAAGTATAAGCAAAGGAGGTAATAACCAATTCCCCTTCGGATCCCTCCGTCATCCTAGTTTCGTCTTTCCCAACAATCTCCATGATATTTGTTTCGGAATTAATATGAAAACACCCTTGATCAGTCGGGCATTCAAATCCGATATAGCCAACCCCATTGCCGCTAAGCATGTTTATGACCGGCCCATCTGTAATCTGTTTTATAGTTTCGCGTTCAGTCGTAGAAATAGGCTCGCTAGTTGTTCTCACAGCAAAAATTGGCAAATCAACATCATCTTCAATAATCCATTCTGCAAGTTTAGCTATTAAAGATCCGTAACCCACCAAAAAAGCTGGGGCTGCATTACGAATACTTGCATATATGTCCTTGCGTAAATCTGGATTATCCAAATCGGGAGATCTAATAAACGGAAAATTTTTATAAAAAAAATCTTTTTCAAAAACATGCTTGAAACCAGGCATGCCTAAAACCACAAAAGATTTTCTTGAAAGGATCTTGCCTATAGAAAATTTTTCAAGTGCCGGATGTCTGAAAAGAAAAACTGCATAATTTATTAGTATTTCACGCTCACTATAAAAATGCTTCAACGAAACACCTGTCGTGCCACTACTATAATAAGAGAACGTTGATTGGTTTATAAAATCATGATTAAGATATGTTTTGTCTCCTAATTCCAAAAGGATTTTGCGGTTTAAGACGGGGAGAATTCCAAGATCTTCGAGTGTAGCCTTTTCTGGAAAAAATCCAAATTGATGAAAATATTCTGCCCAAAATGAAGATTTACTCTGAATCAAACTAGTAAATTTACGAAGGCGCATCGTTTGGAGATCTTCAAGTTTTTCTTGCGACCAATACTGAGATTCTGAAAGTATGTTTAGATATCTTTCTACCGCTTCTATAAAAGATTTATTATCTAACAGCGACCCTCGTTTTATGTCGGCGGGAAAAAACTTTTCTGGAGAAATAAGATAATCTAATTTTTCTTGATTATTCATCTGGATAGTATTAATGCCTCTTTACCAATATCGGTTCGAAATTGCATGCCGTCAAATTTTATTTTTTCTAATGCTTTGTAGGTTTTTATTATTGCTGAATTTAAGTCATTGCCAAACGCGCTTACTCCAAATGCTCGCCCCATCTTATCCACGACTGTGTCATTGCCGTTAATTTTTGTTCCAGCTTGAAATATAACTACATCCGAGTTGTCGCCAAAGGTCGCCAAACCGTTGATTTTAATACCCTTTTTATATTTCCGCGGATAGTTTTCGGCAGCCACCATTACACAGCAGGTAAATTTATTAGACCATTCAATGGAAAAATTCTTCAGATCTTTATTTACGCAAGCAAGAAGCACGTCTGCTAAATCGGTTTTTAAAATTCGCATATATGATTGAGTTTCAGGATTACCAAACCTTGCATTTAATTCCAAGACCACAGGTCCCCTTGAGGTTATCATAACACCAGGAAATAGAATACCCGTAAATGGTCTGCCTATCTTTCTGAGTCCATTAAGAGTCGGCATCACGATTTTTTCTTTTATTTCATCCATCATATCGGACGTTACCCAAGGAACCGGCGCGATGCTACCCATGCCTCCGGTATTTGGCCCCTTATCACCATCCAAGAGTCGTTTGTAATCCCGCGATGCTGGGAAAAGCTCACAATTATCACCATCACAAAACGCATGTATAGAAATTTCTCGCCCTTCCAAAAATTTTTCTATAATAATAATTTTACCGGCATCGCCAAATATCTTCCTTGCCATAAACTTATCTAAAGCTGATTCTGCTTCCGCAAAATCTTTAGCGATAACTGTACCAAGCCCAAATGCCAAACCGTCGGCTTTTATCACTATTGGGAAACTCTGATTTTTCACATACTCATTTGCCCGCCCAATATCAGAGAAGATTTCAAATGGAGCGGTTGGTATCGCCTCTTCACGCATAAAATTTTTTGCAAACGATTTTGACCACTCAATTTGAGCTGCTGCTTTTGTTGGCCCGAAAAAGGGAATTTTAAGTTTTTCAACCTCATTTGCTAGCCCTTCAGCTAAACATGAGGCTGAGCACGTAAGAACTAAATCCACGCTATTTATCTTAAGCCAATCCACAATGTCTACTATTCTTCTAAATGGTAAATTTTCTCCAAGAGTAGCGGTGCCAGCATTTCCGGGTGCAATATAGATTTTGCTTACCTTCGCGGATTGGTGTAGTTTCCACGCAAGTGCATGTTCACTTCCCTTGTAACCTACAATTAAAACTTTCATCTTTACTATTATACAAGCACATTAACATTAATTTATTTCTTTGTCAGACAGTAAATCTCGTTAGCGTAAGTGGGAAAAAAACCTTCGGAGTAGCATACAAACCTTTTTTTATTTTACCAAATATGCTAATATAAGCCTATGAAACATGTAAAAGTACCTATAATTGATGTTAAAAAATATGGTGGCAAACAGGTGGCTATTGTGAATGGCAAAATTATTGCTTCCGGCCATACTTTGGCGGAAGTTGTTGCACTAGCAAGAAAACAGGTGCCAAAGAAGCCACTTAATGAGATTAGTATTTTTTTAGTTCCACCAACACTTTCGGTAATTTATTATGTCTAAATCGTCAGTTTTTCCTTACGGCATCACCTTGCGGGAAGGCGGAACTATTGATATATTCCCTTCGGCAGAAATTAAAATTCAAAGCAAAGAGAGAGAATGGCTCTCCATTTTTTTGCTTATTGATTCCGGGGCAGCATTATCGGCCCTCCCAAGAAGCGACTCTTCTTTTTTAGGTATTAATGTTGAAAAAGGTAGCCTTATGTATATTTATGGCGTAAGCGGTCAACCAGTAAGGGGGTGGAGGCACAATCTTGATATCCGCTTTGGAAACAACGCAATGAATTTGCCCTTTGTATTTTTAGATAACCCAAATACACCACGAGTTCTAGGTCGCGCGGGAATGTTTGAAAAGTTTTCTATAGTTTTTGATGAACACGGCAAAAGAAGCGGTTTTTTGAACTCCGCAAGCAGAGAAGCCAAAGAGGTTGGCAAAATTTTGAGTAGAATTAGTTAGCTTACAAGAAAAATTAATCCTCATTTGCTCTTTATAAGACAAAAGAGTTCATTGGCATAAGTCAGAAGAAAAAACCTTTTTATGACCACATTATATGCCGGTCTGTTTGTAATTCTTTCCGTAACCTGAAAATGTAGAGTACCTAATAAATTTCTACATTACACTACATTGCCCAATCGTATCATTTTGATATGATTAATAGGCATAAATGATACGATTATGATCAAAATAAGCCCAAAACAGCAGCAAATATTACTTATTTTCTTGAAGAATAAAGCCTTGAGCTCTTCAGAAACCCATAAATTGATTATTGAGTCAGGCGAAAATTTATCGCTTGTGACAGTAAAAAGAGAGCTGGCGAAAATGGCTTCATTCGAGCTTTTAATCGCTTCTGGCAAAGGACGAGGAAGCGCATACAAAATAAGCCCGCTGGGCAGGATATTTTCCAATGTAGACGCTGGCAGTTATTGTTCGGAAGAACCAGATAGGCGCTATGGACTCGATCGTTTTAATTTTGAACTGTTTCCGGCAATGCCGCTGGCAATTTTCGCAAAAGACGAGCTCACCTTGCTTGAAAAAGCGACTGACGAATATCGCAGGAGAACATCAGATTTGCCTCCGGCTATAAAAAAGAAAGAGTTGGAGCGACTCATCATAGAATTGTCGTGGAAATCGTCCAAAATTGAAGGCAATACATACACTCTTCTTGATACAGAAAAGTTGATTCTGGAAAACAAAGAGGCGCCGGGGCATAGCAAAAATGAAGCTGTAATGATTCTCAATCATAAAAATGCGTTTACCTTTGTGCATGAAAATTCAAACAAGTTCCGTGAACTTACACACACTAATCTGGAAGAGCTGCACAAAATTTTAGTAAAAGATCTAAGCGTTGGCACTGGACTTCGCCAAAAGCCGGTTGGCGTGGTTGGTTCCAAATATCAGCCGCTTGATAACATTTATCAAATTAAAGAAGCGGTGGATTTGTTGGCGGCGACCATTGCGAGAATGGAAACGCCTTACGCAAAGGCACTCGCGGCTTTATGTGGACTCGGTTACATCCAGCCGTTTGAAGACGGCAACAAGCGCACTGCGCGCCTGATGACAAATGCGCTTCTTATTGCGCACGGGGCTTCTCCGCTTTCATATCGAAGTGTGGATGAAAAAGAATATCGCGAAGCGATGCTTGTTTTTTACGAATTGAATTCCATTATTCCCATCAAAAAAATATTCATAGACCAATATGAATTCGCGGCGAAACATTACGCTGTAAAATGAATGGGCCTGTCGAAAAAGCGTAATAAAAAAAGATAAAATTTTTGGCGTATCCTGTTAAGGAACGGGTAATTTTACCTCGAGACAATAAATCTCGTTAGCGTAAGTGGGGAGAAAAAACTTTTTGGTAATCGCATTATACGCCGGTCTGTTTGTGATTCTTTCCGTTACTTGGAAAAAGCCTGTCGATTTGCCATTTTTCGGATCAATTTCATAAAGACGCCCGTTATTTGCTCCAACATAAAGCCGATCCTCAATAATAACTGGCGTAGAAAATATCCGCGTGCCAACATTAAACTTCCAAGCCAATTGTTTCGTGTCAAGATTTAAACAATACACGAATTTATCAAGCGAGGTAAAAATAACCTTATTTCCATAAACTATCGGAGTAGAATACATACCTGCTCGCATCTCATATTTAATCACTGGTTTCCCCGATTTCAAATCAAGACCATAGAAATTACCGTCAAACGACCCGAAAAGAAGTAGGTTTCTCTTTTCATCAAAAGTCAGAGATGCTTTAATTTCACCATCGGTTTTATAACGCCAAAGCAATTCCCCGTTTTCCGCTTTAAAAAGATACACCGTTGAATCATTACCACCGATAGCAACAAGACCTTTTGATTGTGAGTACGCTGGCGAGCAATGCACGTATTCGGACATAATGTACTGCCATTTTTTTTCGCCAGTATCTAAATCAAGAGCCACTATTCCCCCCTTTTTATTCCATAGTCCGAATTCAAGACCGATAAAAAGCAAGTTAAGATCTGGCGCTAATGTGGGGGAAGAACCTACCCAGTCTGCCTCCATAAAAATCCATTTCGGTTTCCCGGTCGCGGTATCCAGAGCATAAACATTACCATCATACGAGCCAAAATAGACACAATTTTGCCCAAGTACCGGAGAAGAAAAGATGCTTTTGCCCTGTGCATGCCAGCCAACTTTGTATTTCCAAGCCACTGATCCGTCGCTTTGATTAAGAGCCCAGAAATCACCACTATCACTACCAAAATAAATTTTTTCGTCATCTATTACCGGCGCAGATTTCGGCACCACGTAGAAATAATTAGGATTATCGCTCTTAAAATACCAGATGATATCGAAATTATTTGTAGGTAATTTTTTTTCTTCTCTCTTTAGAAGAGGTATGCCAAAATCAGACAGAGATATTAATGAAGTAAGCTCAATATTTTTCTCATTCAAAAAAGAAAAATTTTCGAAATCCCTGAAATTCATTAAGGTAAAAATATGGGAAACTTTTTTCCCCAACTGCCCTAAAACCTCAAGTTGCCTGACAAAGGTGCCGCCGCTATTGATCAAATCATCAACTAATATGATTTTCTCATCATTGAGAGTACCCTCCACAATTTTTTGAAGCCCATCTTTTTTTCTTGACTTTCTTAAATAAAAACCGTTCACTGGCATCCCCAGCTCCCAGCCCTTCATAACAATCGCCGAAATTAAAGGAATAGCCGCTGTTTCTTGTCCCCCAACCTGGAATGGGTACTGCTCCTTGAAACGTTTCCAAAAAATTTCTGCAATGAGATCAAGACACTCCGGTTTTAGCAATATCTTTCTAAAATCAAAGAGCCACTTGCTATCACTACCGTGGGAAGAAACTATTTTCTGATCTTGTGCCGTAACTAAAACGTCACGTTTAATTATTTCCTTCAATTTTTGGATTTCTGCGTCAAAAGCAGTCATAAGACACATCTTAGCATTACTGGACATTCTACGGTAAAATTCGAGTAAACACATGAAAACGATCATTTTCTGGAACGTTAATGGAAATCTCTCAGGTGGCAAGCTGACTAATACCCCGATAGAAAGCTCCCCTACAGTTGATTGAATTGGTCAAAAGTAATTCCTAATTCTTTTAAAATAAGTTTCAGTAAGACTATGCCGATTTCTCTATGAGAATACGCCATCTGACCGGCTTAAGCATGAACCATCTTCAGACTAAAGC
Organism: bacterium; assembly: GCA_030650605.1. GTDB lineage: Bacteria > Patescibacteriota > Minisyncoccia > Phycocordibacterales > Zambryskibacteraceae > UBA5004. The sequence continues at coordinate 61,597 of JAUSDP010000035.1, forward strand.
CGTTGATTTTCTTTTTATTTTGAATCGCGAGAAGTAAGTTTTCTTCAAGTATTTCGGACAATTCTTGTCGAACTGCCTTAACACTCATCCCTTGGGCATAAATGCCACGTGCGCCAGTGATAGAACCTGCCCACATTGTGACGCTCTTGTCATATTCATAATTCCGACCAAGTTATGAATTTGATCCGTACCCAATTTAGCGGACACTTTCGAAACCCACTCCCACGCTCGACTTTGTGAGAAGATGATCCCTGTACTCAATCGGTGCCATCTTGTTTCTGGTCCACTGTTTTCTTTCGCAATTGTAGTATCGCATATATTCGGCGACTTTTGAACGAAGCTCCTCGATGGAGGTACATGATTTGTAGTCCAGCTCATCTTTCATGTGTCCGAAGAACGATTCGATCGGTGCGTTGTCGATACAGTTTCCCTTGCCGGACATGGATTGCGCCATCTCCAGTGCTTCCACTGCCGCGATGTACTGTGGGTTCGTGTAGTGGAACCCTTGGTCTGAATGAATCATCGCATCGTCGGATACATGCGGCATATTCTGTATCGTATCGAGCACTAGAGTCTCTTCAAGACCACCAGAAAGATTCCACGCAACCACCTCGCCGCTCGCGATGTCTTTCACAACCGAGAGATACGCAAAGGTACTCTGGAAAGGGATGTACGTGATATCGGTACAGAAGACAGTGAACGGAACCGTCTGGTCAAAGGCTCGATCCAATATGTTGGGGAATACCCGGTGCTCTAGTCTTTTCTGCATGATGGCTTTGTATGGGTTTCTTTTTCTCACTTTGGTGACGAGACCGTACTTCCTCATGATCCGCTGTATTTTCTTGTGATTCATGTGTGGCAAGCGCATTTTGATGCTTCTCCAACCATAGTTCCATTTGCCGGCATCAAAAACGTCTTTAATGAGTAGATAGTCGGGATAGTCTTTGTCCGAATCATCGGCGCGGCGTAGCCATTGGTAGTATCCTCTTCGGGAGACATTCGCTAATTCACAGAGAATATTGATGTCATCGCCTAGTTCTTTGATGATTCGGTATTTTTGATGCGACCTGAGTTTGACTCCGCTCGTTTGGCCCGGAGTTGTGCTAAAAAATCGTTTTCGGCTTGCAGATATTTGACCTGGAGTGCCAATCGCCTGATGGTGTCCTTGTTCGTATGGTTAGGTCCTCGGTCATGCGGTGTTCCGCCTGGATTCATGAGTCCCTCAAGTCCACTCCTTTCCACAACACGTCTCCAATCCCGTAGTGTGAGTCTGAAGTAGTGCTTTTTCCACTTGCGCACGTCAAAGCCCGATCGTCTCCAGATTTCCTTAGTCTCGACGCCCTGTGCGTAGAGCTCCAGGGCACGCCGCTTGAATTCGTGGGTGTAGTACACCGTGTTCGCGGTACAGGTATAGACGCACGGATTTTTCTTTAGTTCCGCGATTTCATCACTTGAAAATGTTGTTCTCATATTCTTATGTTAGTGGTTAATGCTAACAAAAGAAAACGTGTACCGGTGTCCACTTTTTGGGGTACAGATCATTGGTGTCTCTATTGTACCAAGTTAGAACCTATTTTCAAAATCGCTGATACAGCGTTCCCCGCGCGCTGAAGCGCCTCTGTGCGAAGCACAGAGCTTTCCAAAATGGAAAGTGCGGGAGAACGCAATACAAAGCGGACGAGATTTTGCGAAAACAATTTTCTGGGGAAAGGATTTCGCAAAAATCTCGGCTGATTCTTTTTGAAATTCGGCGGGGTTTCGGATTTGGATTCCGCGCGCAGGAGGGGTCTGGGGAGGAATGCGCGCGGAGCTTTTTTGGACGGGGGCTA
>JAUSDP010000042.1 GCA_030650605.1 bacterium
AATGCCGGTTCTTCCGCAGACAAGTATTTTATTCGGAGATTTATCAGCTGTTCTTTCAACCACTTCTGCCAAAACCTATTCTCTGCCAATTAAAATTTCAACAGTCAATAATAAAGTAACTGTAGTTCAGCTTGAGCTTTCATATGACCCGAAAATCCTCACAGATGTCAAAGTGAATACCGGTACTTTTTTTGCAAATCCGTTTATACCGATAAATCAAGTTAATGAAAAAGACGGCAGAATTTCTTATGCCATAAGCATTAACCCTCAAGATACAGGCAGGCAAGGCAACGGCTTGCTGGCAACTTTAACTTTCCAAACGCAAACATCTGCTTCGCAATCAACACGCATTGTTCTTCTCCCAAAAAGCTTGGTCGTGGCAGAAGGTACGGATCGGTCAGTGCTCAAAGCCACCACCTCTGCTCAATTTACAGTCGGAGAAGCACCCGCACAGTAACTACTTGACAACTGCACTTTTCACAACCTATACTATTATTGTTCTTTGGTATTAGAGGTGATTTGAGATTTTTCTCGACAAGTTCAACTCTCTTGAGGTACCCCGCTTAGCGGGGAACAAAGGCGTTGTCTTCTAAACCGTGGTTTAGGAGAAAGCCTTCCTAATTAACATCTTAGGAGAAATAAAAAATCATCCTCGGTATCAAAGGCGTATTTATTCTTCAAAGCAGAACCCCTCCGAAGGGACTCTTGTTCTATTCTCTTCTCTTTGATAAAATGAATTCAATCTTTATGTGAGATTTTTGCCGACTTAGCTCAGTGGTAGAGCAGCTGTTTTGTCCCAGCACTATCTTGCCAATTTTGGTAAAATTGGCTTAGAAGTGCGGGATCCCGTAAAATCGGCTTGCCGAAGTAACTCAGTGGTAGAGTAGCTGTTTTGTAAACAGCAAGTCAAGGGTTCGAATCCCTTCTTCGGCTCCAAAGAGGCAAGCTCGATTTTTACTGGGATAAACAGCAAAAATAACAAGCTGGGGTGGCGGAGTAGCAATCGCACGTGGCTGTAGACCACGCGTCCGAAAGGACTACGGGGGTGCAATTCCCTCCTCCAGCACTTCGTCCCGATAGGATCGGGATCAGTGCAGGTACCAGACCGGCCGGGATGGCTCAGTGGCAGAGCAAGTCATTGGTAATGACTAGGTCGCGGGTCCGATTCCCGCTCCCGGCTCATTTTAGGAAAGGAGGAAATTATATGGCAGCAAAAGGTGAAAATGTTATAAAATTAGCTCTTTTCTGCAGTGTTTGCAAACGCAGAAACTACATAACAACAAGAAACAAGGTTAATACGCTTGACAAATTGAAGCTTAATAAATTCTGCAATCATTGCAGAAAAGTTACGGAGCACAAAGAAACAGAAAAACTTAAATAGTTTGCAACTATATACTATTTGCTATAATCTATTTGTCAATATAGGGATGTGGTGAAACGGCTATCACAGCAGTCTCCCCGCCTGCATTGCATGATAGGTCTGTAGGTTAACGGTAGACCAAGGGTCTCCAAAACCCTGAGTAGAGGTTCGATTCCTCTCAGACCTGCAATTTCTGCGGGCAGGCAAAACTGCCTTTGCCCTTCTGAAGCTTTAGCGAAAGAGGGTTTTCTTCGTTCGAATCCGTGCATCCCTGCAGGATTGGCCCTTCTCTTGCAGAAAAAAGGTTTTTGTATTATAATTCCATTCAATAATATGGGAGAGAAATTGTGTAATCCGTGCGCAGGAGGAGATTGCTTATTTAAACAACAGCTTAGCGATTTGTATGAGCGGCGTGGATCAAGATATATTCCGCCTTGCAAACCAGGTATGGACCCAGAGTCATCTTCTGCTGATCAAAAACAACAACAGCGAATTATTGGAGATGCACGCTTTAAAAATTGCCCTTTTGAAGCTAGAGAAAGAGTTAAAGCGTTAGAAAAAATTAAAGATTTATAAGAAAATAAGAGATAGAAATCCTAAACTTGCGCCTAACAATCCCCCGCCGATGACATCCGTTAGCCAGTGTTCTCCAAGGTAAATTCTCGAAACAAACATCGCAACATCATAAGCTATTATAAATCCTAAAATTATAGTTTTCTTTAAATTTGATAATTTTTCCGATCGAAGGACAGTT
>JAUSDP010000046.1 GCA_030650605.1 bacterium
CTCAACTGACATTTGCAGTCGTTGTAGTTGTTCAAGCATCTGTTGCACACGGGTTTTTATTTGCACCATTTCAGATTCCGCCTGAATCGTTTCTGCTTGAATTGCAGCATTGACCTGACGTACTTGCGCGCCTGAAGAAAAAGGAATTTTGAGACGAATACCGACGCTATTGGCATATGGTTGATCCTCTGCGCTTCGTTCGCGCACCATTCTTAACGCTAATTCTGGTGAGGCACGTTGTGTTTGTTCGGCGACTTTGGCGCGCGCGCGCGCACTACTTAAGGCGCTGACTGCCTTAGCTACCAATGGATGCAATAGCGGCGCATCGACCAATTCGCGTGCATTCATGTGCGCAACTAATTGTTCCTCGCCCAGGGTTGCCGGTGCAGCAGCTCCAGTTAATAGAAAAAAACTTTGTTCTGACTGGGTTAGTGTAGCTTCTGACTCGATCAATTCTGTCTCTGCAATATGTACTTCAGTCTGTGCCAGATTGGCGTCGATACGGGACAAGTCGCCGACCTTATAGCGACGGCTTACATCGACGTCTAATGCCCGAGCAGTTTCTAAGCGACGTAATGCAAGCGTGTTCGCATTGCGTGCTGAAGCAAGGTTCCACCACGACTCACGTACTTCTCCGGCGATTTCCCAGCGCAATGCGCTGCGCTTGGTTATCGCTTCATTGATACGGGTTGCCGCTTCGCGCTCTCGGGCTGTTTTTTGTCCTGGCAGCCATAATGGTGTAGTGAGCTCGACTTCTAACTCTTTTTGTCCATGATTGCGATTAAGCCTGTCGTCACGGTTACTAAAGCTGATCGCGCCTGGTTCCGGCGTTAAATTCGCGGCAAGTTCTTGTGCAGCCCGTGCTTCTGCATCACGGGAGTCCAATGCTGATATTTGCGGATTGAGCTTCCAGGCCAATTCGGTCGCCTCGCGCAAGTTTGACGCTGCAGACATGGCTGTCATGTCTGCAGCAAGAACCGGTACACCAAGCGCTAAGCCTGCAAGGCAAACTGTAAGCGGCAATTTCCATCGCATCAATCTCATGTTCATCTCTCTAATGAATATCTGGTCTATCTTCGATCTGGCTAGTGCCTGGTAAATACGCTAGCATTGCCGTCTCGGTTTACTAACAGGGTGTCATAGGGCACTGCCTGGCTACCTTCCATGCCGGGTGATCCCGGTGGCATAGACGGTACCGCCAGACCCACCGCTTGTGGTTTTTGTTTTAATAACCGTTGAATGTCGGTTGCAGGAACATGACCCTCAATCACATAAGCACCAATCTTTGAACTATGGCAAGAACCGAAACGTTCAGGCATTCCCAATTTTTTTCGTTGATCCGGCAGGTCACTGACATCGTGACTGATAACCTCAAAGCCGTTCTGGCGAAGATGCTTGATCCACGCACTACAACAGCCGCAAGCCGGACTTTTAAAGACCTCTACACGAGAAGTGTCTTGAGCATATGCGGCTGAAGACAGCAAGCTCATGAATAGAAGAAGGCGTATCGGTTTCATGACGATGTTTTCCGTATTGAGTGATGATGGGTATTATTGAAAAAACTCACCCACTGCAAGATGACGCTAAGATTACATTTTTGTTATCTTGATCCAGCCACGTAATGGCAAGAGCATAATCGCATCATTAGATTTTTGGGAACACGACATGAAGATTCTGGTAGTCGAAGATGAAGCAAAAACCGGCGACTACCTCAAGCAAGGTTTAGTCGAAGCAGGTTTTGTCGTCGATCTGGCGCGTAATGGCATTGATGGTCTGCATCTGGG
>JAUSDP010000047.1 GCA_030650605.1 bacterium
TTATCCCGGTGGCTTCGGCACTCTTGACGAATTTTTTGAAATCCTGACTCTCGTCCAGACAAAAAAAATTACCAATGTACCTATTATTTGTGTCGGTTCAGAATACTGGAATAAACTTAAAGATTTTATGAAAAAAGAACAACTTAGTCGGGGCGCTATTATGCCTGAAGATCTTAATCTCTTTCATATAGTTGATGACCACGATAAGATCATTGAAATTATCAAGTCTTAAGGAATTAAAAATGCCGACAGGGCCCAACCCAATGGACACTGCCGGCAAAACGAACGATCGAAACCAATACCACTACTTACCTTAGTGGAATACTAACGAGTTTGGGTCGCGGAGAGAACCGCGAATAAATCTGTCTTGCGGCCACTTCTATCTTATCGCCGCAAACGCAGCAATCCTCCCCCACCCCCACACACCAACGAGTGGACATTTTTCTTGCCCACTCTGGCACAATCTGGGCAATACTTAAGCAAGGATGCCAGCAATTCACGCTAATGAAGCGTGAATCAATGTCAAACAGCGGTATAACTGGTAGACCACTGCGAACAATCATAGCCCTACTGTCCGGATGCCACCTCTTCAGGGTAATACTGTGATACCCCAACCTTCTCATGGCATCGGCAACAATTAGACTACTAGCATTTATTGTCGCCTTCTCCTCTTGTGACCATGCCACCACTGGTATAGTCACAAATATCGGCCTCAAACCATTATTCATTTCCACCCCCATTAAATGTTGCACACAACTATTTCAGAACACACAAAAAGCAGTCTGGGAAAGAGTCTAACCCCGAAGCCCTTAAAAAGTCAAGGAAAATGTTAATAAGTCAAAGACATTGCCCAAGGGGTCGGGATCGCAAGAAGCATAAGCACCGCGCCGAGGATAGCTAAATTTTTCATAAATTGAACTTGTTCCATCATACGAGTCTGCCCTTCCTCTTTCCAAAAAGCATGCATGGCGAAAGTTGTGGGGATAAAGAAAAACACCAAGGCGGCAATGCCGGCTGTGACACGCACTCCGGCGATTATGGTGTAGCCACCGAATAGGAGTAGAAGACCCGAGACAATAACCGCCGCTTTGGCCATGGGGACTTTCTTTGATTCAGTGTAGGCGGTTAAACCTGTAACGTTCGTTAGGTGATTGTAAGCGTTGTAAAGAAAAAAACCTCCGAGCAAAAGTCGTCCGATAAAAAATATTATTTCTGTATTCATCCCGTTAGAAGTTATTTCTTATAATACACCTTATAAATAAAATTGCATTTTCCATAATCACAGGTTACTTCTAACGGGATTCATGTTAGTTTAAGTAAACTGGTAAGTCCCCCATCATAACACCTAAAGAGACCTGCCGGTTACGCATACGCTTGCATTTTATAAACACTTGTTGTATAATAAAGGTAGACAGTTGGTTCTTCACATTACTTCAAAACCCTAAATCGCGGCAATCCCGCAGAAAAAGGAGAAAGCAATGACGAATGTATTGTTGATAATTGGTTTCCTCACGGTGTGGATTCTTCTTATAGGATTCATTTCGTTTGTTTTGGTAAAAACGGGCTCAATCGCAGTGGTATTCCGATTCAAAAAGTTTGTGCGAGTGATGCAACCAGGCCTAAACTTCAGGATACCTCTCATAGAGTCAGTCGAGTATTACTCGACCCAGACTCACCAGGAGGAGCTCCCGGCGGAGGCCGACACGATAGATCGAGTTCATGACGTCGCAGAACCAGGGAAGAAGCTCCCCTTCCGCGTCCTCATGAAAGGAAAAGGAGAAGCCATCTTCTACGTGAAGAAGACTGAAACAGAATGGAATCAGATTCACTTCCAAGAACTTGGTGAAGAAAAAAGGGAAGCCTTGG
>JAUSDP010000048.1 GCA_030650605.1 bacterium
CCATTGGCCCAGGGCCAAGTTCCACAAGCAAATCCACATCACTATCCGGACGCTCATCCCCTCGTGAGACAGAGCCAAAAACAGACGCTTTTTTGATACCATAAGCGCGCAATATTGGTGATATTTTCTCTTTTATTTCTACAATACTCATAATATAGCTATTATATCATAAATAACAGCATGATTTGATCCAATATAAATTTTCATAATTAGAGCAAGAATCCGCTAAAGAAGTTTGTAAATCTATGCCAAAATTCTATACACTCTTTTGTATTTGGATTACAAATCACACCAGATAAAAATATAATCACCAATATCGCAGCGACAAAAACCCCAATTAGATGAGCTTTGTCCACTCTGGCTTGTCTTGCCCACCAATTTCTCATATGTTTTTCGCAATTCTCCTTACATGCTCCACTAATGTCGCCGTGTAACCGGCCTCGTTGTCGTACCATGAAAAGACTTTGATAAGGTCGCCTGTCCCGAGCGGGGTCGAGGGATCGCCCAAAACTCTAGTTAATGTTAAATCAACTATCGCGCCGTAGGGTTCGCCGATAATATCTGTTGAAACTATCGGGTCTTCTGTTGTTTTTAAAATTTTTGACCAGCGGGGATCACTTGCGGCTTTTTTGAAAACTACATTTATTTCTTCAACAGAAGTTTTTTTCTCCGTAATTACTGTCATAATACTCAAAGAACCAGTTAAAGTTGGTACGCGAACCGACTCCGCCTGAAATTTCCCTTCTAGTATTGGAATTGATTGAATTACTGCATCTGCCGCGCCTGTCGTAGAAGGCACAATATTAACGGCCGCCGCTCTCCCCCGTCGTGGATCTTTAGCGTCTGGTCCATCAACCAATTTTTGGCTAGCTGTGTATCCATGAACGGTAGTCATGGTGGCGCGCTTTACACCAAAATTCTCCAAAATGATTTGCATAACAGGAGCTACAGAATTTGTAGTACAGGATGCATTGCAAGTAATAGGATTTGTTGTAGCAAATCTGTCGTCGTTTACACCAACCAACGCGGTTACAACATCATCTCCGGCAGGGGCTGTAATAACAACTCTTTTTGCACCCGCAGTGATATGCGCACGAGCTTTCTCCAATGTTGTAAAAAATCCAGTTGATTCGACCACAATATCAATGCCCAACGCATCCCACGGTAATTTTGTCGGATCTTTTTCCGCCAAAAATTGGACTCCTTTCGGCTCTTTCAAATAACGGCCGTAAACAGAATCATATTTCAATAAATACATCAGCGTTTTTTCATCCGCCAAATCATTTACGGCGACGATATTAAATTCTGGCAATCCCCACGTCGCGCGAAAAAACGATCTTCCAATTCTCCCAAACCCATTTATTGCTACCTGTATTGCCATACTACAATTGTACCACAGCACCTATGTTAATATTATATCGATTAGTACTTCCGGCTGGAAGCTCTAAAACATATTTTACTGGTTGATTTGGATAGAAGGTTTGTGGAAAAGTGCCAGGTAAGACTTCCCTTTCTATACCGATGACATGAGACTTCTCATCTATCCAGACGATATCAATAGCAAACTTCATATCCTTCATCCAGAATCCATAGTTGGCAGGGCTATCAAATATAAAAAGCATACCCGCACCCTCTGATAGGGTCTCTCTATCCGACAAACCTTGCTCGCGTGTCTCTGGGGTATCGACAATCTCAACTTTTATGCTTGTGTCATTGATCTTTATTATTTTTGTCTCATTTCTTGTGACTGATGTCCGTCCCAAAAATAGAAATACCGACCCGAATACGATTATTAACCCTAAAATTAAAAAAAAGAAGTCCTTCATATTTTAAGTATAACTCCTCGACTCACTCGGAGTAAACAAAAAAGCCCCTTTCGGGGCTTTTTTGTTTACTCACATAGGTCGGCGATCGCGAGGAGCGCGAGGCTCGAGCGGGCGAGCAACATTGACAGTCAACTTCCTACCTTCGTAGTCTTGACCATTGTACATGTTGATAGCTGCTTGAGCTTCATCATCATTTGACATCTCGACGAATCCGAAACCTTTGCTTCTGCCGGTCATACGATCAATAATAATTGATGCAGAGGAGACAGAACCTGCCTTTGCGAACAAGTCACTAAGAGCTGCTTCTGTCGTGGAATAAGGAATCCCACCGACGTATAGCTTTGTTACCATTTTATTTCTGCCGACATTATATTAACTATGTAAGTGTCGGACCGATCTCATCTCGCGCTCTCTTTCGCTTGCCCCGCCGAGGCGGGGGAGAAACTCAAGTAACCTCTCAACGAGAACCTTACATCTCTGAAGTGTAGCATATTCCTCTAAATTTAGCAATACACACTTGAAAATGAATATCAGGCCAATTTACCAGTTCGCTCCCATTTAATCATTTGTTTGGCTAGACGATATCTCATTCTAGGCGTCCATTCTTTAAGGGTCAGTTTCTGACTTTCTTTAGTCTTTTGAGGTCTTTTACTTAGAATTTGACCTTCATAAAGTCTTTTGGCAACCTTCAAGTATTTTCTTTTGGCGCGATCATTGAGGTCTTTAAAGAGCTCCTGTGGTGGCTTAGAGAGGTTGGGTGTGATTATTTCAATGATATCTCCAGTGTCTACTTTTGCTTCGGCATAGTGGATGGTGGCGCCAATGCGCCAGGGTTCGCGATTGATCACTGCGTGTTGGTTAGCAATGGCACCTAAGTAATACGGACAAAAGCCCATGTGAAGATTTATAGCTTTTTTGGCTACTTTAATGATATGTGGTTTTATAATCGTACCTCCCCAAATTACCATGAGGTCTGGTGAGAGTTTTGTGAGTGTTTCAAATACGTCATTATCGTTTATAGAAGTCACTTCCATGGTTTTGGGAAGATATCCTGATTCAGAAGAGTCTGATAGGCTATGTTCTCTAAAATATTCTAGAGTATTCTTTGCTGAACTATTTAATCTTAAAAGAATGGCATACCAAATCTCAATCGGGAGCGCCTTGAGACCTACGGAATTATACAAACGTTTAAGATTACTAATAATAGAATGGTTACGTGGCTTCGGCTTTTGAATAATCACGAGATCAACTTTTCCACCAGATTTTTTATGGAGAGAGTTTGCAAAAGTACGCTTGGCTTCTCCGGGAATGGTAATTATGACGATACCCATTTTAATTTTTTGAACCTAAAAGCTCTAAGAATTTTATTGGATCTATGGATATATCCCATATCTTAACGGATAAATGTAGATGAGGATTCAAAACGTAGCCAGTATCACCACTCTGTCCTATGAGTTCACCTTTCTCCACTATTTGCTTCTCAGTCACATTTATTTCCGAGAGATGTATATATACGGTTTGTAGTCCAATGCCGTGGTCGATAATTATAGTATTGCCGTAATTGCGAAGATAGTTTGTAAATATGATCATACCTCGATTCATAGCATAGACAGAAGTTCCCATAGGCGCGTTCAGGTCCACACCCTTATGGGGCATGGTTGATTTTCCTATAATCCGTGTATACCCGTACGCATCTGATACAACGAGGGCACCCTTTAGAGGTGATCTAAACGGTAGAGTCCAGAGTTTCTCACTGCCCGTGGGAAGAGCGTTGATAATTTTAGCTTCAGCAGCAAGAGTGGAGATTAGCTCTCTCTCACTTGCTCTCGTATTGCCGCCGAGTTTCTCAGGAATAACAAAAGGTACTTTGACTAGAGGACGTTCATTGATGATAAGGTTTTCACGTATTTGCTTGCCGTCTTTAAAGGTCAGGACGAGAGGATATGTACCTGGTATGGCTCTCAAATCTACACCAAGAAGTGCCGTGACTCGATCGTTATGTAGGAACATGACTAATGGAATATTGTTTATTGTAAACGACTTAACACTTGAAGTAGAAGTTAATCCCTCTACTGTTATAAGTGCAGGTTCTCCTTGCTGGATCGAATCTGGAGTAATAGATAGAAATGGCTCGGTCACATTGAGCACGGCCTTATTAACAGTAATAGAGCTCGTCGCGACAGTTTTTTTGTAGTCTACTCTTGGTGCAGATTGTACATATAAATATATTGCCGCAAGTATGCCTAATAAAATCAGAAGTAAAACTGTTAATAAAATTTTCCTTCCTCGATGCCTTTGTTGATGACTATGCTTTATCAATTTGTTGATAGATTTCTTTTTAATTTTACTTCCTAAACCAATTCTTTAGTTTATCCCAGAACAAAATTCTGATTCCCAAGATTTCTAGGCCTAGTAGCAGAAGAAATCCCACGGGTGTAAACGGAGTGATAATGGAAATGAGACCAAAAATAACGAATACTACGCCAGTAGTTTTCCTGACTGTTGGATTATTAGTCCAGATTTTTTTAAAGTATTTTTTCATTTCCTAACTGGCGGTGTCTGTTTCAAAATATCCAACTGAGCTAAGTTTTTCTTTGGCGGCCTTAATTTTTAAACTTTACTTCAAAATAAGTTTCTACGGTTTTCTCGGTATTGTTTGACGAATTCTGTAATTCTGGGTAATGCGGATTAATTTTAGCATTTAATTCAAGTAATTTCTCTAATACGCCCATCTTATCCGATATATTAAGTATGTTCAAATGAATATGTAGTGCCTCGAGATAATCATTAAATTTCTCTCGCCGTGTTTTTGACAAATTATTTGACTTACCAATATCAGCAATGATCCTATGTAATACGCGAACACTCTCAACGGCTGTAACCGCTGAACTATAATTATAATTTGGTGATACTTTCTCGAGAGCAAGAAGTAGCGGATAGATATGCTCGCATTGTGAAATATTCTGAAAATCGTTAACTATCATGCACAACCTTTCAACTCCGATTACATTCAAACCAACAAAATGTTCATAATCGGACAAATCAATAATCTCAGCATCTTTTAAAATAGGATGCCATATCAAATATTCAAGTGTTGCCACATCAACTAATTCTCCGTTGGAAGATTTTATGTAAATTTCGTTGCGGTAACCCCAAGGAGTAGGTCTTCCGTAAATGTTTAAAGCCAAAAAAGTATCACGGGATTTATCTTGAATAATATTTTCTGAAGGGACTCCATTTTCTATCCACTGATTTTTTCCAAATTCAAAAGGCGGTATAAATTTATCAAATATATATTTTCCTTTTGTAGCCTCACTTACTTTCGCGCCTGCAAAGTTACTAACATATATCCTATCGAGAGAAATTCCTAACTCCGAAAAGAATTTAATAAATTCGTGAATTTCAAGTTTAGTAAAATCATTTCCTAATTTTTTGTCGACAAAAACTCCTGCTCCAATCAAGTCTGCCATGTCAAATAATGCAAGATGTTTATGTATCGTTTTATTTGTTAAGATTTGATTTTTAAAATCGTTATACCGTATTACGGGTTGTATTGTGCTAAAGAAAAAATCTTTGTTTATATCTAGATAGTTTCCAAATTTATCTAACCATTTTGATTCGGTAAAGCTAAGATTAAATTGACCAGGATACGCATTATTGACGACTGGACTTTTCTCCATTTTTTTAACTAAAGAAAACTTTTTGTGATTATCTATCTTGTTTCTGAGTTCGTAGAAATTCATACTAGTACAAGTTCATTTCCTAACTGGCGGAGGCGGAGAGAGTCGAACTCTCGAGGGCTTGCGCCCTACACGCTTTCCAAGCGTGCGCACTAGACCACTATGCGACGCCTCCACTTGATAAACTTATTTATAACATAATTTAACAAATTTTCCATAAGTGTTAAATGAAAGCGGCCGCTAGTAGTTAACACTTTTGCTATAAAAGCTTAAACTTATGTTTAAGATCAAGCTCATTATCTATATGTTGCGCTTCAATATACCTAATAAAACGCCTCAAGTTATGGAATTCGATTAAATACTCAATTTCTTTCCTACACTCAAACGGGAGGATAAAAACTGAATGCTGTAATTCTTTAAACCCAAGCCTTTTTAGATTATATCTTAGAACTTCCCGGACCCCCTTCTTTTTCTCTGGTATATCAAAAATCACTATCCTCCACTTTTTATCCCACGGATGTCTGGGTATCACAAGGTTATCCAAGTCATAAGTCAAAGCCAGATGCTTCCCTTCCGCCGAAAGTATTAAAGTGGTTGTACCATCCTCATTACTCTTTTCACTGACTAACTTAGAGTTATAAAGAGAATTAATAGCTGTTTCTAGGGCTCTCTTATTTATCATCCCCCATTCTTTTCTAGTACCTTTAATGATTCTGAAGTACGCCTTGGGCGACCTGACCATTGCTAATCCTAGACCAGCCCATAATAAAAGAATAACTTTCTTTTGTATTTGCCCTGTTCGTCTCATTCTTTATATTATACCAAATGACAGCGGCCGCTGTCATTTGGTACCTTTTACTTTCTTTTCTTTAAGATTTCATCAACCTGCCTAATTTCGTTGTCTATGCCATCAATGAAATCATAATCCCCCACCTTATCTATAGTAATCCAAGCAAATTCAGTAGCATCGTTATCAAGTTTTACTTCACCTGAAACATAGGAAGCGAAGTAAGAGAGACATAATTTTACCACCGGCCGCTTGCTCCACCGCCTCCTGACATTCCCCCGCCGAAGCCACCGAATCCACCAGAACCACCACCCAGACCTCCTCCACCTATCCACCAAGGGGGAACTCCGCCACGTGATAGCGTCTTAATATAAGCACGAGAGACGATGAAATCGAAAATTAATCCAATCAAGATATACATACCGACAAATAAAATACCAGAGAAAAATATTATACCTAGAACTCCACCTATCACACCACCCGCCCACCATGATTTTGACCTACCTAAAATTGAGACAAGGTAAATAAAGGCAAAGATGATGTAGGGTAATAGTCGGGACCAATTATTAATGGACCCGGAGTCTCTGTTAGGTGCCATTTCTTCCCCACCAATAAGCCCGATAATAGTGTCTACAGCTTTGCTAATACCTAGATCATAATCTCCTGATTGAAAGGCCGGAGTAAGTATTTCTCTGATAATTCTACCGCTGTCTATATCTGTCACTAATGGTTCTAATCCATAACCGACTTCTATACGCATTTCCCTATCTACTAGTGAGATGAGTAGGAGTAAACCATTGTCCTCTTTTTCTTTACCAATACCCCATTCTTGAAAAAGTGTTTCCGCGTAAGTCTCTATAGTCTCATCTTCAAGTTTTGAGATAGTTACTACAGATATTTCATTTCCCGTTTCTTTAGAAAACTGTTCTAATTTTTGATTTAAAGAAGAAACGGTCTCTGGCCTGAGAATGCTTGCGAAATCATTGACAAACCCACCCGGTTTTCCCGGAGATGTGTAGCCAAAGATAATACTAGGAACTAGAAAAACTAGAGCGAGAGCAAAACTTTTCATTGCTTGTATTAAAGTTGTACTGTAGGAGCCGTCTCGGCACCATTAACAGATTCGAAGTAGGCACGCTCGCCAAAACCGAGTAACATCGCCAGGATATTTTTTGGAAACCTCTTTACAGAAACATTATAGTCACGAACCATGTCATTGAAACGGGTACGTTCCACCGATATACGATTTTCTGTACCCTCAAGTTGAGTCATCAAATCTCGAACGTTTCCGGAAGATTGCAGTTGAGGATAATTTTCCATTATTACTAAGAGTCTGGCAAAAGCACTTTCCACTTGACTGGCAGCAGAGGCTTTTTCATTTGCGGAACCAGCACTACTATAACGAGTGCGAGCTTCGGCAATATCACCAAAAATCTTTTGCTCTTGGGTCAAGATACCCTTAACTGAATTTACAAGATTAGGGATTAAGTCGAATCGTCTCTGGTATTGTGTCTCAACTTTTGCCCATTGAGCATCTACCGTTTCATTTAACGAAATTAAACTGTTATAACTAGAGAATCCCCAAATGACAAGCACTGCGATAATACCTATAATTATCAATACGCCTTTTTTCATCCCGTTAGAAGTTATTACTAATTACTCTACTAATATTAACATTTATATTTTTCATGTCCATTTTTACTTCTAACGGGATTCATATTTATTTTAGTTAATTACTAAATTGTAGACTAATTTAGTAATCCCCGCCATCGCTAAAGCTAGGGCGGGCAGGCATACCACCTTCTGCCTTCGGTTCGTCAGCAATAGCTACTTCAGTAGTGAGAAGAATGGCGACAGCGGAAGCAGCATTTTCTAAAGCACATCTAGTCACTTTTACCGGATCAATGATACCTGCTTCAAACATGTCTGTTACAAAAGCATTGCTCAAAGCGTCGTAACCGGCATTAGTTCCACCTTTAACTACTTCGTTTAGTATCACACCTTCGTCTTTGCCGGCATTGATCGCAATTTGTCGTAGGGGCTCTTCAAGAGCTCTGACTACTATGAAATATCCCGCTGTATAATCTGACCCTTCCAAATCATTTACTATTTTCTTCTTGTCTTCATATCGATCGGCGATCTTTTTAGCCACTTTAGCTAGAGCGCTACCGCCGCCCGCTACAACACCTTCACTAATGGCGGCCTTGGTAGCATTGACAGCATCTTCTATCTTGAGTTTGAGATATTTCATCTCGGTTTCGGTTGCAGCACCAACTCGAATTACTGCTACTCCGCCCGAAAGTTTACCAATACGCTCATCAAGTTTTTCTGTATCAAATTTTGAAGTAGTATTCTGCCTCTGTGTTCGTAAACTTTCTATTCTTGCTTCTATTTCCGATTTCTTACCCTTACCACCAACAATAATAGTGTTGTCTTTGGTGGAGATTACTCGTGAGGCTCGGCCAAGCATTGTTAATTCTGCATTATCAAACTTGATACCTAATTCTTCTGAAATTACTTTAGCTCCAATAGTAACGGCAATATCTGCTAGTATCTCTTTCTTTTTGTCCCCATAACCCGGCGCCTTAATTGCTAGCACATTAAAACTTCCCCGAAGTTTATTTACTACGAAAGTTGTCAGGGCTTCCCCATCTACATCTTCCGCAATAATAATTAAATCTTTCTTACCACTAGCTGCTAGTTTTTCAAGCAGGGGTAAAATTTCTTTAATAGTGGAAATCTTTTTGTCGGTTAAAAGAATGACTGGATCGCGATACTCCGCCTCCATACGCTCTGTATTAGTAATCATATAAGGGGAAAGGTATCCCTTATCAAATTCGAGCCCTTCGACAATTTCTGACTCTACGCCAAAAGATTGAGATTCTTCAACGGTGACCACACCATCCTTACCAATTTTTTTAATAGTTTGAGCAATAATAGCGCCAATTTCTTCCGATTCGGCTGAAATTGTTGCTACTTGCCTGACTTCATCCTGAGACTTAATCGGTTTGGCCATTTTTTTAAGCTCCGCTATGGTGTCTTTGGTTGCCGATTCAATACCGTGTCTAATTGCCATAGCGTTAGCACCTGTTGTTGTTTTTTTAAAACCTGCTTCAACCAAGGCTTGAGTGATTATGACTGAGGTTGTGGTGCCATCGCCAGCGGTATCGTTAGTTTTTGATGCCACCTCCTTTACGATTTCGGCGCCCATATTTTCAAATTTGTCTTTGAGAGTAATATCTTTGGCAATTGTTACGCCATCGTTAGTAATAGTCGGTGCGCCATAACCCTTATCTAAAACTACGTTTCTGCCACGAGGTCCTATGGTAATTTTGACTGCATTTGCTACCTTGTCTACTCCACGCTTAAGCGCTTCTCGAGCATCTTGATTAAAAAGAATCTGTTTTGCCATGGTAATTTATTTTATAATTGCTAAAATATTCTCTTCTTTTAAGAGATAAAGTTCTTCATCATTATGTTCCACTTCGTCATATCCATATTTGGAAAATATGACAATATCACCGACTTTGATTCGTATCGGTACTAATTTGCCGTCTACCCACTTCCCTTCCCCAATCGCCAGGACTTTACCTTGAGCGGATTTTTCTTTCGAAACACTATCAGGTAGAACAATGCCGTAATGGTTACTCTTATCACCCTTAATTTGATCTTCGGTAAACGGTTGAACTAACACCCTATCTCCAAATGGTTTAATTTGAGCCTTAGTTTTAATATTATTTTTCTGCATATCTTTTAAAAAAATGTTAATAGTTCACGCATTGTATATGAAAAATCCGCAAAGTCAAATTTTGTGATTGACAAGCTTAAATTACACTGATATACTACTAAAAGACAGTATCAAAAAAAACAGAAAGGGGTGAATTGTGAAAGAACTGAAAAGAAATAGTTGGGCGTTTAAGATCGCATATGGTGCAAACAGCAAGATACCAGCACGAGTTGGTCGCTGTGCTCTCTTCCGGAAAGTTGTCTCTATGTTACTGATATGGTGGCCCATCTTAGCGTTATTCTCAGTGGTAATTATAGTGCTAGGCACAGTATTTGCCTTCTTGATTAGTGGATATCGCCTCAACATCATGAAATGCTATGAGGAAAAAGAGCCTGCCTTTATTCCCATCAAACATTGGCCGGCAGTAGGTGGTCATCGTGCATGGCCGGGCTACCTTATATTTGGTGGTATAGCACTGTATTTGACACCGGGTTTGATTGGCTTCATTTTCGGAATGATCTCCCAATATGTCAGCTTGCTAGGAATAGTGGTGGCTGGAGTCATTGCTCTTGTGCTCATCTTCTACTTCGCACGCTGGTTTAGGACAACAGAAGTGCGGGCTCTTTTTAAAGACCACCTCCGGGACATAAAAGAAGGGTTTTGCCCAATGATACCGATAGAACCTGCATCTACAGACGAGAAGAAAGATTAAGCGTGAGTGGCACTATTGCTTTCATGATCCCGGCATCTGCTGACCGATAGCAGTTGCCGGGATTTTTTATTATGATAATATTATCCCGTATAAACAATGGCCCAGATTCTTCCCTACATTCAGATTATTTTGAGTCTTCTCCTCATAGCGGGGGTGTTACTTCAACGCTCAGAAGGAGGTTTGGGTTCCACTTTCGGAGGTGGTGATGCGATAGGCGGACGTTTCATGCGTCGCGGATTCGAAAAAATTCTTTTTAACGCCACTTTGGTAGTGGCCGTTCTTTTTGTTATATCAGCTTTTACCAGTCTTTTTCTCGGCAAGTAATAAATAATGAATCCCGTTAGAGATTTCTCATGTGGTATTATTACAAAATTATAAGTAACTATGGAAGCGCTAGCGCTTCCTATCTCTAACGGGATGAACTATAAAAAATGGCGAGCGCTTCTCTTGAAACGCTTCAGTATACCCAAAGAACGTTCTATACGTGGCATTCTACGTTCTTTTACCATTGCTGAAAAAGCTACATTTTATTTTTTTGTTTCCGTTTTCTTACTTTCTGGTTTTTTTCTTTTATGGAAAGTAAGTGATGCCTATCTTATTGAGATACCCATTCGGGGTGGCACTTTGACGGAGGGAGTAGTCGGTAATCCCCGCTTTATTAATCCCGTACTCGCTATTTCTGAAGCAGATAAAAATTTAACGACCCTCATTTACTCCGGTTTATTACGTATTACTCCACAAGGTGAAATTGAAAATGATTTAGCTGATAGTGTGATTATTTCTGATAATCGTCAAATTTATACAGTCCATATTGACAAAGATGCTCGTTTTCATGACGGAATACCTATCTCGGCGGATGACGTTATCTTTACGATACAAAAAATTAATGACCCAAGTATCAAGAGTCCCAAAAGAGGCAACTGGGATGGGATTGTGGTCGAAAAGATTGACGAAAAAACTGTTTCCTTTACTATCAAACAGGCTTATACGCCCTTTATTTATAATCTGACAGTTGGAATTTTACCAAAACATATTTGGAAAAATGTTTCCGACGACGAGTTTTCTTTTAGTCAATTTAATACTCTGCCTATAGGTTCTGGAGCATACAAAGTAGAAAAAGTTGAGAGAAACTCTGGTGGTATACCAAATTTATACAAATTAATTCCATTTGAAAAGGCATCAAGCAAAGCACCATTTATAAAAAATCTAATCTTCAAATTCTATCCAAGTGAAACTATGCTTATTGAAGCTTATAATGCACGCGAAGTGGAAAGTATAGGTGGTATCTCACCAGAGAAAATATTTGAACTTAAAACAAATAATCCTCATGTTATTTCTTCTCCTCTACCCCGCGTCTTCGCAGTCTTTTTCAACCAGAATCAATCTAAAGTACTCTTTAATAAGGAAGTACGACAAGCACTTGATCTTGTCAGTCCTAAAGAAGAAATAGTTACGAACATTCTTGGTGGGTATGCTACCGTGATTAACGGTCCAATTCCAGCCGGTATTTATTCTTGGTCAAATATCAAAGAAGCTAAACTGACACTCGAGGAAAAATTAGACAAAGCTAAAACACTTTTAACTAAGGCGGGTTGGCAACCAAATCTAGAAACAGGTATACTTGAAAAGAAATCTACTTCTGGTACAATGGTTTTGTCGTTTTCAATCTCTACCGGTGATGCACCAGAACTACAGGAAGTGGCAAGGGAACTTGTCGCCGCATGGCAGAAACTTGGTGCTAAGATTGAGATCTTAGTTTTCGAAATTGGTGATCTCAATCAGAATGTTATCCGCTCGAGAAACTTCGATGCTCTTCTCTTTGGAGAAGTTGTTGGTAGAGATAGAGATCTCTATCCATTCTGGCATTCATCGCAGAGAAAAGACCCAGGACTTAATATCGCTCTGTACACCAATAGTCAAGCCGATAAATATCTTGAAAATGCCAGGGACACTAATGATTCAGAAGTGATAGAAAAAAATTACCAAGCTTTTGCGAAAGAAATAGAAAGTGATATGCCAGCAGTTTTCCTCTATACGCCGAGTTTTCTATATGTTGTACCGGAAAAGATAAAAGCTGTTAACCTAGACTCACTAACTATTTCCCAAGATAGATTTCTTAGTATTACTGATTGGTACATCGAGACAGATAAGGTTTGGACCATATTTGATAAATAACATTTAAGCAATGATAAATAATACATTTACTAGAAACTCACGTCATAAAAGTCCACATAGAAGGTCACATATACCGCTAGTTATTAAAAAGCCCCACGATATCATTCCTCCTCTCGGAGATAGTATTAGAATTATTCCGCTAGGTGGAGTTGAAGAGATTGGTAGAAATATGACCGTGATAGAGTTTGGTGAAGATATTATCGTCTGCGATGCGGGTATTAAGTTTACTGATGATGAAACTCCTGGTATTGATTATATTTTACCGAACACCAAATATCTTGAAGAGCGTAAGGACAAAATTCGGGCATTAGTGATCACTCATGGACACCTTGACCATATCGGTGCCATTCCCTATCTTATTGACCGACTTGGTAATCCGCCTATTTATACTCGTGAGTTTGGTGCCTTGATGATTCAGAAACGTCAAGTAGAATTTCCCCACCTCGCTCCGCTAAATATAAAAATTGTTGACGCGAATGATAAATCAATTCCTCTAAGTCCCAATCTTAAGGTGCGCTTTTTCGGTTTGACTCACTCTATTCCAGAATCTACCGGTATCATCATCGAAACGCCTTATGGCGATATTGTTAATACTGGCGATGTAAGAGTAGAAAACGAGAATGGCGTACCAGTTGAGAAGGAATTTGAGCAGTATAAGATTTTTAAAGATCGCAATGTTCTTCTCTTCACAATGGACTCAACTGGCATAGAGAAACCAGGTTTTTCACCATCTGAAGCTTCCATTTTAAAAAATATAGACTCTATTGTAGCCTCCTCTCCCGGTCGGATTATTTTGGCCACTTTTTCCTCACAAATTGAAAGAATAATTGAGTTTATCAACACGGCTCGACGTTACGGAAGACAGGTGCTCATTGAAGGTCGAAGTATGAAAGCTAACGTTGACATCATTAAACATCTTAATTTAGTTGATACTAGTATCGTTATCCCTATTGAAGATATAACCAAATATCCTCCAAATAAAATTATGATTATTGCGACGGGTGCTCAAGGAGAAGAATTCGCCGCTTTAGCACGGATATCTAATAAAACTCACAAATACGTTCGGTTGGATCGTTCTGATACCATTGTGCTCTCTTCCTCTGTCATCCCTGGTAATGATCGTGCAGTGGATAAACTTAAAGATAATCTTTATCGTAGTGACGCCAAAATTATCACCTATCTAGATTCAAATGTGCATACTTCCGGACACGGCAAACGCGATGAGCTTAAATGGTTACACCAACAGATTCCTTACAAATATTTTATGCCAGTGCACGGTAATCATTTCAGACTCAAAATGCATGCCGAATTGGCCGCTGAACTTGGCTGTCCACGAGAAAATATAATAGTTCCTGACAACGGTAGTATTATTGAGATTCAGGACAAGGGTGCTAAAATTGTTAAACTATTGGAAAAAGCGCCATCGGAAGACATGGTGGTGGAAGGTCTCTCTATCGGTGATCTCTCGGAAGTAGTTATTCGAGATAGGAAAATGTTAGCGGCAGATGGTATCTTCGTTATCATAGTTCTCGTAGATATGAGAACTGGTCGTCTTAAAAAGTCGCCAGATATTATCGCTAGGGGTTTTGTTTATCTTAGAGAATCTCAAGAACTTCTTTCTGAAGCAAGGGGTATCATCAGGCATTCAATAGAAAGGACGACTGTCGGTATGAATCCAATTAATTTTGATTATGCCAAGAGTGCTGTCACGGAAGATGTCTCACGTTTCCTCTTTCAACGCACTGCCAAGAAACCTACGGTCATACCTGTTATCTTAGGAGTATGATGCGATTCGTTTCTATTTTTGCCGCCGTTTTTTTTCTTTCGATTCACTATGGCGTCATCCTTTATGTCCACTCTTCCTTCTTAAGCGACTTTTTTGAATCAAATGCTGTCAGTCTCTTGTTTCTTCTCGGTGCGATCGGCAATGTTCTCATTTTCTTGCATGCTCCTAAGTTAATTAAATCTTTAGGCAAACGAATCTTTCTCTTCTTATCATTGATCCTTGTTTTAATAAGCTCTGTGTTTATGGCTCTCGCTAGCACGGCCCTGACAGTAGCAATCTCTTCGATTATCTATTCTTGTCTTATCCCTATGACGTACTATTGTCTAGATATATTTCTTGAGGAACTTTCGACAGACAAAAAAACAGGCGAGATCCGAGGTCTTTATCTTACTACTATCAGTATGGGTGTGGCTCTGGGGCCCCTCATCTTGGCTTTTTTGGCGACGATGTGGGAGGGGTTTCGACCTGCTTATACTGTTGCTGCCCTATTTCTTATACCGCCGATTTTGCTTTCAATCTTTTCTCTAAAGTCAAAGACTTCCCAATCTCACGGTTCTTATCATCACTCTCTCGAGCTACCGTACGGCGCTTGGTGGCAGAGTAAAAATATACGGAGTGTTACTTTAGCTAGACTAATACTTGAATTCTTTTTCTGTTTGATGATTATCTATACTCCTATTTTTCTCTATCGTGTTCTTGGTTTTGAATGGTCGGAACTCGGAATTATATTTGCGGTTATGCTTTTGCCTTTTATACTTTTTGATTGGCTGGGGGGTGAGCTTGCTGATCGATTCTGGGGAGAGAAAGAATTATTAACTTTAGGTTTCCTGATTACCGGTTTTTCTTTACTCGTTATGCCATTTATAGGAAAAGTTTTTTTGGCATGGATGGTGATACTCTTTATCTCGCGAGTCGGCGCTAGTCTGGTGGAGACCATGACTGAGACTTATTTTTTCAAACACGTGAAAGCGGAAGATACCGGGTTTCTAAGTATTTTTAGATTGACTCGTTCAGTAGGTAATATTTTAGGTATCATTGTCGGCCTTTTAACCCTCAATTTCTTTTCGTTTGAGAAAATATTTTTGGTCTTGGCGGTCGTGGTTTTCTTAGGTCTCAAAGAAAGCCTATCTCTCAAAGATACACTTTAATTATTACAACCACTTGCAATTTAGGTTGTATATGGTATAATATCTAGCAGACAGATTAGATTATAGGTTATGGTCTAGCAATCTTCGCGATTACCGACCACACCTTCGCTAACTACGCGCTTCCCGTATACATGTTCATTGGTGCAAGCATGATTGCCGGCATCCTCGTTGCTTACCGGGTTCGAAACCGACTTCCGGTTACAGAGTGGATATGATGACCCCTAGATTTCGACCTCTAGTTTTCCAAGGGCCTTCGGCCCGGCCTCGCGCGACCCTTGCGCGAGGTTTTTCTTTTGTAAAAAAGTCTCAAAATCACATACGTTACAATAATGCTATAGCATAAAAGTAACGTATGACAATATATTTAGATATTTAGTATATTGCAG
>JAUSDP010000052.1 GCA_030650605.1 bacterium
CTAACCGTTTCAAAAAAAGGAGAACACTAGTATGAAAAAAATCATCATTTCCTTCACATTGAGTGTATTGACTAGTCTTGCTTTTGCCAACGAACCTAAACAGGTTCTGGCTGCCTTCCACGACGCCCTTGCAAGTGGCGACAAAACGAAAGCCACTGAATTATTAGCGCCTGACATTACGATCTATGAATCAGGATATGTCGAACGATCACGTGCTGAGTACGCCAAGCATCACTTGCCGGGAGATATCGCTTTCGCAAAGACTTCCACACATAGGGTTCTACAACAAAGTGAACGTAGAGAGGGCAATTTGGCAGTTATTTGGGAAGAGACAGAAACCAAAGCTACAGTCAAAAATAAGGAAGTGCGCTATCTAGGTACAAGCACAGCACTGCTGCAAAAGACGAGCGGCACCTGGAGTATCGTGCATGTGCATTGGTCATCACGTAAACCGAAATAGAATCAAAAACTGAATTAGTCAAAAATTTCAGTTAATTTATGGATCTTCGTGCACGTTTGAAACGTGCGGTGATCTTTTGAAGTATGTTGATATTAAACATCAGGCAATACTCAACTCCGCGATAACCGTAGTCAGGAAATGGAAAATCTAGCGTTGCAGGTAGTAAAGTGAGAAATACTTTTTTAATCGATTAATCAGGAGTCAATCATGAAATTTATTCGTCCAGTAGTATGTGCTGCTATTTCCCTCATGTTCGCTGCAGGTGCGTGGGCAGAGGATCAGGTCGATCATCAAACACATCATCCCGAGTCTGTCAGCGCCTCCGCAAAAAGCACATCAGCAATTGCCAAGCCCGTACCTGTAAAAGAATCCATGAAAAAAATGGATGAGCAGATGAAAATGATGCGTGACATGCATGAAAAAATGATGAATGCAAAGACGCCGGAAGAGCGCAGTGCCTTGATGGCGGATCACATGAAAGCGATGCAAGGTGGCATGGCGATGATGGGCAATATGAATAAAATGGGTGCCGATACAAAAAGCAAGATGAAAGGCGAAATGTCTGCGGACATGGGTATGCAACAGATGATGGAAAAACGCATGGAAATGATGGAGGGCATGATGCAAATGATGATGGATAGGATGCCACCTTCATCTCCTTCTTCAACAAAATAAAGGAGTGCGCCATGAACCACGAGCATGAAGAGCAATCCGAACTGTGCGGTTTTTGGCGTTCCCGATATGCACTTGGTTATATCGTCATCGGCGCGGTCGCAGGGTATTTTTTGTTGACCGAACATCTGGCGCATGCCATTGGCGCATTGCCTTTTTTGCTGCTGTTGGCCTGCCCATTGATGCATGTATTTATGCATCATGGACATGGTCATCATCATAGAGATGCAGCCGCTGGCACTGAGATAAAAAAAGACATTGAAAATGAGAAGGAGCATCATCATGGATCATAATGAAACGGCGTATGGGCTTTGGTCTCTGGTCATACTCAACTCAGCCATTTTCATCATGTTCGCCTTTAGTTTCTTTAAACCACAGACCACACGTGACTGGCGTACCTTTAGCGCTTTTTCGGCCTTCATTGTGGCCTTGTTCGTGGAAATGTATGGTTTTCCCCTGACGATATACCTACTATCCGGATGGTTGCAAACCAAGTATCCGAATCTAGATATTTTGTCGCATAACGCCGGACATCTGTGGGCCACTTTTTTAGGTGAAAAGGGTGATCCTCACTTTGGTGTCTTGCATATCGCCAGCTTTATATTTTTAGGCTACGGTTTTTACCTATTATCTAGCGCGTGGAATTTTCTGTATCACGCACAGCGCCGCCATGCACTCGCTACCAATGGACCTTATGCAAAAATTCGTCATCCCCAATAC
>JAUSDP010000056.1 GCA_030650605.1 bacterium
CAGCATCTATACCGAACGTTATATGGGCTTACCGAAAGACAATCTGGAAGGCTACGACAAAGGCAGCGTACTCAAGGCAGCAAAAGACCTGAGCGGCAAAATCATGATCATGCACGGCACCATGGATGACAACGTGCATCCGCAAAATTCCGTCATGCTCATCGATGAATTGATCAAGGCCGGCAAAGACTACAGCCTGCAACTCTACCCAAGCCACGGCCACGGGGTGCGCGGCGACTGGCCCAACTGGTCACTGCAAAAAGCCAAGTGGGAATTTTTGAAAACGAATTTGTAGGCATTTTTTGTTTGCGTAACTTCTTGTAAAAAAACAGAAGGTGAAAATAGTGCCATTTAGTGAAACCATCGGCTAACGGTGAAAAAAAGTGTCTGAAAAATATTCAGACGCTTTTTTTTTGCTCAGTTCATAGCTGTCTGCTTGAGAAAATTTTGAAGGACTTCATCGGCGCGAAAACTGTCCTCAAGTTTTATATTAATTTTGTCAATTTTATTGTTAGAATGAAAATTAATCTCTGCGCCTCTTTTGTCGATTCGGTTAACCCTGTTATTTTCGAGGTATACCCCATTTGAGCAAGACCCCATAAGGTTTTCCAGAGAAAAGAAACCGAAGAGCCACTTTTTGAGTACCGGTTAATTTACCATTTTGCAAATTAAATCACGCCACCAAAAACAACACATGAATAAACGCTATCAAGTATTCCTAAGTTCTACATTTCGCGATTTGGAGAATGAGCGCTTGGAGGTGATGCGCGCACTTTTGGAATTGGATTGTTTTCCTTGTGGAATGGAATACTTTCCTGCAGCCAACGACGATCAATGGTCGTTCATTAGTGAGCTAATAGATCAATGTGACTACTATATTGTGGTTGTCGGAAATCGATACGGCTCTACAGATGAGCATGGCATAAGTTACACAGAGAAAGAATATCGATATGCTATTGAAAATAGGTATTCCTATCATCGGCTTTCTTCACGCTGACCCTGCATCTATTCCAAATGGAAAATCAGATAACGAAAGCGTAGCGATAAAGAAGCTTGTGGAGTTCAGAAAGCTTGTCCAAACAAGACTCTGCAAAGAATGGACAAGTGCAGCAGATCTTGGCGCCGTTGTCAGTCGTAGTCTGACTCAGCTAATGAAGAGAAACCCAAGGTCGGGTTGGGTAAGAGCCAATCAATTGGCAAGTGCAGAAGCATCAGAAGAAATTTTACGTCTAAGGCATCAGATCGATGACTTGATGCGTGCAATGGAGTCATTAGCCTTTGCGAAGCCTCAAGGCTCAGATATTCTAGCGCAGGGTGACGAAGAGGTTTCGATCGAATATACCTTAACTGCTACTGACCGTTCCAAGGGGTACCCGTATGAACACCAGCGTTGCGTTTTTGTTGAGGTTTTTAGTTGGGCAACCCTACTTAAGGCATTTGGGCCCTATTTTCTAACAAAAAGTAAACTTTCTAATCTTAAGTCTGCTCTAAATCGAGTCCTAAAAGCCCGTGCGGCTGACACCGCTGAAGTAAAATTTCCTGAACTTGAATTTGGCGCAGCATCTATTGCTGAGTCCAGCCTCCAAACGGTAATGGTGCAGTTTGTTGCTCTTGGTTACATTAAGCTTGAAATGGAGAAAGACGAATTCGGCAAAGAGGTTCGATTAGCAGAATTAACTCCACTCGGTCGCCAGCAATTAATGACAGTTACGGCAATTAAGTCAATGTCGGCTCCTAGCTACGTTGATGGCTAACGAATCATTCGTGTGGGGCGACGACGCTGCCCCACAACTCAAACGTTAGCGCTTAACATGAAAATCCTCACTTTTAATAAGGCGATAGCTGATTCAGAGCGTTACAAGACTCGGCATGTTTTTCTTGGCAATGGTTTCAGTATCGCTTGTAGACCTAGTATTTTTGTTTACGGTAAGCTTTTCGAACGAGCGGATTTTACCAAGCTATCGATGTCGGCAAACCATGTCTTTGACGCACTAGAAACACAGGATTTTGAGCGCGTAATATGCGCGCTGCGAGACGCATCCAAGCTGGTTTTGGCATATAACGGGGTACCATCTGCGGTCGCTGAAGCGATGAATGGCGACGCAAATTCCCTCAAAGAGGTTCTCGTGAATGCCATTGCTGCCAGTCATCCAGAGCATCCTAATGAGATTGAAGAGAGTGAATATGCCGCGTGTCGTCTTTTTTTATCAAATTTCAAGAATGTCTATACACTGAACTATGATCTTCTTCTGTATTGGACTCAAATGCATACAGAAGAAGATGAAGATCCGAATTCTGATGACGGGTTCCGAAAACCTACCGATGACTTTGATGCGGATTACGTCACTTGGGAGCCGGGCAATAGTCACAAACAAAACACTTGGTTTTTACATGGCGCGCTTCATTTGTTTGACGCGGGGCATGAAATTCAGAAATACACATGGGTCAACACAGGAGTCCGTTTGATCGAGCAAATCCGAAATGCGCTCAAAAGAAACTACTTCCCCATATTCGTTTCCGAAGGAACTAGCGAAGAAAAGCTAACGAGAATTCGCCACAATGATTACCTCGCAAAAGCATATAGAAGTTTTGTTGAAATTCAGGGATCATTGTTTATATACGGCCATTCACTAGCCAAAAACGACGAACACTTTCTCAAGCTGATTGAGCGAGGAAAGCTGAGTCATGTTTACGTTGGATTGTATGGATCACCTGATTTACCATCAAATAAAGCAATCATCCAGCGAGCTAATCGTTTTGTTGAAAAAAGGAAACGAAAAACACCGTTTGATGTTTCGTTTTTCGATTCTGCCAGTGCACAGGTCTGGGGAAAATGAGCGCTAACAAAACTGTCGGCGGAGAGTCGCAAATGATGACTTCGTGTTTATTTAAGAACGTGGCAGCGACCTCGTCACATCTACCTTATGCGGCAGACAAAAATGAGCACTGGGAGTAAAGAAAAAATGAAAGCATTAGACTGGATGAAATATTTCGCCGCATTTTGCGTCGGGTTTATTACCAATTTCAGTGGCGTACTTGAGAACATCACAAAGCTCCCAGCCAACTACCATGATTTCAAAAAAACATATCTTTATGATAAAGAACTTTTGAACGGATCATGGTCAACCAATGCCGAATACGTACTAAACAGCAAAGAGGCTGGTCTCGATAAAGAGCAGCCCACTATGGTTTTAACTTTGGAGGTTGATCATGACGGCGGCGTTGAAGGTGAAATAATGAGCCAAAAAATATGTGACGCGTTGCCAATAACATGGATCATTTCTTTCGAAAGCGAATCGCCGAACTTAAAAAATATATTTATGGATAGAGCATTCTTCATCAAGCAATTACATAATGGCGACATGGAAAAAGTCGCCGAACTAAAACTGGTTAACCAAAACAAGAAGCATCGAACAATCACGTTCAAAACGATAAGTGACACTACAAATTCACTTCCTGAGTTCTTGACTTTTGGTAAAGGCCTACCGTCATATAAAGAGGATTTCAAGAAATTGAGCGATTACTGTGCTGGCTCGCCGATGCGTTTCCGAGAAGCTCTTAAGAAAAACTCCCCAGATGCACAAAAACATTGATGTGAGGCAGTGCTACAACAAAAAAATCGCCAATCATCGGCCAACAGAATGTTCAATGCACAGGCCGCATAAACCATCATTCAACTCAGACTGGCGCGATAACGCCGCGCCAACCGGTTAATTCAAACGTTTTATATGGAATAGCAATGGAAGTGATTCGGTCGAAATTTCAGTGCCCAGCGTGCGATAGGTCAATCCTCAATCGGAAGATCGATCGCTGTCTTTATTGCGGCGCTACGTTGCCACAGGAGCTGTTGTTCTCGCCCGAGAAAATAGTTGCCTTAGATGAGGAGGCGCGCAAGCAAGAAGAAAGGAGAAAACACCATCCAACCCCTCAAACTGTCGAACAACCTGGTTTTTTATCGAGCGCAATAGTTACAATCGATACAATCGACATCATCTCAGACATAGCAGGCCTGTTTGATTAATTCATATGACATATCGTTGGATACTGAAGGGCAAATTCGCCAGTCAACTCATCGTTAAAAATATTACCGTCAACGTCCGCAGATAGTCTATTT
>JAUSDP010000057.1 GCA_030650605.1 bacterium
AAAGGAAGTACTTATGGCGCATTATTCTCAAGCTCAAGTTGAGCAGATTTTTAGCAAAGTTCCAGAGCTGACTTTAATTTTCTGGATCATAAAAATTGCGGCGACCACCCTAGGTGAAACTGGCGGCGACGCGGTATCCATGTCGATGAATCTTGGTTACCTTGTTGGAACGATCATTTTTTCGGTTATTTTTTTAGTGGCAGTCGTTGCGCAAATTAAAGCCAAGTGCTTTCATCCTTTTCTTTATTGGACAACGATCATCGCAACCACGACCGTGGGCACAACATTGGCCGACTTTGCAGACCGCTCTCTGGGGATTGGCTATGCCGGCGGATCGTCGTTACTGTTCATTCTATTGATGACGTCTCTGGCAATTTGGTATTGGTCACTTGGTTCGGTATCGGTCAGCACCGTGAGCTCACCGAAAGCCGAAATGTTCTATTGGCTAACAATTATGTTTTCGCAAACACTGGGAACGGCATTGGGTGACTGGACTGCGGATACGGCGGGTCTTGGGTATGGCGGAGGTGCCCTGATATTTTCTGGGCTATTGGGTTTGGTTGTCGTGGCGTATTATTGGACCAAGCTGTCTCATACTTTATTGTTCTGGGCGGCCTTCATCCTTACGCGCCCACTTGGTGCTGTAGTCGGTGATTTTCTTGACAAACCGGTCAGTGCTGGTGGTCTGGCATTAAATCGCTATTCTGCGTCGGCGGTTCTGTTCGTATTTATTCTGAGCAGTCTTCTATTATTTAAGCATCGAGCAGCAAAACAAGCCCATTAATGTTGATGCGATACACGATCGTGTAACTCTTTGGAATTTCAACTATCTAATTTGAAAGAATGTCATGGACGGTGGTAATAAATTATCTCAGCACATCTTGCCTACCTCAGCACAATTGGTTGGCGTCTGTGTGACCGTTATTTCTTTGATCAAAGCACTGCATATCGGTCAGGCTGGCATGATTATAGATAAGCTTCTGGCGATTAACTGCATGTTGTTTACGGTGAGCGCATTACTTTCGTATGCGTCCATACGCGGCTATAAGGCAGAACGGATGGAAGGATTTGCTGACCAGTTTTTTATGCTGGGTCTGATCGAATTGGGCGGGTGCGCTGTTTTATTAGCGTTTGAAATCGTTTAGCTAGCGGTTTATGCAGGAAATTTAATTTTAAAACCATAAAAATATGAACTCGATATCTCCTACCAACCCTATTAAAAAAGCAAGCTATGCTCCCTTAGCGATTTATCTTCATTGGTTGCTAGCTATCCTGATTGTCGGCATGATTCCACTTGGGTGGTACATGTTATCTATCGAAGATAGCCTAGGTAGTGATTGGTATTTCATGTTACATAAATCCATTGGTATTGTTGTCAGCATCTTGGTTCTGTTAAGGCTACTGTGGAGATCTAGGCATAAGCCAGATCGTTTACCAAGTAATTTTCCTTACTGGCAGGTAATGGCATCAAAAATAACCCACTGGTTATTGTATGCAGCGATGATCACCATGCCATTTGTCGGTATAGCTGGAGCAATGTTGAGTAAAGACGACATTTCATTTTTTGGTGTGCCACTGCCGCGCATCACTTCACCAAATCACGATCTGGGTGAAATTTTCTTTTCTTTGCATTCAATCATTGCATGGGTTCTCGTCGCGCTCATTTCTTTGCATGTTGTAGCAGCATTAAAACACCTGATCAATAAGGATGGTGTATTTGAACGAATGTGGTTTTCAAAAAAACAGGTGCCGAGTGATGGTGTGATTAAAGATCATTGATCTATGAGGACAGCATTGCTGGTTTTCTATATTGACCTCGACTACTTGATTGTTGTGGTTGAAAATACGCACACGGCTTAGCAAAAAAAGGGAGCGAAAATGCGGGTACTGTTGATAGAAGACGATCCGATGATCGGGAATGCGATTCAAGCTGCATTGAAAGATGCGTCTTATGCTGCCGACTGGGTTAAAAATGGTCAATCGGCCCTCAATTCTCTGGATTGTCAAGGATACGATATCGTATTGCTCGATCTCGGCTTGCCAGGAAAAGATGGCTTGACCGTACTAAGTTCTATTCGTGCCAAAGGCAATCTGGTTCCGCTACTTATCATCACCGCACGCGATGGAGTTGACGACCGGATTCGTGGGCTGGACGGTGGTGCGGATGACTATGTGCTCAAACCGTTTGACATGGCAGAACTACTGGCTCGTATGCGTGCGGTGATTCGGCGTAAAGGAGGAGTTGCAACTCCAGTTTTGACCAACGGGATTGTTTCGCTCGATCCAGCTACGCGCGAGGCACAAGTACCTTTGCAAGATGCGGTGCAGTTATCAAATCGAGAATTCGCACTATTACAGGCTTTAATGGTGCGTCCAGGAGCCATCTTATCTCGTAGCGAGTTGGAAGAACGCATATATGGCTGGGGCGAAGAGGTCGAAAGTAATGCGGTCGAATTTCTGATTCATGCGCTGCGCAAAAAACTGGGCAGTGACATGATAAAAAACGTCAGGGGGGTCGGATGGATGGTATCAAAAGGCGTGTAAAAAATTCACTTCAATTCAGGCTCTCTCTCTGGCTTTCTCTTGCGATTATCGGAGTGGCATTGATTGCCGGTTTATTCACCTTCTACTCGGCATTTGACGAGGCACATGAATTTCAAGATGATGTGTTACGCCAGGTTGCCACTTTGTTTGACAGGCACCATCTGACGGTTCCCCAAGAAGGAGAATCAGGAGGTGAGTTGGATAGCGATGCTGAATCGCGCGTCTTTGTGCAATTACTATCCCCAATCGCACCTAGCAGTGCGATTGGGGATGTCAAGACGTCGCTAACACTTCCTCAAAACCTACCTAATGGCATACAAACTGTCGCAGTTGGCAATGTCACTTATCGTGTCTTGGTAAGAACCCTCGGTAGTGGGAAGCGTTTGGCCGTAGCGCAAGAAACGTCAGTCCGTGATGAAATTGCGAGAGATAGCTCGCTTCGGACCCTGCTGCCATTTCTGATACTGATTCCCATTCTGCTATTGGTCGTTGCCGATCTTGTGCGTAAAATTTTTAAACCTGTTACTAGCCTCTCTTCAGAAATTGATCAGCGTGACGATCAGGAATTGCATCCGATTGCAATAGAACCCTTACCAGCTGAAATTCGACCGCTCGTGAATGCCATTAATCGACTTTTAGAGCGAGTAAAGCAGTCAATGGATACACAACGACGTTTTGTTGCCGACGCGGCACACGAACTGCGCTCACCATTGACGGCACTG
>JAUSDP010000059.1 GCA_030650605.1 bacterium
AGTGATTGTAGTTTCCCTTTTTTTAATTGTTGAGGAGCATCAAATGAATTCTATATCTACAAAAATGCAACGTGGTTTTACCCTGATCGAATTGATGATTGTGGTTGCGATTATCGGTATTCTGGCTGCAGTCGCTTTGCCAGCGTATCAGGATTACACGGTTCGTGCCAAAATTACTGAGGCAGTGATTGCTGGTTCGTCGGTTAAGGGATTGTTGAGTGAAGCATTTCAATCCGATAGCGTGGCTGGTTTGAATGCCGCTGCTGCAGCTTACAATTTGGTTCCAGCAGCGCAAAAACGTTCAAAATATGTCACCGATATTCAGATTACTGGTGGTGCAACTCCATGGCCTATCGTGGTCACAATTGCAGCGACAGCCGGTAACGGTATCCCAACTACAATTAATGGTCAGACCATTGTATTTTCTCCAAATGTGGGCGGTGTAGTTCCTACGGCTGCTTCCGTTGGCGCTATTGATTGGGCATGCACGAGTTTAGGTGTTGCAACTGCAACAGCTCGTGGCTTGGCAAATCGTACTGCAGGTACTTTGATAGCAAAATATGCTCCATCTGAGTGCAAATAAGTAGTTTTTATTTGACTAGGTTTACGTTTTGAAAATACGCCCGCTTTTGCGGGCGTTTCTTATGGTGAATAGTATGCTGGTATTGAGATCTTTGACGCGGAAGCGTGCTTTCGTCCTGCATTTAATGGTATCCCTATGTTTTGCTGCGCTGTCTGCTTTACTGGTATTTTTAATTTGGTATCCTGGCTTGCTGGCGTATGCTAGCGATGTATCTGGCATATTCTTAATACTGTTATCAGTTGATGTCATGCTCGGACCAGTCATTACCTTGATCATTTTTAATACTAAGAAAAAAGAATTAAAACGAGATATGGTAATCGTTGGAATAGTGCAATTAATGGCATTATTAACCGGACTGTATACATTAGGCATCACGCGCCCCGTGTATATTGCTTTTAATGCTGACCGTTTTGACGTGGTGTATGCCAATGATATTCCCCCTGAACGATTCGACAAGGTAACTGATCCTGATTTTCGACGCATGCCGTATTTTGGTCCAAAGTTGATTGCCTCTCCTTTGCCGGATGATCCTAAGCTCAATGAAGAACTGGTGATGGGCGTGATTGCGGGAACGGGCGATGATGTGCAATATATGCCGCAGTATTACGTCCCATATGCATCGCAAAAAATAGCGGTGTTAAAGAAGGTCAAGCCTTTGGACGATTTGAAATCGTATAATAAAAATAAATTAGCACAGTTAGTATTCTTATTGAAAAATATCGCTCTGCAGGGCTTGCCGTAGGCTTTGTGCCTGTCAAAGGGAAGGCGCATCATTTTGCAATGATTGTGAATCAACAGACTGGCGATGTGCTGGAAAAAGTAAATTTCAACCCATGGCCTTGATCGCGGTTTGACAACCATGACTGCCGGCACTCTACCCGCCAAATATGCACCGGCTGAATGCCGCTGAGACGGCAATTTGTTCTTGTCTTGTTTGTGATATTTAAAATTTTCATTTAGTGCTTGTAAACAATACTGCGTGCTGTTAACCTTCGTCGCCATGTTCGACGATACTCTTTCTTCATTTCCCGGCAAACCATCTTGAGTCACCCGACTGGCGGCGACTCGGAGAGCATTTGCCTATCGAGTGGATCGAACAGGCCGTGCAGCGTACCGATGCAACCAGCATCCGCCATCGGCGGCTGCCCGCCGAACAAGTGGTTTGGCTGATGGTGGCGTTGGCGCTGTATCGCCACAAGTCCATCGGCGAAGTATTGGATGATCTCGGATTGGCGGTGCCGGATTCGCAAACGCCTTTTGTCAGCAAGAGTGCGGCGGCGCAGGCGCGCCAGCGCCT
>JAUSDP010000061.1 GCA_030650605.1 bacterium
CTTAATGTCTTGCTGACTGAATGTCTGAACTGGAAGTGAGGCTTCAGTCGCGATACGTTTAATGCTTGAGCCAGTAATTTCAATTCTTTGCACTGACACAGCTTCTTGTGCGGTAGCAACTTGCATACCAAGTGCAATACCGCCTGCAAACATCAGCCGTACTGAACGAGACAATATTTTTTCGACCATGACAACTATCCTCCGTGGGTAGATTCTTAAGAAATTTATACTTTTTTTGCCTTGTGAGCACATCATTGAAGCTTCATTTATTTTCGCGCTTTTTTGACCTCATTATGAAACCATTTATCGCAAACAAATGTCAATTCAGGAACAAAATTTTTCATCCTAAATACCACAAAAATTTGATTGATTGAATATGAAACTAGCCAAACAAATGAAAAAAGCCCCAAAAAATTTGAGGCTTTTTATTTTTAACATATGCCTACAAAATTAGAACTTGTAGTTACCAACCAGGTAGAACTGACGACCAAGTGGATCGGTGTAACGACCATCAATACCCAAGTGATTACCGCCACCATCGATACGTTGTGAGAATGGTGGATCTTCGTTAAACAGGTTTTTGATACCGCCGGTTACAGAGAAAGACTTAGTGAAATTCACTTTAGTCTGCCAGTCGAAGTTGACGTATGCTTTCACATCGCGTTTCAAACCAACATAATCACCCAAACTACCATCAGCATTGACTAAGCGCAATGCGCCTTCGTCTTCCGTTCTTTCGGAATCATGATAACTTGAATGGTAATTCATCGTCAGAGAGTGCGTGTACTTAGCTGATGGCTTCCATGTTCCCGTTAATTTGGAAATTGTACGGAAAGTCACGTCACTCAACGCATTAAAACGACCAATGCTCTTGGTTAAACCAGTTCCTGGCACATCTTGCTCAGCCTTCAACATATAGGTACCTGTCCAGTTAACCGCGACTTTACCCATTGCTGTTGCTGCGCTCCAAGTACCGTCCCAATCGAGACCTTGATAGTGCGAACTGGCCAAGTTAAACGGTGTCAGTGAAGCAACCAAAACGTTTTGTTTCTGGATAGGATCGTAGTAAGAAGAGAATAATGCACCGTAACTCTCAGGATTTTCAAATACTAAGCTTTGTGGCAAGGTTTGAATCTGGTCTTTTAGCTTTACATCCCACAGATCGATACCAATTGACAAGCTCTTTATAGGCTCAACACGGAAACCCGCTGATGCTTGTTTTGATTTTTCTGCCTTCAAACCAGCATCGCCAGTTAAAGCGTTACCACCAGTCAAGAGACCATATTCAGCCGAACCATTGCACAAAGGCAATAGTGGACCCGATTTGATTGGACATGGGTAGAAGTTAGAAGAACCGCCATTCGCCAATGGGGAAGTGATATTTGCCAATGAAGGTGCCTTGAAACCAGTTCCATAAGATGCACGTAACAACAGTGTGTCTAAAGGGCGGTATGCAACAGCCAATTTATAAGTCGGTGAACTTTGGCTATTACCTTGCACCGCAGGCGCAATCAAATTACCAGCAACATTAAAGTTCTTGGAATTTTTTGCAGCTTCGTAACTATCAAAACGTGCTGCAGCTGTCAAATCCAAATTCTTGATTACGGGAACCAACAACTCAGCGAAACCACCCCAGCTATTACGTGTGGTGTCGAACGGCAAAAGACCAGTACCGCCACCGACGTTAACGTCTGTCCAGTTTGGTTGCAGACTGTTTGGTCCCTGCGCAATCGCACTTGGGCTATCCGCATATGCTTGCTTAGTAAAATCGGCACCAAAGCCCAACATGGCTGATCCGCCTGGAGCGTGGAATAATTCCATAGAGCCGCGTGCGCTAGCGACATCGAGTTTTGACACTGACACGTCAAGAACCTGATGCAGCACTGCAGGAGCAATCGCTGCTGCACCAGCAGCACTAGGATTGACAAATGGATTCCATGCCCCAGATGCAATCAGCGCATCTAACTTCTCGCCGCTGGTATAACCTGCAACTGCGTTATCGATCGATTTGTTTTCTGAATGGGTGTAAGAAAAATTGTAATCAATATTTTTCAGCGTGCCCTCAATACCGAAAGCAAGATGTTTAGCCTGTGTTTCCCATCCATCTGTACGACGACCGGCTTCGACCAAGCGCAAATTCATGTTGGCTTGACTTACAGTTGCTGGATCTACGCCCAGTTTTATCAACGCTGGAATAATAGACTTTATATACAAAGGACCTGTTTTATCAATACCTAAAGGTTGCGCAGGTGCCGCAAAAGCTGCAGTACTGGTAAACTTGCTGTACATCGCTTCGGCAAAAAATTTCATATCCGGAGTAATGTTGTAATTAACCGAACCGAACAAGCCATCACGTTTCAATTCTGGATTAATTTGTACGGTCGAAGCATAATCATAACGGCAACGATTACCAACTTGAAAAGTGTTTGCAGCAGTACATGCGCCAGAATTAATTAAGCCTGGATTAAACGAAACGTCGGCCAAGCCGCCAGTTCTTTTTACAGTGACGTTGGCAGGAATCGAGTTAGAACTGGTTTGGTACAGTGAATAACGTTGAGCACCTTCAGAAAATTGCACTACACCGCCTTTGGCAGTGAAGGCGCGATCCGAAGCATTCAATTCGTTTTGTGTGTCATGACTATAGGCCAACAAGACGTTGTAACCGTCTTTGTTCAAATCACCAAAACCTTTGGACAGCGCAAAATTGGTCGTGGCACCTTTAGTCGATTGTTCCGGAGTGCTATAAGTCAATTCAACATTGAAATCTTGTTGATTTTTTTTCAAAATGAAGTTGACCACACCCGCGATCGCATCTGAACCGTACAGGGCAGATGCACCATCCGTCAGAATCTCAACGCGATCTACAGCGGAAAGAGGAATACTCGCCAGGTTGACGGCAGAGCCCGTGCTATACGGTGCAATACGACGACCATTCAATAGCACCAGAGTGTAAGCTGTACCAATTGCATGGATAGAAGCAGTTTGTACACCACCACCGCCACCATTGACCGATGCCGATGAAGTCAGAAAACCTTGCATAGAAGGCAAAGAGGCGACCAAATCAGCTACTGTAGTTGCCCCAGTTTGTTCGATTTGCGCTTTTGACAATGTCTGAACTGGCAAAGCACCTTCAACCGCGATACGCTTAATTGAAGAGCCGGTGATTTCAACGCGCTGAACTTCTTGTGCCATTGCAGCTTGAGCCATTACGCCCAAACCAACCGCAACACTACCTGCAAACATCAGCCGTACGGAACGGGATAACATTTTTTCTACCATGACGAGTAACCTCCAAATTGAATTCTTATTGAACTAATACTGTTTGGCTAAAGAGCCATCATTAAAGCTAGTTTTTAATTTTGCCTATGACCGCCACATGAAAACATTTTTTCAAATCCTGTGTCAATGTTGTGACACATCTGACGCTCGAAAAAACAACAGGCTCTTATCCAGCATAAAATCAACTTTTAAAATCGAGCCTTATTTTGGTGCGGCGCACTAAAAATAGCGCGTTGCAGGTTTCATTCGAACGAATTTGATTTTAATTGCGTCAATTTACCTTTTTACAATATTTAATTTTTTTTATTGAAAATTGCTTTTCATAAATTTGGCTAACGTCACTAGTTTTTCTTGTTGCAGAGTTTTCATCAATTTCTTTTCTGAAAAATATTTCATCAAACTCATTGTCAATAGGACAAAAACTGATACCTACATTGCACGCTATTGGTGCAAATATTTAAATAAGAAATTTCCTTGCTTGTAAAATATTTTTTCCATTCCAGAAACGTGCGTTATCGGCCTTCTGGCAAAAAATTACTCAGATGATTGTTTCAATTGATCGATTCTGAGCTATTAGTATTGCCCACCTACCCATTTCCC
>JAUSDP010000069.1 GCA_030650605.1 bacterium
CCACCAACTCACTCGATGGATATTTCAGCCGTGTGAAAAATTTACTTGCGGCACATCGAGGAAAAAGCAGAGAAAGAGTCAGGAAGATAGTAACAGAGATTCTAAGAAAACAGACTGCTTAGAATGCCATTAGACCGAAAAGTTTCTCGTAGTTCGCTTCCCAGCGAGCTAGATCTGACGAGAAGTTAACAGCGGTGTTGATACGAAACTGCGAGTAGAACTTGCGTACGTCTCTGCGAAACGTACCCAACTTTCCTACAATCAGTTTGGCCTCATCTTTCGAGAAATTCATCTCGCCGATGAGAGCGCCCGCAATTTCTCCAACTTGTCCGCTCGTAGCGGGGACCTTATCATACTTACGCATGATCCTTTCCTCCTTTGTGAAAGATCAGATAGGAGCCCAATTGCTCCATTATCTCATTTAACTATACACCCTAACAGGTTTTCTGTCAAGTATCACGGTATCATCGCTGTATCATTAACTTATACCGTCTCTCAACGAACGCTTATCACTAATAAAGATACTAAAGACAAGTACCGTGAAGCTTACGGACAAGAGACCGAGAGCAAAACCCGCCAAAATATCAAGCGCCCAATGCGCCCCAAGATAAAGTCTGGAGAAGCTAATGAGAGCTGTGGTAAAGATTGAACTTAGTATCAAAACTATTTTACCTATAGACGTCTTCATTCTATTAAAGAAAGAGTAAGTTAACATGAAAAAGAAGGTGGTGGCAACCGTGGCGTGTCCGGAAGGGAAACTCCAACCATTCACATCAATAATCTCCAAACCAGGTCGCGTAATCTGAAAAGTATTTTTAAGTATCGTCAGCGAGACAACAGCCACAATCAAAGTCACAATAAAAAGAGCCGCGTCATATGTGCGACCGCGCACAACAAATAGTACGGCAATAAAGGCGGCCACAGACAATAGAACAGAAGGACTACCTAACCTGGTAACCCAGACTAGAAAAGTTGTTAGGGGGGGAGTACGCAAATTCACTACCACTTGTTCGATCGCTGTATTAAGAGGTATGAGCTCCGTACCAGAAAGTAATCCGTCAATAATAACCACTAGCACCAGTCCGGAAATCATATAGACCAAAAGAAAGAGAATATTCTTTGCCCAATTTGGAAACATCATACTTTATAAGCGTACCATAAATTATCGGGGACTTAATAATCTCTAGCTTTGGCAAGAGCACCAACCAGAATATCGAGCGCCATAGTAGCTATTCCAACCACCTTGTCCGCGCCTCCATAGTATATGTAGAGCAGTCCGTCACGAACCACCATGCCACAAGGAAAAACCACATTATTTACTATCCCCTCTTTTTCATACAATTCTTCTGGTTCAAAAATTGGATCAGTTGAACGCGACAATACAGTCGTTGGATCTTTGAGGTCTAAAAGGACCGCCCCAACACGATAAGTATGATGACGATTCGAAACAGCATGATAAAGAAGAATCCAACCCTTTTTGGTCCGAATAGGTGGAGCGGCAATCCCGACCTTTGTGCTATCCCACATTCCAGATCTTGGTCCGAAAATTTTGATACATTTATTTACTGTCTCCTTTTTGAAATCAAGCGATTTGAGAAAGTCGGCGCAAATATCTGTCCCAATGCGATGAAGTATTAAAAACTTACCTCCAACTTTCTCGGGAAAAACACAAGCGTCCTTATCATCAACATCATTGGGAGTGATGATTTCAGGTTTTTTCCATTTCCAACGATGAGAGAGAAAATCTTTGACTCCGATAGAAGTCACAGCAACTCGCGGAGGACCAATGCCGTCAAATGCAGTGTAGCACATGTATAAGTTTGTTCCGATTTTAGTAAGACGTGGATCTTCGCATCCCGAATTACCCCCTTCTATTTTTTTAGTTTCAAAATCCTCACGTGGAATATATACTGGCTCGCCAATACGTTCAGTAATATGTGTACCATCAACACTTAGAGCATAGCCGATAGTAGAAGTATTATCATTTGAAAGAGCCCTGTAAAGAATGTGGACTCTATGACCAAGATCTATAGCGGCAGGATTAAATGTAGCTTTTGATTCCCAAGGATGATTCTCTATGGGTACGATAATAGGATTACCCTCTAGACGTTTAAAGTGGTAACGCCATCCGACTTCAACTGAAAGAGTCGAGACTAGAGCATCAATATTAACACTGGCCGAGCAAGCGGTAGTATCAGAAGCCCCATAGTAGATAGTGAGAATATCCTTATCAAGAAGCGCACCAGACGGAAAAACAATATTTGAAACATGACCAGAGAGTTCGTAAGACTCTTCTGGCACCACTAAGGGACCCTTGGTACGGCCAATGATTTTACGCGGATCTTCTAAATCGAGAAGAAGAGCTTCAATCCCAAAACGTGGTCCACTATCACCACCAGGGAAAAAATTTTGAATATGCGAGTAGATAATAAGCCAACCATATTTAGTTTTTATAGGTGTGGCTCCAACCTCAACCTGGTCATAGTCGTTGCGACGTATTTTACCTATCTCATGTTCGTTCATTTTTGTATACCAACTCTCCCAAAATTTTGGAGACCAAAATTCAGAAATCTCATCCGCTTGAGCTATGACCATTTTAGCCGCCGCACCATCAGTATGAGCACTAAACAAGAGAGTTACCTTCCCGTTAATTCGCTCCGGAAAAAGAGTCATTGCTTTAGAGTTAAAGGTTGTCACGCGATGTTTCTCTTTAATCTTTTTCAAATCGTCTGATATGGCTACTGCTGTCCTGATACCCTCTGGA
Organism: bacterium; assembly: GCA_030650605.1. Classification (GTDB taxonomy): domain Bacteria; phylum Patescibacteriota; class Minisyncoccia; order Phycocordibacterales; family Zambryskibacteraceae; genus UBA5004. Next base: position 2,765 of record JAUSDP010000069.1, read on the forward strand.
GCAAAAGGGTAAACCGAGAGAGCTGTGTAGAAGATATAATATCGACCTTCAAAAAAAGTTACTCGCGGATCTTCACAACCAAACTTCTCCCACTCTTCAAGTGGTTCAATGAATTGCTTACGGTCCTTGAAATGAAAACCGTCTAGACTTTTAGCAATGCCAATGGTGGATATCTGGTCTGGCGTCCTTAGTGGGTCTTTACTTGATACGGCTCGATATAAACCATGTATGTGTCGACCATGTTTCACTACAGACATATTGAAGGTAGCGAACGCTTCCCAATGATGATCTCTCTGGGGTACCAGAATCGGATTTTCTTGTGATCTCTTGACTACGAACATTTTATTTAGAAATTTTTTAGGATTGTCGGATGCTTATCAGCAATCTGTAGTATCAGTTCTCCGAAAAGTGAGTTAGCCCAGCCAAACCACGGCCGGGTAAATTTTTTCGGATTATCAACATTCACACTCTCATGCATAAAGTAGGTTCCGGCATGAGTTTTCTTCAAGATCTCAAGGCAAGAAGAAATTTCTTCTTCGTTGTTTGAAGTTAGTGCTTGCATAATAGTGGCTATCGGCCAAAAATGGTCGAGAACTCCAGTATGAGGACTCGTCATACCTGAGACAACTTTACCTGTGGCATAAAAAGGATTGCCCTCGCCTAATATCAATCTTCTGGTTGCCTGATATATTGGATCATCAGCTCGGCAATATCCCAGATATGGCAAGCTCAAAAGACTTGGGACATTTGGATCGTCCATAATACAAAAAGACCCGAAGCCATCTACCTCATACGCATAAACCTTACCAAACTTTTTATGTTCAATAATTCCATATTCTTTTATTCCATAATCAATCTGATTTACTAATTCCAATGTGTGATCTTTTAATCCCAATTCTCCCAATTTTTCAAGAATTTTTGATAAACCTTTAAGAGTCACTACAGCCATAGCGTTTGCTGGAATTAAGTATGGGAAAACAGACTCATCATCAGATGGCCTAAAAACATTCCTCACTAAACCACACTTTCTTCCTGGATAACCAAACCCACGCATTCTGATAGCCGGATGAAGTTTTTTATTTGGTCCGTAAAACTGGTACAGGTCTTTAGCGGTATCCTTGGAAAGAGTTTCTTGTTCTTTTTTCATCACTGCTACGGATTTTTTAACTGCCTTCAGCCAAATTTTGTCGAATAGAGAAATATCCAGAGTTTTCTCATAATACCCTATAGAAAGTCTGAGAAAGGCGCATAAACTATCTAACTCATACTTTCTCTCCCACACTTCCTTTTTCCATGCTTTACCTTTTTTCCACCATCTCTCTTTTAAACTTTTAGAACTTGTTCCATCTATAATAGCGTTTGCATATGGGTCAATTAAGATATTTTGAGCTTGGCGATGTATTAATCCAATGAAAAGATTCTTTATCTTTTCGTCCTTTTTAACAAATCTAAGATATGGCCAAACTTGATTTGTTGAATCTCGTAGCCACATGGCAGGAATATCGCCAGTGGAAACAAAAGTGTCCGGTCTGCCCGTCCTGTCTTCTCTGTAGAGCACGGTTGTATCGAGGGTATTCGGCAAGCACTGACTAAACATGCGGCGTAGTTCAGGATTTTTTATTTGTTCTGCAATTTCGATAATCGCTTCTTCTATTACTTCACTCCTGAATAGTCTGTCTTTAACTTTAGGTCGAGTTTTTAGATTTTCAAATTTACTTTTTTTCATACGAACATATAAATTTTATATCAATCACCATAACTAGTTTGTTTATCTCCTTTCACAAAAACGGTTTTCTTCACTCCTTCGTTGTAATAACTTAAGTCTTTAGAATTAACCAGGCGTTTCCCATTTTCTCCTAGCTCTAGACCTGCTTTTTTGAGAAGAACTTGTTTGGGTTCTGGCTCATGGTAGGAAATAAGACCTATATTGGACCAGTGCATCTTTCTCCCATTTTTTATTCTGAATAATTTTTTCTCATCGTGGATTGGCTCTCTTTCCTTCATTCGATAGACATGATCATCAGCTACTTTTCCTAATAAATTTTCACTTGGCAGTTTAATTGAATTAAGTATTGCTTGCTTAAATCTAACTGCCAAAACTCTTTCGGGGTAGATTATCTCATCATCATAAAAGAAAAGTTCATGATACTTCTGAAAGAACTCTGTATATCGAATAGGGAATAGATGATTCTGGAAAGACCATTTCAGATCAAAAATAGCAAAATCGATAGCCATTCCAATATTCCACATATTGTCTTTCTCTAAGGTTCCCCAGGGACATGTTGCTAGGTATTTATTATTTTTGGTCATAACTTTTATTATTTCTGCAACATATTCTGGCTTAATTAGCCATATGTCAGATGCTAAGACCACTACATAATCCGTATCAGCGTATTTCTCAGTAAAACATTTTATGCCTTCATTAATTAAAAGTTCAGCTCCAGCAAAATGACCCGGGTTATCTAGATACAGTAATTCATCTTCAAGATATTTTTCCGGCCACCAATCTTTTTGTCCGTTAAAGGCATGGATAATTTTTACATCCTTTAGTAATTCGCTTTTCTTCCAAACATTACGAATAATCTCCATGTTGATACGTGCATCGTCCGTGCGATTGTAGGTATACATCAGAACTCCTGTTTTTATCATAAATTTATACTACCACTACAGACTTCTTTGAAAAAACGGCATGTTCATTCTTCATGAGTTTGTCAACAAAGTTATTTAAATTGGTATAGGCCACACCGATATGCTTGTCACCACCACCGTAATAGACAAAAAGGGTACCATCTTTGACAATAGTTCCGGAAGCGTAGATGACACCCGGTTTCCAATCATTTTCGTACCATTCATCAGGTTCAAGTACTGGATAACGAGATCGGTAAAGCACCTTCCGTGGATCTTTGGAGTCGAGAAGCATGGCCCCGAGCTTGTAACGACCTGGGTCATCTTTATCCATAGCATGATAGAAGATGAGCCAGCCATAGCGAGTTTTAATAGGTGGAGGTCCAATACTACGAGTGCGATTGTGCCATGCAACTTCCCGATCTGGCAAAAGTTGCGGGTCAGGGCTATCGAAAAATGGGATAGATTCCTCTAGATTGTCAAGATATTCAACGCGCACTCGCGTTCGATTGTCATCATAAAGATTATGGAAAAGAGCATATTTACCATTTATCTTTTCAGGAAAGAGTGCCCAATTCTTATGTCTCCCATTTACAGGAGAGAGAAAAAGGCATTTCTGCCAATTCCATCGACCCTCTTCGAGATCTTTCTCGCTGATAGAAGTTAATCCGACTCGGATAGAATACCACCCGTTAAATACGTTGAATGTCAGGTAAATACGATCATCAATTTTGACTGCTCGCGGATCTTCACACCCGCCCCATCCACCTCCAGAGACATAGAGTCCTGTGTTGTATGAAAGTCTGGCCGGAGAGGTGTACGGGTGATGTTTGGCTGATTCGGTAAAGGTCTCTGGCATATAAACTGGATGTGAGTATCGTTTGTCGAAATGAATGCCATCCTTACTTGAAGCGTAACCGATGCGGGAGATACCATCGGAACCCAAAGCGCGGTAGAAGAGGTGAACACGACCATTGTGATTGACCACACCAGGATTAAAGACCGCTTCTGATTCCCAATAAGAACCAGAGGCTGGGTTGATAATGGGATTATGGATAGACCTGTGAAGATTTAAAGCTCTTGCTTTTTTTCCTTTTCGCGCGTGTTTAGATACCCGCTTCTTCGTACTCTTTTTGGCAGTTTTTCTAGGCCCCTTTTTGATAACAGTCTTTTTTTTCTTGGATGTGACCATTGTTACGTAATAATAACATTAATTTTACTTCAATAGTTCGAAAATGGTCTTTTTCGTTTCCTCTGGATCGTTGACCACTCTACATTCTATGCCCAAAGTGAGTACTGGCGCGTCATTACCTCCTTCAAAGAGTTTGTCTCCGATATAGAGTATTCTCTCTTTTGAGATACCTGTCCGTTCCATTAGTTTGCGTAGACCGTACGCCTTATCTATACCTGTCCTCGTCACTTCTATAGAAGTAGTGCCGCCAATACGCATTGAGAAACTGGGCAGAATACTCTTAAGTATTTCCACAATCCGCGCACGTTTCTTATTGTCGGTATCCCACTTTTCCTTTAATTCAATCGGGGCATTTTGCCCTAATGCAGAGAAATTAAGTTGGGCTCCACGATCTTCTATGAGCTCGCCGTAAATTTTATCAGGATTCGAAAGCCCCGATTTTACAAAAATATCTTCAAAGGCTGTCGTGATAAGCGCCTTTTCTTCTCTTGAAATAGGAGCATCGTTTTCACATTGCCAATCATCGTCATAACTGCAAAAGACAGTGCCGTCAACTGGCAAAAGATAAAGATTTTTCATATGTTCGGGTAAACATGATAGACAATCTATAATTTGCCATTTAAATTGTTCGTGGTTAGCACCAGAGATTATAGCTACCTTGTATCTCTTCATAAGCCGACAGAGGAGCGTCGCCATCTCTACATCAAGCGGTAATTTACTCCGCGTCAGCGTCCCATCAATATCAAAAGCGATTAGGTCAAACTTTTCCATATCCAAAGTATATCAGTTCAGAATAAGAAATCTTGTAGTGCCGTGATAGAGGACGTTAGAACTGTGTTTGAGGCTTTCAATTTAATTGATCCCACCCTGACACTCTCTATTGTTTAGCTTCTTTTTTTTATTAAATACACTGCTACAACATACCCAAAGACAGTTGTAAAAATTCCTTGATTAGCAATTGAATCAATGCCATTTAAAACCAATACTGGGTTAGTAACAGAGGCTCTGGAAGCTAATAATAACAATACGGTAACAACTGAATTGAGTATCGCAGCTCCTAACAATAAAAATCCCCAATTTTTACTTGACATAAAATCAATACTTAGATTTGTATATTAATAATAATTTTAAGCAAAACCACCATGAAGAGGAAAAGGTGTCGGAATGAAAGCCTTAAAACCTTCTTTTTGCTCTTTGAGCTGGCCAATTTCTATGGATTTCATGTTTGCTTATATCTATTTATCAATGTAAACAAAGTATACACCTTTGCTTACATCAGGCCAAGCAATGTAAACAAACCTAAAATGTGGGTAGCCGAATAGCTTTCCATATCAAAAGTATATCAGGTTCGAAACAATAAATACTGGGGTGCCACGATAGAGAATGTTAGAACTGTTATAACTAGACGAAACGGGTATATTTATATTCCAGATTTAGCAGCCCCTCATCGATAACCCGCTCCGACAGCATAATAGAACGAAACCGTGATTAAAAGAATGAGAATAATAATTGCTACCCAGCCCCTCCAACTATATTGTTGAGTTACCGAATACTGTCCGACATCTCGCCTTATGCTGGCTCTTTGTTCTATTTCTTGAACCAATTCATCTCCCCTTGATGTCAAAGAATAATGCCCCAATAATTTAATATTTGCTGTGTCAATGGGCTTACTAGTCCATTTTTCAGTTTCCAAATAGAAATATGTATGTTGAAATTTCCAAAAAATTCCTGCATAAATTGATGGGGCATACTCAAAATGAATGCCCTTAATTTCAGTGAACTTTGCGTTCATTTTTTTCAAACCATGCTTATATACAATGCCGTCATTATTTATTTCTATGCTTGAAACAGGATAGAACAACATAGCTAGAAATGCTATGAGAGAAGTCGGCAACCAATAAATCAATAAAACCCTTAATTTAATATTAACTAAATACATTACAGCGAGAAAAGTAGTTAGAAGTCCAGCAAAAACCAAATACTGAATACGACTTTCATAATATACTTTTTTATCCATGTTTTAATAATATCATAAAAAGTTCTATTCCCGTTATAGACCATAAGAATAACTGCTTCTAAATAAAGTTTAACGAGTGGGTGTCCTACGTCGGAAACTCCTCAGGACACTCCAAAAATATACTCGCCTTGCTCGTTATTTTTGGGTGACCGACGGGGCTCGAACCCGTAACAACCAGCTCCACAAGCTGGGACTCTACCAATTGAGCTACGGCCACCATTATGCTCACGTACTAATTATAGCTCGGAGAAGTCTCCTTTATACCAGACTTTAGGTTAGTAAGTCGAGCAAGGGCAAAGAGGATGCTCGAGAGTCGATTTAGATACTTGAGTATTTCGGGACTAATGATACCCAACTCGTCATTAACAGCTACAACCCTTCTCTCTGCGCATCTCGCAAGGGTGCGAGCGAAATCCAGAAGTGCGGACATTTCCGTACCGCCCGCGATAGTGAAGGTGGTGATAGGTGGTAATTCTTTCTCGCACCGAGCAATTATCTCTTCCAATCTATTAATCTTTTTCGTTGTAATATTCTTCTTTGCCCCGGCCACTTGAGCACAAATAATAAAAATGTTTTCTTGAATCTCTTCTAAGATTTTTGAGAAACTACTATTTAAAATTTTGAGACTGGAAGCTTTTTTATGTACTTTTACAATACCGAGAAAAGAGTTTAATTCATCCAAATTTCCCAGTGCTTCTGCTACAAGAGAGCTTTTAGAAACTCGTTTCTGGTCACAGCCGAAAAATTTCGTCGTCCCACCATCCCCTTTGCCAGTATAAAGCTTAGACATGCTTCTATAATAATACACCTGTGATTGGTAATTTATAGAATCTTTTCTTCTAATTTCACTTCTGATGTTTTCGTTTCAATGTTAAATCGTATTCTTCCTATAATCTGATTTCTCTCTGTTTTAACATCCACTCGCCATTTACCTTCAAAAAGATTTTCTTTTTTTGAGAAACCACGATAGCCGTCATTTCTACCTCCCATAATAGGAAAAGTGATTTTCGTCACGCTAACCCACTTGTCAGCTACATTATCGAAATACTGCCAATCATGAATAATCCTCGTATTCAGATCCGTCGGGGCAAAAACAGAACTGAACATATATAATGGTGCGCCTGTTTCTAAATCAATTGCATCAGGAATAAAAAATAGGAGTGGTTCGTACCATTTCTTTTTTTCTTCAATGATTCGATAATTCCCCCCAACCCTATCTATTGAGTAATAGATACCACTTTCTTTTAAAGCAAGGGGAATTGGTGGAATTAAGTTGGAGAAATATAAAATATTTATCAGAACAAAGATAAAGAGGATTATCTTCCTAAGATTTATTTTATTCTCTCGATATTGATTTGGCGCCACTTTCAATAGAACCAAAGAAAAAATTGCTATAAAAAGTAAGCTAACAAAACCACTTAAGATAAAAATTATCGCGCCCATAGTCTTCAAAAGAACAGGGATAAAAAAGATAGAAAAAGAAAAGAGAGCAACAAAATAGATAGGAACTTGGAATGTTATCTTTTGATAACGCTCTTTAAAAAATTCGTTTCCCACAAAACAGAACAGGAGAATCAGTATGAAGGGCCAACTTGATGAAAAAGCAGCACTCCTAGTGTAGAAAATGAAGAAGGCACTAAAAAGTCCACCGAAAGTAAATTGAATAAAAAGAGGTAGAAGATACTCTGCCCTGACAAAGAAACTTTGTTGCGGCGGATACTCATGGTAATAATTCAGCAGGATGATACCTCCACCAGAAATAACTAGGTAGAGAATCATGACAAGATTGTCAAAGAGGAAATCAACCCTCTGGAGAGTCAGGTTGTCGAAGATGAAACCCCCGATGAAAACAAGGGATGAGATGTGTTTCTCGTACTTCTCGTAAGGTGCTTCTATCTCTTTCAACTATTTTAATGGATTCTCCCCTCTGATAACCCTGATCAAAAACATGACGATGGCGATGACAAGAAGCACATGAATGAAACTCCCTAATATATGGAAACCCAAAAAACCAATGAGCCATAGGATGATTAAGATTACAGCAATTGTTGTAAGCATGATTAAAATTAAACTAATAACTCTACTTACTCTCTATTATACTCCTAAAAGAGACTCTGACTAAACAAGTTTACAAGGTGAAGGAAGTCAGACTTCCTTCACGACCCTCACTTAGCATTACTTATCATTCTACGGTAAAATTTGAGTAAACATATGAAAACTATCATCTCCTGGAATGTTAACGGGCTTAGAGCAGTACATCGCAAGGGGAACATTGAACAAGTGTTACATATGAAACCGGATATTCTCTGTATACAGGAGACCAAATCACTACCCGAACAGCTACCAGCAGAATTAAAAGATCCGGATGGCTATCATTCATACTTCCACTTCCCTACCCAAAAGAAGGGTTATAGCGGCGTAGCCATATATTCTAGGGAAAAACCATTAAAAGTTTCACGTGACATGGGTATAGAACAATTTGACCAAGAGGGACGACTAATTATGGCTGAATATAAGGATTTTACACTGATTAACACCTACTTCCCTAATGGTGGAGGAGCCCCAGAACGACTCCGCTACAAGCTTGATTTTTATGATTATTTCCTAGAATTCATAAATAAGTTACACAAGAAACATCCTAATATCATTTTCTGTGGTGACGTAAATGTTGCCCATAAGCCAATAGACTTAGCTAGACCGAAAGAAAATGAAACTCATGTTGGATTCCTACCAATAGAAAGGGCATGGATGGATAAACTTATCTCAAATAGATGGATAGATATTTTTCGGCACTTTTACCCCAATCTAGCTAATGCTTATACATATTGGGATATGAAAACTTTTGCTAGAGAAAGAAATGTCGGGTGGAGAATAGATTACTTTTTTACTTCTCCGGAAATGTTAGGAAAAATAAAATCCATAGAGATACTAGACAATATTTTAGGTTCGGACCACTGCCCTATCAAATTAACCCTGAAGTAAGGCCGTATTATAAAGGACATAATGTTTACCCCGCCATGGCGTGGGTTATCCCCAGTTGTACTAGATAAGTTGTCCTTTAAAGAGTATCATGTGTATAGGCGCTTGGTAGATATTTTTGGTTCTCTAATCGAGATTAGAATCCGAGCATATGTTCTTGGAAGGCCACCAGCCCGACTGAATGCTTCAGTCATTCTGGCGGGTTCCAGTTACCGGAAGTTACTTCTGGTTTAGGAGTTTGAGACAAAGATGACAGACCCGCAATCTTACTTATTTTTGGTCGCTCGCATCTCTTGAGCAAACTCCTAATTCTGGAATAATCTTCCTTCGGTCCACTGAAGCTCGCAAGAGCCAAGGTGACCTTGATCTTGCTTTAGCCTGCCTGCGCAGACAGGCGGGATCACCCGCTAGCAGATCCGTCTGTTGGCGGTTTTTGTTTGCCATTAAGGAGATAGAATGGGATCTAATGTCTCTTATAACTTTGCAAATAGTATAAATATAGAAATACAAAAAGCTCTTTATTTAATGGAAAACTAGAGCTTTAATTAGACAACTGTGGATAATTATGTGGAAGATGTGTATTAAAAGACATATATTTAAGAGGCAGAATATTTAAATGTCCTTAATTTTAGCCATTTTCTTAAAATAAAAGTTTCGCGTGAAACATTTCTAAATCTGTTACACATGAACCCATTCGATAAACTCATGGCAAGCCTAGATAAACGAACAGAGAAGAGGAAATTGGGAGATATAGGAGAAAATATAGCTTGTGATTTTTTAAAAAAGAGGGGATTTGAAATAATAGAGAGAAATTATTCAAAAAAATGGGGAGAAATAGATATAATCACTAAGAAATTAGGATTAATTCACTTTATAGAAGTTAAGAGTGTTACACATGCCCGCCCGCTAATGCCTGAGCGTAGCGATGGCGGGCGGGGAACATCTGATTTTAGACCTGAAGATAATATGCACCCTTGGAAACTCAAGCGACTTTCGAGAGCCATGCAAACTTATCTATTAGACAGAAAACTTGATGGCGACTGGCAATTAGATCTCGTAACAGTAAAAATTGACCTAGAAAACCGAAATGCAAGAGTAGAAATAATTGAAAATATCATTATTTAAATTGTGCGGGATGGGGGAATCGAACTCCCGACTACAGTTTGGAAAACTGTCGTTTTGCCACTAAACTAATCCCGCATTATCCTTTCAGGCTACCCGGTAATGCTCCGGGGCATCATGCACCCCATGCATGTATACTGCTTTTATACTATAGCCCGGTCTATATAATTGTATCATTTCGGGCCGCCGAGAATCGAACTCGGCCCTCATGCTCCCAAAGCATGCATACTACCGATATACTACGGCCCGTCTAATTTTCTTCGGAATGCAAAGCTTCGGAGTGCCGAGAATCGAACTCGGGTCTCACGCACCCGAAGCGTGTATACTACCGCTGTACTACACTCCGGTGCGGCCAGCGGTAATCGAAACCGCGCCTGCTCCTTGGCAAGGAGCCGTCCTGCCACTAAACCATGGCCGCAATGAAAAAGATAATAACGCATTAAAGGAAAAAAATCGAGTTTTGAGGTACGATATCGATGTTGCCCCCATAGCTTAACGGATAAAGTATCCCGCTTCGGACGGGATGATGTGGGTTCGATTCCTGCTGGGGGCATTCGGATTAGCTTAAAGGTTTTAGCTACTAGTTTCTAGAAATGAAAAAGACAAATATACAATTTGAAATTCCGGAAGAGGTGAAAAACATTTCACGAGTACTTTCAGATGCCAAATTTGAAAATTTTTTAGTCGGTGGATGTGTGCGTGATCTCATAATAGGTGGGGAACCGAAAGATTGGGATTTTACTACAAATGCCAAACCGGATGACATCATTAAACTTTTTCCAAAAACATTTTATGAAAATGAATATGGCACAGTTGGTGTGGTTAACGAGCAGACAACTGATAAAACTCTCAAAGTAGTTGAAGTAACTCCATATAGACTTGAATCCGGATATTCGGACTTCCGCCGACCGGATAAGGTGGAATGGGGCAAAACAATAGAAAACGATTTGGCGCGAAGAGACTTCACCATGAATGCTCTTGCTTATAATATTGAAACGAGAGAATTGCTTGATCCATTTGGAGGTATAGCTGATATTGATAAAAAAATTATCCGCACAGTTGGGAAACCAGAAGAGAGATTTGGCGAGGATGCTCTTCGCATGTTTCGAGCACTCCGTTTAGCAAGTGAATTAAACTTCGCTATAGAACACGAGACCCAAATGGCAATAACGAAACATGCGGAACTTTTAACACACATCTCTCGCGAACGTATTCGTGATGAGTTTGAAAAAATTATTATGTCGGAAACACCAGCGCTCGCCCTTGATCTGGCTAGTCGTCTCGGACTTTTAAAATTTCTTTCACCAGAATTTGAGAAGGGGATAGGAATGGAACAAAACCAAGCCCATGCTTATACCGTCTGGGAACATTTACTCCGCACTCTTAATCACGCAGCAAAAAAGAATTTTCCACTCTATGTGCGCCTTGCCGCTTTTGCTCATGACGTAGCCAAACCGCACACAAGAAAACGTATCAATAATCAATGGACATTCTACAATCATGAGGTTCTTGGGGCGCGACTGGCTAGAAATATTCTTACGGATCTGAGATTTCCAAAAGAAATTGTTGAGAAAGCGGTTAAGCTGGTGCGTTGGCATATGTTTTTCTCCGATACTGAGAAGATTACATTGAGCGCCGTGCGTCGTATCGTTAGAAATGTTGGAGCAGATTTGATCTGGGATCTTATTGACCTGCGTGTCTGTGACAGAATAGGTACCGGTCGACCCAAAGAAACTCCCTTCCGTCTACGCAAATACAAGTCAATGATTGAGGAGGCTATGCGTGATGCAATTTCTGTTAAACAACTCAAAATAAACGGCGCAGACATAATGAAACTCACAAATGCTGGTCCCGGCCCACACATCGGTTTCATTTTAGAAATTCTTCTCTCAGAAGTTTTGGAAAATCCAACACTCAATACGCGTGATTATTTAGAAAAGAGAGTAGGAGAGTTACATATCCTCAAACCAGAAGAGTTGTCTGGCCTTGGGAAAATTGCTCGCGCCCAAAATGAGAGTGAGGAAGAAAAAGAAATAGAAAAAATCCGCACAGAATACAGAGTCCAGTAGTTTCACATATTACTACTCTGTGTTGTATATTATCGAAACTTATCTATTCTCAAATAAAATTACTACATCTAATTCATACGACCGTGAGTTATAGATGTATTAATAAAAAGATCTATTAAACTAATTTATAAGAGACTAAAATATTCTCGAAGGTATTTATCATTCTCAATTTCATCAACAATCATATACAAAAGATCTCTTCCGACACCGATGTCTATTTTTAAAAGTCCCACAATGTCCTCACAATCATATGGATAAACCCAGACACTATCTTGCAAACGATAGAAACCAGCCAAAACAAGGAGGCCACGAATTTGGTCGCGTGCTTTTCTTTTTTTCTCCGAAATATCGAAGATAACGACTCGCCATTTATTGTCCCATTTACGTGGACGTTTGAATTTATAGTCTTTAAGTTCCCAATGCCTTAATTTCTTTTCTCCAACCTCAGTTAATTCATATCTACCATTTTGATATATAAGCAAACCTTTCTTCACTAACTTGCTTGCCGAAGATCGCACTATCTCTTCTTGACGTTTATTGGGAAGGAGGCCAAGTTTTCCCATAGCTCCTATCACTTGGGGAGCAACCAGACCAATGCTTAAAACTCCTGCAATCTTTACTGAATTCAAAATTAACTTCTGAATTTCCCCTCGCCTGACTCTTTTTTTATTACCTTCCTCTAATTTACCCATACATTCATAATACACGATCGTGAGTTATAGATGTAGAGGAGAAAAAGAACATTACAAGTTAAATTAAATTGTTTCAAGAAACTGCCTCTTCGCGAGACTTCCAGACCATTTCAAAAATGGGCTCTATTTCGAAAGTAAATTCCACATGAGTTCAAAAGCCGATCTTTGCATTTGACTGATCTCTTTGCTCTCGATAATGACACCCATGAAATTTTCACGATATGAAATCAAAGCGACTTTATTTGCGTAAATTTCCATGTCGCCATCGAAACTGAACTCTAGATTATCCACTATTTGAATTTCTCTCAATTCCTGCGTAGCCAGATTTTTCCACGCTCTCGCCATTGGCGAATCGGAAGTGATGATGCGTATCCTTATTTTTCTCCGAATACGCTCCTTGATGTAATAATCATTATATTCTTGCGGCATCAGCTTCAAGAAGTCCGATAATCCCGTGAAACTCAAAATCAACTCTCCCTCGCTTAAGCTGTAGAGCGTGTCCTGATAAAACTCCTTCATTCCACCTACCCCTTCATAAAACCTTACTCGCGGTTTTGACGGCAGGACGTTTTGAATTGCCAAAAGCTCCGGCATTATTTTATCGATCGTGTTTTCTTTTTCTTTCAGATCATTTGTAAGCGAGCGCGGATCTTCAATAAAATAGATCTTTTTCTTCTTTTTTGTCGTAACACTTATGAACCCGCGGTTAATAAAATCCGGAAGAATATTATAGACCGTTGTCCGCTTTATCCCTGCCTTCTTGGCAATCTGAACAACCGAGGTCTCGCCTAATTCAAGCAAAGCTAAATAGATTTGTGCTTCTTTTGGCTTAAAGCCGAGATATTCAAGTGAAGATTTGGAATCTTTCATAAAACGTCTATTATTTTAGACATGTTTTTATTATATCAAAAAGCCTTTAAATAAAGCAAATTTTAGAATCTATCCAATTTCTATTGACATATTTGTCTCAATATATTGACATATCTAAAATATTAAGCTATAATTATTACAGAAAGTAAAGAGTTCTTTAATATCAACTCCTCAAAAGAAAGGGTGAGAGGTGAATTTATGAAAAAGGCAATTATTGTTTTAATCCCAGATCTGGACTTCTACCCATTGTATAGGCGGCTCGGCAAGACGGTTATCGACAAAGATAGAGTTCTCATCGTAATAAATCAATTAAGTTACCCTAGGAGAGCATGGGCAATAAAAGAAAATGTTATGGAGCTAGATGAATTCGAGAAAATCGGTGGCACTTTAGGCTCAAAGTATGAAGTTGATGAAAACATAGTTTTTATCCCATATGATTCCCAACCAGGAGAGCTCAGTAGTATTTTCGCCGCAATGTGTGTTTTAGATTGTTGTCCAGCCAAAGCAGCGTTCGAGGGTCTCTGGGAAAAACTTCAGGAAAAGATGAGAAACAAACTTACAGGAGGAGATTGATGAAAAAACAAAAGCCCCGAGGTAGAAATACCAACGGGCTTTTTTGTTTGTATCAGTTTTTTTCTCAAGTTTCCCTATACATCTATAATACACGACCGTGAGTTATAGATGTAAATAATGGTCTAATGGCATTCTAAGCAGTCTGTTTTCTTAGAATCTCTGTTACTATCTTCCTGACTCTTTCTCTGCTTTTTCCTCGATGTGCCGCAAGTAAATTTTTCACACGGCTGAAATATCCATCGAGTGAGTTGGTGGTATTG
>JAUSDP010000070.1 GCA_030650605.1 bacterium
CACAGGCTAAAATTGATTTGGCGTGGAACGAGATTGTCGGTTTCAGAAATATGGCGTTTCATGAATACATGAATCTTGAGCTCGATATTGTTTGGGACACAATACAACAAGATATCCCTGTATTAAAAGAAAAATTGTCTGAATATAAATAACATGAAAATTTTTGTAAGTTCAGATCACGCGGGGTTTGGTTTTAAAGAGAAGTTAATTCCATTTCTCAAAGAACTGGGTCACGAAGTAGAGGATAAGGGTCCGTTTGAATACAATGAAGAAGATGATTATCCAGATTTTATCATTCCGGTAGCCCGCGAGGTGTCTATGCATCCAAACGAAGTGAGGGGAATTGTCTTAGGCGGTTCCGGTCAAGGAGAGGGTATGGCGGCAAACAAATTCAAAAATATTCGCGCTACAGTTTATTATGGCCCAGGGCAATGCGTAGTTAAAGAGGAACATGAGTCCATAATACAAATTTCCCGAGCTGATAATGATGCCAATATGCTTTCGCTGGGCGCAAGATTCATCACCGAAACAGAGATGAAGGAAGTCGTTAAAGAATGGCTTAACACCACATTTAAAAACACGGAGAAATACAAAAGACGTATCGCTAAAATGGATCGCATTCATGAGTGAAGTTATCCCCGCTATACTTGCCACAAGCGTTCCCGACCTTAGCGACAAAATCAATCAATTACCAGATGAGGTAAAATTTGTTCATATTGACGTTCTCGAGCAAGATTTTTGGACAGATATTAATATCGATTTTGAGGTACATTTAATGGTATCTAAACCAGAGGAAATCATAGAACGTTGGGTGGAGAGACGAGCTAAGAGAATTATCGTTCACGAACTTAATGAAGAGATTAATAAATTCAGAGGCAAAGTAGAAATTGGTTTAGCAGTGGAACTTGGCGTATCGTTGGAAGAAGTCTTTCTACTAATTCCTAAGGTAGATTTTATTCACCTTATGTCTATTGCCAAGATAGGTGAGCAGGGGCATCCGCTAGACGAACGAATTTTTGATAGAATAAAGAAGGTAAAAGAAATGTTTCCGCAAATACCAATAAGTGTCGATGGTGGGATAAATATCAACAATTATCAAGAACTTATAAATGCTGGCGCAAATAGATTGGTAGTTGGATCTAGCTTTAAAGATTTATGGAAATCACTGACGAACAAGTAAAACAATTGGAAGAAAAGGTGAACGATATCCGTATAATTTTTGATTTTGAAGATTGATTTCTTGTTAAAAAAGGCTATTATTAGTATATGACTAAATTAAGCGCACAATTACCGGTTTCAGTGTTTAAAGAAGGCAAGCATTTTATAGCTTATACGCCTGCCTTAGATTTATCTACCTCCGGAAAAACTTATGAACAAGCTATGGCTAGATTCAACGAAGCTACGGGTATCTTTTTTGATGAATTAGCCAAAAAAGGCACGACAGAAGAAGTTCTGTTAGGATTGGGTTGGGGAAAAGTAAAAAAACACTTGGCTCCGCCAAGTTTAATCGCGCAAGAGTTAAGACAAGTAGAATTCGCAGTAAGATAATAATCAATGCCAGCGCTTAAGCCCATTAGCTGGAAAAAATTTGAGAAATTTGTTTTATACGCTGGATGCCGCTTTGAACGAAAGCGCGGCGATCACAGAGTTTATAACAGAGAAGACCTCAAAAGACCGGTAATTTTTCCAGAAGACAAGGAAATACCGGTTTTTATAATACGCAATAATTTGCGAACTTTGAGCATAAGTCATAATGAGTATTTGGCTATCTTGGAGAAAATTTAGATTGTGGTAGAATTAAGTTATTAAAAAAGCAAATGAGAAGTTAGAAGATGAATAAAAAGAAACTATTTTATAGAATATCCGGGACATTTTTTGTGATGGCCGTTTTATTTTTATTATTGTATGTATATGGTCGCTTGAGTTATTCCGGACTTGGCTGGTTTGTTAATAATTTTTCAAAGGAATTTTCATAAATCATGAATTATCTTCACGACGATAAAATTAAATTTTTTGAAGAAAAGGCGAATAAGATTCGTGAATCAATTATTGAAATGCTGGTTGAGGCAGGGAGTGGGCACACCGCGGGACCCTTGGACATGGCTGATATTTTTACTGTCCTCTTCTTTCACACCTTAAAACATAATCCTAAAAAACCAGATTGGCCAGAACGAGATAGACTAGTGCTCTCTAACGGTCATATCTGCCCTGTACTCTATTCAACTATGGCCCATGCTGGCTACTTCCTAGTCGAAGAGCTCAAGACTTTGCGCAAGTTCGGCTCTCGCCTGCAAGGACACCCGCATCGAGACTTTTTGCCAATGCTAGAGACCAGTTCGGGCCCTCTCGGCTCTGGGCTTTCCCAAGCGGTTGGCATGGCGCTCGCCGATAAGATTGACCATGGCCTGACAAGCGAGCGACGTATCTACGCGTTCCTTTCCGATGGAGAACAGGAATGCGGACAAACTTGGGAAGCGGCTATGCTGGCCGGTAAAGAGAAACTTCACAATCTTATTGCCGTGATAGACAGAAATAATATTCAAATAGATGGATACACGGAAAATATCATGCCTCTTGAGTCGCTTTCCGATAAGTGGCGCGCTTGGAATTGGCATGTGATAGAAATTGACGGACATAATATGGAAGAAATTGCCGACGCTTTCGAAACAGCCAAAGCAATCTTTGGCAAACCGACTGTGATTATCGCCCACACTATAGCTGGTAAGGGTGTGAGAGAATTCGAACGAGATTATCGTTGGCATGGTAAACCACCCAACAAGGAAGAAGGCGAAATGGCCATCAATGAATTAAGAACGCTTGGTGGTAAAATCAAAAGCGAACATGAATAAACGGCTCATAATTATAATTGTATTAACATTGATGGCATTGGCCGGAATATATTTTTTGGTTTTCCACACCTATTGCGAGACTGTTGATTCGATTAGTTCCGGATTGAAATCTCCGCAGGAAGTATTTCCAGGCACTGATAATGTAAATTGCAAGAATTATTTTAAAGCATTTTTGATGCTGTTTAATAAAGGGCCGAAAAATGCCGAACGCACTACGCCATCAACATCCTTTGGCACAAAAATTGACACCTCAACCTGGCAAACCTACCGCAACGAAAAATACGGGTTTGAGATGAGGTATCCAGCAGACCTTACTATGCAGAAAGGATCTGATGCAGAACGGGAGATTTCTTGGGACGGGAAATTAAACGGCATATCCTATATCTTGACTTATGGGTATATTTCTCAAAATAGTCTTAATATGATGGGCATTACTTATTGTGGAGCATATCCAGAAGATGCGCGTTGTGAAAATTTTAAGTGGGATGATTTAAAGGCGGCGATTGACTGGGATATTGAAACCGAAGGCGCATTTACCAAATCAAACGCAGAGATTAGGCATCCTAATGGCGGTTTTGTCGTAGTTAGTATTTATCACCGTCCCACTCAAGACGTTAAAACGTTTTTTCGCCAAATCCTCTCCACTTTTAAATTTACGAAATAATATGCCAATAAATCCAGATTTAAAATTGAATACGAAAATGTTCGATGAAAAAGTCGAGCAAGTGCCTATTCGTCAAGGATTTGGTGAAGGATTATTGGAGGCGGGGGAAAAAAACATGCAGGTGGTCGGGCTCTGCGCCGATCTAACCGAGTCTACCAAAATGAATCTTTTCGCGGATAAATTTCCCAACCGATTTATCCAAGTAGGAGTAGCTGAACAGAATCTAGCTTCTGTCGCCAGTGGTTTAGCGGCTATGGGTAAGATTCCCTTCATCAGTTCGTATGCAATGTTTTCTCCCGGTAGAAATTGGGAGCAAATTCGTACCACTATTTGTTATAACAATCGACCAGTCAAAATTGTTGGTTCACATGCTGGAATCTCTGTCGGACCAGATGGTGGCACGCACCAAGCCATAGAAGATATCACAATTACCCGTGTCCTTCCTCGTATGGTAGTGCTATCTCCATGTGATGCTATAGAAGCCAAGAAAGCAACTCTTGTAAGTGTGGACACAGGCACACCGGTTTATCTTCGTTTAGCTCGTGAAAAAACACCTATTATGACAACGGTAGTGACACCTTTTGAACTTGGGAAAGCGCAGATATTCTGGCAGTCGACAAAACCTCAAGTAGGAATCGTGGCTACTGGTGCGCTTCTACACAAGGCGCTTGTAGCTGCTAAAGAACTTGAGGAGAAGGGGACTGAAGTAGAAGTAATGAATCTTACGACTATTAAACCTTTGGATGAGAAAGCGATAATCGAATTTGCAAAAAATACTGGGAAAATTATAACAGTAGAGGAGCATCAAATACGAGGTGGTATGGGTTCCGCAGTAGCCGAGTGTCTAGTCAAAAACTTTCCAGTACCTATGGAATTTATCGGGGTAGATGACCAATTTGGCCAATCAGGCACTCCTGAAGAACTTATAGAATACTATGGCATGGGAACAAATAGTATTATTCAGGCAGTAAATAAAATTCTGAAGCGTTAGTATTTACTTTAATTGTTTAGCTAGAAAATTGGTAGGTGCGTCTTTGAGATATTTTTCTATTTGAGGACGAGTGAGAAGTCCTTTTTGCGCTCCTACTTGCTGAACAACTGACATGGAGTTAATAGCGCCCCAAGAGAGGGCGGTAGGAAGGTCGTGATCAAGCGCCAGGGCTGCCACAGTGGTGGAAGCAAAAGCGTCACCGGCGCCAGTACGCTCGTATGGTGGTTTGGGATCTGGGTATGGTAACTGGAACCAGACATCTTTTCCATCAAAAACATGTGCCCCCTTAGATCCATCAGTAATAACCACCATCTTCGGTCCAAGGGCGTACATACGCCTTAAGAGTTCAGTTATACCTAAAGTATCAATACTAAGAATCTTTTCGGCCTCTCCAACATTACAAAAAAAGATATTGCTTCTTTCGTAGATATTTTTTAGTTTTTCTTTACCAAAATTCATTTGGAATATACCAGGTTGGAAAGCAAGATGGATATTGGGATGTATATTGAGATATTCAATAATCTTCGTATGAAAGTCTAAAGAATCTTCTCCAAGTGATGTAAGATAGATCCATTTTGGCTCAGCTATATCGGGTAAGTTATATTTGAACTTGCTGTGTTTCTGAAGAATTGTTCTATCGTCATCGTACCAAAGTACGTAGTGATAATTGGTCTTTTCATTTTCATGGATAGCAATAAATTCCGTTGCTACATTTTCAAGTTTAAGTGTATTGAGGCATTTCTCACCATCTGAATCCTTACCAACATTAGCTACTAGCGCTGACTTTAAACCTAATCGACTCGCAGAGACAGAGGCGTTTCCCGCATTACCAACAGCAGGTATTTCTATCGCAAATTCATAAGGAATTTTGGCGGCAAATGGAAGACAAATCTGGCAATTCTCTTTATCAATATCGCATTGAACATCCGCATTTTCAAGCTTAATAAAGGCATCTATGGTTGTCTCTCCGATAGCTACGAGGTCATACATTCAGAAAGTATATCATGATAGAATTAAAGAAATGAAAACATTACGTGAATACTTGGCGTGGGCAGAAGAAAATCAAGTTGCGATAGGGCATTTTAATATTTCAGATTCAGAAGGATTCAAGGCCGTGGTTGAAGGAGCTAAGGACATGTCTGCGCAGGCAGGACTCAATGTTCCAGTAATCATCGGAGTTTCCGAAGGAGAGAGAGATTTCATCGGACTTGAAGAAGTAGTTTCCCTAGTAAAAACAGCTCGAACTAATGATCTTCCTATATTTATCAATGCTGACCACACTTATTCTGTAGAAAAAGCGAAGCTTGCTATTGACGCAGGAGTGGACAGTGTCATTATTGACGAAGTAGAAAAAACTCTGGAAGAGAATATCAAATTAACTACAGAAGTTGTCAAATATGCTCGCTCAAAAAACTCTGAAGTTTTGATCGAAGGAGAACTCGGATTTATTGGTAAATCATCTAAATTACTCGATGCCGTGCCAATTGGCGTCTCGGAAAAAACACAAACTAATCCTCAAGAGGCAGCTAGATTTGTTAAAGAGACTGGTATTGATCTTTTAGCACCATCAGTCGGTAATATACACGGTATCGTCAAGACTGGTGAGCCTAGACTAAATATTGAGCGTATTAAGGCTATCAGAGAAGCAGTTAGAGTACCTTTAGTATTACACGGCGGTTCGGGAAACAAGGATGAGGAATTTCTTGAAGCAATAAAGGCTGGTATCAGAATCATCCATATTAATACTGAATTGAGAATCGCTTACAAAGAAGGTATAGAAGAGGGGATCAGATCAGGTGAAATAGCACCTTACAAATTCTTAGCTGAAGGTGTAGAAGAAATGAAAAAAGTAGTGCGTGATCGACTAAAATTATTTAATAGGATATGAATGCGAGAGATGATATAAAGCAATTTTTTAAAGGCGAAGTTTTAGACGATGAGATAACACTCAAGACATACTCACGAGATGCAAGTCTTTTTAAAGTTAAACCTGAGCTAGTAGTTTTTCCAAAGGATGTTGAAGACTTGAAAGCCTTGGTCAAGTGGGTAACGGAGAATCCTGGACATTCGATAACTATTCGAGCAGCTGGTTCGGATATGACCGGCGGACCATTAAGTGAGTCCATAGTTGCCAATGTTACTAAACATTTAAACCGGATTGGGATAATAGAAGGTAATGAAATAACTACTGAGCCGGGTGTGTTTTATCGTGATTTCGAGAAAAAAACACTTGAGAAAAACCTTATCCTACCCTGCTTTCCAGCATCCAAGAATCTCTGCGCTCTCGGTGGTATGATTTCCAATAACTGTGCCGGGGAAAGAACTCTACGTTACGGTAAGATGGAAAATTATGTCTTAGAATCTAAAGTAATTCTATCAGATGGTCAAGAATATATAGTCAAACCTCTCAACAAAACGGAACTTGAAACTAAAATAGCTCAAGCAGATTTTGAGGGAGAAGTTTATAATAAAATAAATGAATTACTGATTTCTAATGACGAATTAATTAAGAAGGCAAAACCTAATGTCTCAAAGAATTCTGCAGGATATTATTTGTGGAATATAAAAAAAGATGAAATTTTTGATCTCAATAAACTCCTAGTCGGCTCGCAGGGCACACTCGGCATAGTGACTGAAATGAAGCTTAAATTAGTACCAGAGAAAAAATATCATGATATGGTGGCACTTTTCTTCAAATCATGGGAAGAATTACCTCAAGCGGTAAACGCTATTTTACTTTATGATCCAGAGAGTCTAGAGACATTTGATAAAGACACTTTAAAACTTGGCATTCACTTCATGCCGGAGATTGCCAAGAAAACTGGGAGCAATTTCTTATCCTTTGCTATGCAATTTATTCCGGAAGCTATTATCGGTATAGAAATGCATGGCCTGCCAGAACTGATTGTGCTAGTTGAGATATCAGAAAATACGGAAGAAGAGGTAAAGGCCAAGGTCAAAAATATAGTTGAAGCAATCAAACCTTTTAAAGTCTGGTCCCGAGTAGTGGAGAAGGATTCGGAGGAAGAGAAGTTTTGGGTCATGCGTCGTGAGTCATTTAATCTCCTACGACAACATGTGAAAGAAAAGAGAACGGCCCCCTTTATTGACGACTTCTGTATTCTGCCAGACAAAATACCAGAGTTTCTGCCTAGAGCACTAAAGATTCTTAGCGATCATGGTATAGAGACAAATATTGCCGGTCATGCTGGCAATGGCAATTACCACATCATTCCACTGATGGACTTAAGAGAAGAAAGTGAGCGAAACAAGATCACTATTGTTGCCGATAAATTTTATGACCTTGTGGCAGAATATGGTGGCTCAATCACCGCTGAACATAATGACGGTATTATCCGCACTCCGTATTTGAACAAAATGTATAGCTCGCAAGTGCTAGAACTTTTTAAAAAAACTAAAGAAATCTTCGATCCTCTCAATATTTTTAACCCCGGCAAGAAAGTCCCTTCGACAGGCTCAGGACAAGTAAGCGGAACTTTAGAGTACCTTGAATCTCACATAGCTATTGAATAAATCTTAAATTTGAGCATACGTTACTTTTACGCGACCGCATTATTGTAACGTATGGCTGGATTAAACTATTACACTCGATTTGACATTAGGGTAGAGTTATGATAGGATTGTAGCAGACTTGAGTTAAGATAAATTCATCCAAAAGAAGGAGGAAAATACGATGAAGACTCTAAAAATTGCTCTACTGGTGGGAGTTATGTTTCTACTCTCTGCCTGTGATTCGGTATTCCGTGGACCAGCCGAAATAACAACACAACACGGGAAAGTTGCCTGTCCGGATGGGTTAAGATTCCGCGGAGATATAACAGAGCCCGGAGACATGGTGATTTGCCTTGGTTCTCACAACACAATTGGAAACACCAATGATCTTCTGTTCTATTTAAAGGACATCACCGCTTTAAATGCCCAACAAAAGTAAACATGTTTCGTAACTCCCACCGCGGGGCCCATCAGTGGCCCCGCTTTCATTTTCATTATTATTCAGGTAAAATACGAATATGCTTACCTTGAAGGCAGAAATACGGGATAAACAGACCAAATTGGAATCTATAAGAAAAGCGGGAAGAATTCCTGCAGTCTTTTACGGTAAAAAGGAAGCATCTACCACGATTTCTATTCCTAAAATTGATTTTTTGAAAGTATGGAAAGAAGCGGGAACATCGAGTGTAGTTAATCTAGAAACCCCAGAAGGTGATAAAGAAAGCCTCATACAAGATGTAGATTTAGATCCCGTCACAGGCACTCCTCGTCATGCAGATTTTTACATCTTTGAAAAGGGTCATAAAGTTGAGGTTGAATTACCTCTAGAATTCATCGGAATTTCTCCGGCTATAAAGGATCTAGGCGGTATGCTTGTGAAGGTCCTCCACGAAGTAAAGGTAGAAGCCATGCCGAAGGATTTACCACACAACATTAAAATAGATATAAGTTCTCTGGCCAGTTTCGGTGACCAAATTTTGGCCCGTAATATTGTTTTGCCTAATGGAGTAACACTTCTTGCTAGTCCTGAAGAGGTAGTAGCTACGATCTCAGCACCTCGTGAAGAAAAAGAGGAAGTAGCACCAGTAGATCTTTCAGCTATAGAAGTTGAAAAGAAGGGCAAGGAAGAGACTACAGAAACTAATGAAAGCGACACAAAAAAAGAAACGCCTCCAGCTTAATCCCTTAAAAATAATTTCTGCCTTGATATTGACTCTCGGCTTTTTGATTGTTTCAAATTATAATCAGGTTCTAGCTCAAGATGCTTGTACCGACCAGATCGCTGGCAAAACCCGTACTCAGCTTGAACAAGAACTTGAAGCGTGTAACAAAGAAATTGCAGAATGGACAGCCACACTCAATAAGACCAAGAAAGATAGCGCTTCATTTACCACAGATATAGCCGTTCTGACAGCCAAGATTAATGTCGCTAAAGCCAATATCAAAGGTAAAAACATTGCTATTACAAATTTGACAAAAGACATTGCGATAAAGCAATCAGAAATTTCCATACTTGATACTCGACTGACAAAAGGAAAGAAAGCTATCGCAGATATCCTCCGCAAAACAAACGACATCAATTCCTATTCATTAGTCGAGACTATGTTAAATGATAGGAACCTTTCTGAATTTTTTGTCGATATAGATACTTATGCCTCTACCGAGCGATCACTTGCTGTTTTATTTACTGAATTACGCAATGTTAAAACTTTGACTGAAAAACAAAAGTCGGTGCTTAATAAAAAAAGAGAAGCTGAAGCATCTGCTCGCGCCGCCCTAGAAGCCTCAAAGAAAGAAGTGGAGGTGAACCAAGCAGAGAAAAAAACTCTTTTAGCAATTAACAAGACCAGAGAAAAAACTTATGAACAAGTTGTGGCTGACAAGCAAGCAAAAGCAGCCCAGATTCGAGCCGTACTCTTTCCCTTGCGGGATGCTGGACCCATTCCTTTTGGAACAGCTCTAGCTTATGCACAAGTAGCTAATACTCAAACCGGCGTCAGGGCAGCATTTATATTAGGTATATTTGCTACAGAATCTGGTAAGGGTAGTGACGGAACCTTTGGAGGAAATGTAGGTCAATGTCTTTTGACCAACACACCCAATAAGGGTGACGGGAAGGGAAAAAATACAGGGACTTTTTTCTCTCAAGTAATGAAGGGTTCCAGAGATGTAGATCCATTTTTAGAAATTACAAAAAAACTTGGAATTGACCCGTACACACGATCTGTTTCCTGCCCTCAATCAAGTGGTTATGGCGGTGCAATGGGACCTGCACAATTTATCGCATCTACATGGCAACTTATGGAACCCAGACTGATAGCGGCTCTTGGAAAAAATGTTCCTGACCCGTGGAATCCCGAAGACGCTTTCATGGCGGCAGCCTTATATCTTTCAGATCTGGGGGCAGCGGGGGGTAATTATGAAGCTGAGCGTACTGCGGCCTGCAGATACAATGGGGGCGGTAGATCTTGTAGCTCTGCGACAGCTAGTTACGGAACTACGGTTATGAAAAATGCTGCCAAAATACAAACAGATATCGATTTCTTGCAAGGTCTCTAATTTTCTGATAGAATGATGATTAAGTGAAAAAAGAGATACACCCAACAAATTATCGACCGGTACTTTTTATTGATAATTCTGACGGTACAGAATTCATCATTCCATCAACAGTGGCTACTAAAGAGACCGCCAAAGCAAAGTCAGACAAGAAAGAATACCCAGTTTTTCGAGTGGAAATATCTTCCGCTACCCATCCTTTCTATACTGGAGAGGTACGGACACTTGATATCGCTGGTCGAGTTGAACGTTTTAAACAAAGACGCGACAAAGCTAAGAAAAAGTGAGTTTTGATATAGACAAATATAAAAATAATCCTAAGACTGCCTACTTGGCACAAGCTTTTTTGCGTTTATCACCAGAAGATGAGGAGTCAAAGCAACTAATGTTAGCTGAGATGGAAAATATTTTTTCGTCAGAAAAAATGCAGGAAAACAATGAGATTGCTAATGAAATTATTTTAGAAGTGCGTGCTGGTGCTGGTGGGGAAGAAGCAGCACTTTTTGCCAAAGAATTGGCTAATATGTACATTCTCTATGCAGGCTTGAGAAATTGGAATGCGATGATTCTTTACGCATCTACAAGTGCGCTCGACGGTTACAAGGAGGCTGCAATAGAAATTAAAGGGAAAGGGGTCTATGAAAAACTGCGTTTCGAGACAGGTGTACATCGTATCCAAAGAGTACCAGAAACCGAGAAGATGGGCCGGGTACATACTTCCACCGCCTCTGTGGCCATACTTCCCATTCGTAAAAAAACAAAGTTTGAAATAAAACCGGCAGATCTTCATATAGAATTCTCTCGCTCTGGAGGTGCAGGAGGACAAAATGTTAATAAAGTAGAAACAGCAGTAAGAATTGTTCATAAACCAACAGGTATCGAAGTACGCTCAACTGCCGAAAGAAGTCAACTCAAGAACCGTGAGAAAGCTATGAGTATTTTATCCGCTAAACTGGAAGCGAAATTAGAAGAGGAGGATGCAGCAAAACATTCTCTCAATAGAAAAACTCAAATTGGTACCGCTGATCGCTCGGAAAAAATTCGCACCTATAATATTCTCCAAGATCGTATTACCGACCACCGTATCAAAAAATCTTGGCACAATATTGAGAAAATTATGAAAGGGGAAATCGAACCCATAATAGATACAGTGGGGAAATGTTTGTCTGTTGTATAAAATCACTCTTTCTGTTAAACTTGAACGACTGTGGAAAAAACGGACCATACGATAAAGAATACTGAACAGGCCATGATTAAGGCTCTTTTTTCTGTTGGAGCTCATTTTGGTTTTGTGAAATCTAGAAGACATCCTTCGGTCGCACCATTCATTTTTGGTTCAAAAAACAATTTTGAAATCTTCGATCTGGAAAAAACAAATAAAGCGCTCGAGAAAGCGCTCGCTTTTGTCGAAGAGAAAGGTCGTGAAGGAGTGAAGGCTCTTTTGGTTGGAGGTAAGAGTGAAGCAAGAGAGGCTATTCAAAAGGCCGGCATGGAACTTGAGATGCCATTTGTGGCTGGGCGTTGGATTGGAGGTACTCTCTCGAATTTTTCTGAAATTAAAAAACGTATCGCTAAGCTTGAAGAACTGCTTGAACAGAGAGAAAAGGGTGAACTTAATAAATACACAAAAAAAGAGCAAATACTCGTCGATCGTAAAATTGACAAACTTACGATATATTTCAAGGGTCTTTCTCAGATGAAATCATTACCAAAATTTCTAGTCATCATAGATCCAAAAAAAGAATACACAGCAGTTGCCGAGGCACGTAAAATGCATATTCCTATCGTCGCTGTAGCTGGATCTGACTCTAACCTCTATGAATTGGACTATGCTATCCCCTGTAATGATTCGTCAAGACAAAGTATCGCCTTTATCCTTAAAGAAATCAGTTCTGCCTATAATAAAGGAAGGAAAACAGAAATAAACACAAAAGAATAATTATCAAGTTACAACGATGATTACTATTGAAGAAATCAAAGCTCTACGCGAAGAGACTGGCCTATCTATCATGGAGTGCCGTAAAGCACTCGACAAAGCAGGTGGAGATAAAGACAAAGCCATAGCGCTACTCAAGAAGAGAGGAGTTGAGATTGCCGCCAAGAAAGGAAATCGAACCCTCGGGGCTGGCGTGGTCGTTGCTTATATCCATGCCGGAGAAACAATTGGAGTAATACTAGAATTTCTATGTGAGACAGATTTTGTGGCTAAAAATCCTGAATTTAAATTAGTAGCCAGAGATATTGCAATGCATATAGCGGCCATGAATCCAGCAGATACGACCATGCTTCTTGAACAACCTTTTATTAAAGACGCTGGACAAAAAATAGGTGATCTTATAAATAATACTGTACAAAAATTTGGCGAACGGACCGAGGTGGGTCATTTTGTACGTTTTTCTATATGACACCCGTAGTTATCTTTAGTATCTCTGGTCTAGCAATGATACTGCTTGTAACGACTAAAAAATTAGGAGAAGGAAGAAAAAAGTGTTTCTTTATTTTAAACATTATATCGAGAGGGGATATTCATATTCGGAGATTTTATCATCACATAATTTATTATTATTCTGTAGGTAAAGAACAAATATTGTTTCTTATAAAAAAACAGATTCCTATACACTCAAAGAATGCTTTTAATAAATTGCTTACGTTCTTGAAAGAAAAAAAGGGACAATATATTGTCAGTATGCGGGATTCAAGATTATTGAGGAAACAGGATGGTATTTCTGAATTCTTTAAAAATATATCCGAAATTAAAAAGGAAAATGGGGAAATACATGATGTTTGTGAAAATGCCAGCCCGAACGACTGTTCGGTCGAGCTGGGTTCTCAAGATGATAAAAAAGAGTAAGTATTATTACAACTTCTCTTTTAACAGATAGTATGAAGTCTAAATTTGACCCAAATTTCATAAATAAAAAAGTTCAGGCAGAAATTGATTATTTTCTTAAAGAAGAACCTACTCTAAAAATTGACGTTGAATATGTATATAAAATAGGAACGCCTGATAGGCCAAAAGCATATCTCATGTTGCGGTTTGCTAAAGTTCTTAATATAGATCAAGAAAGAATAATGCCTTTTATAATGGTTGCTGATTTAATGATGGCAGCAGTAATGAATGATGATGAAATTATTGATGATAGTACCGGGAGATAATTACAAAAACGGAGCGAGAATGGAAGATTACTTTACTCATCAGCCTAATTTGGTTCTGTTGCTTACTGGTATATCCAATAAGTTAAGTACTGAAGAAAAATCATGGTTTTATAATAATTGGATAAATTTAGTTAACAAAGATAATAGAAAAGCTGTTTCAAAAACAGTAATAGAGCTTATTTCTAAAACAGAGGCTATTAATAAAGCAAGGGAGGAATTAAAAAAGATAAAGGAGAAACTTCAAATATCACTTTTAGATCTCCCCAATGAAGAATTCAAACAAAACATGTCTAAATGGGCATTTCGGTCTTTTCCAATAGACTAGTAATTTTTAAATAGTGAATATGCCTAAACGACCCCTGCTAGAACGATCCGGTCGGGTAGGGTTCTCAAAACATCAAAGAAAAGGTAAAGTGATGTAGTTGCCGAGGTAGCTTAGTGGTAAAGCAGCTGTTTTGTAAACAGCAGACCGGAGGTTCAAATCCTCTCCTCGGCTCCAAGACAGAACTCAAAGATTTTTTAGAAATGTAGACCAGTATCCACCAGTATATAGTGGTATAGTTTATTTATGAAAGTTACAAGATTTTGTGTAAATTGTGACATTGGTTTGATATCTCGACATAAGATAAAATTTTGTTCTAATAAGTGTCAGATGAGATATCAACACTTGCAATGGGTAGAGACTTGGAAAAGTGGAAGAAAGGATGGAAGCATAGGCATAACTGCAAGAAACTTTTCTAAACATTTAAAAATATATCTAGTCAAAAAATTTAATAACAAATGCTGTGTTTGCGGATGGAGCAAAAAACACCCAATCACTAGCGTTGTACCATTAGAAATTGATCATATAGATGGGAACTCTGAAAATAATATAGAAAAGAATTTACGACTAATATGTCCCAACTGTCATGCCCTTACACCCTTTTATAAAAATATGAATAGAGGAAAAGGTAGAAAGTGGAGAATGAATAAATATATCAAAAACTCTCGCTTGACTTAATTTCACTTTTTACAAAAGTGTTGCTCTACCAACTGAGCTAAGGTGGCAATCTGTACTAGTTTACATTTTAAAACTAATCGAGCAAGAAGTCTTTAATACAGAGACATACTAAAATATTGTAATTAAACTAGCACCACATATGATAATAATAATTCCTAATAATTTTGTAGCAATATTAAAACCGTCAAATTGTTCCTTAAGAAATTCGGGTTTGTATAAACTAAGACCAAGAGCATAGACAAATGTAAACATGGGCTGAGTGGCGACTATGGCAACAACCAATGAAACTGGGCCTAGCGACAATGCTGCATAAAAAAATATCTCCGCAATGTAATATAAAATTGAAACCACCAATATCATTAAAAAGGCTTTCATTTTCATAATTTGCATATCTGCCCAAAATTCTCTTCTTATTTTTGGAAAGCCCAATAGTGACAAAGAGCTTATTACACTACCTATACTGGCCCAGAAAAAGAAAGACCAAAAATCTATATAGTTAAAAGAATAATCACTAATGATGTCACCAATAGCAAACAGGAAGGAAAATATAATTATAAACCCAATAGCTCTGGAAATAACTATTTTCTTTTGTTTCTTATGCGAAATAACAAATGCCCCTATAACAATTAACAATATTCCCCAATAACCCAGAAATGATAATTTTTCTCCAAATAGAACAAAAGATAGAATTGCTACAAAGATAGGAGAAATCCATTCCAAAGAAGCAATTCTAGAAGCTTCTTCCTCAATTATCGCTTTATTATAAAATATAAGAGAGACAACTGTTAACGCACCAAATAAAAGTGCAACGACAGAAAAAACCGGGTCAAAATGAACACGAGCAAAAAGTGGGATCAAAATAACCGGTAGAATATCATTCATGTTCGTCAATAAATTGTATGAATGGGCACTTTTTAATTTATTAGTTAAAATATGCTTATCTAAAATATTGTCTAATGCCCACAACATTGCGGCAACAAAAGAGAAGGAAATCCAGATGTACGTACTCATATATTAATGCTTAATCTATGGTGGATGTTGAGGTGGCGGATTTTTCAAGAGCCTTAGCTCTACGGGCTAGTTCTTTGATGGCAGGTACCGTTTTCTCTAAATCTTCGACGGAATGAAAGCCATAGTATGCAAGACCATTAATAATTAGGGCTGGTAGGTCTGATTTAACTTTATAAATAGAAACAAGAGTCTTAATAGCTCCGACATCGAAATGATAATCGAATGAATACACTCTTAGGTCAGGATATTTGTCTCGAAGTGCTGTTAGGACATAACCTGTTTTTTGACAATCTTCACATGTTTCTTGTGTTGAATAGAAATAGAGTATGAATGTTGGTTTAATGCCACATTTCTCCGTCAATCGTTTCATCAAAAGATAATCTTTGATTTCCAGTAAGAAATATGAACGTTTTAAATATTCAAGGTCACCAGCATTAAATTCGGTTTGGTTTTCAGCGTAAGTAAGCTTTTCTCCAATAGAACCGAGTTCTTTTGAAAGAAAACCTGGGCCGATATCTCGACAAGAAGTTTCTTCAAGAAGAGCAAATTGAGTTTCCGATGAAAGGATATCAAGCGCGACTCGATTCTCAATTGCACGAACATCCTCAAGCTTCTTTTGACCTATAGTATTTGATAAAAAAATCGCTGTCCCAAAAATAACGGCAGTTATAGTAAGAGCCACAATGTATTTTTTTGAATCAATCATCTATCGAATTATTTCCAATTTATCTGCTTTCTGAAAATAGTGCTGTAAACTGCTTTCGTTAACCATATGGGTACAATAAAAATGTAAATTATCAAGTAATAGAAAATTCCTCTAGTAAATTTAAATTTTCCATCAGCTAGTTTGATAGAAAGATACAGTATAATAAGAATTAATAAAGTAGCACTCCAGGTTAGAAACGACACAATACCAGTATTGATAAAAAACCAATCAAAGGTGGGGGACTTCCAAGTGAATCCTACGGTTTGAAACTTCACCAAAGTGTTAAAGGCGCTAGTAAGATTATTCAAAACAGCACGACCGGCAATATAGAGAGTAGAAAAAATTGAAGAAGTGGCAATGGGCAAAATAAAAAGACCGATGTTACCATATTTTTTGTTAAAAAACATTTCTTTATAATCTATAGCATTGTTTAGAAAGCCATATGTCCAACGCACCCTTTGTTTATAAAGTGCTGGAAATTTTATGGGCGCAGATGTATAAACATGAGCACTGTGAGCATTTACTATTTTATAATGATTTTTCTGTAAGCGTAGAGCCATCTCCAAATCCTCGGTATGATGTGCTTCTCGATAACCACCAAGCTCCCGAAACACTCGGGTACGAAAGATGGAAAATGGTCCAGGAGTCACATAAAGCGCCCCGAGAGATGAGAGCATACGACGGAGAAAAATACCCCAACTGTATTCAATTTTCTGGACATATTGCAAAACACTCTGCGGTTCAAATACTTTTATCGAGGGAGTTACAGCCATAGTATTAACATCATCAAAAAATAACACAATCTTTTTAAGTGCATCAGGATTAACAAAAGAATCAGCATCAAGACACCCCACTAAATCACTTTGAACTTGTTCTAGCGCAAGATTAAGCGCGGTATGCTTACCACCATTCTTTTTCGATAAGATGCTGATTTGAGGGTGACTCTCAAATCGAGCAAGGTGATAACGTGTTTCATCGGTCGAACCATCATCGACAGCAATAATAGAAAGTTTTTCCTTCGGATAATCCAGATTGAGAAGTGAGCGGATGGTGTTGTCGACAGTATTCTCCTCGTTGAAACAAGGCACAATAATAGTCACGGTTGGAAAGCGTGTAATATTCTTTCCAAGGTGTTGTTCTTCCAGATTCAACTCCTCCCTCACCTCAAGATAGGTAATTAAAAGAAAGACCTCAAAGAAAAGTGAGACAAAAAGAGAACAATACAGAATTAGCGTTTGAATTTCGGCCATTTGCGATAAAGTTTATTATACCATATTATATAAAATAATGTCTGAAAATATAGTTATAAAATCAGAGGAGGAAGAGAGGTTACGGAAAGATCTTGTAAATAGGCATGATTCTGAGTCAGAGCGCTTGAAACGCTTCTTAAACATGCCGGATTTATCCCGTATATCCGGAAATCCGTTAAATGAGTTGATAGAACGTTTGGTAAATTTACCGGAATTTAGAAACTTTGACACCATTGAATCTCCAGAAATAGTTGACACAAAGATCAGCTTTGATATTTTTAATACACCCAAAAATCATCCTAGTAGATCAAGAACAGATACATATTATGTAGATGATAATCATATCTTGCGAACCCAAACAACTGTCATGTGGTATTACCATGTTTCAAATGAGATAGTTAAAGAACGGATCAAGAATAACGAATCGATTGGAGCACTTTCTTACGGTAAAGTATATCGTAAAGATGAAATAGACCGTCATCATATGAATGTATTTCATCAGATAGATGGCTGGTACTTGGTTCCACGCAAGCAAAAGATTATAAACATCCAAGATCTTCAAAACATTTTGGTAAAAATTGCCCAAGCAATTTTCGGTGATCAAATAAAATATCGTTTTAATGAAGATATTTTTCCTTTCACCGATCCATCAATTGAAATGGAAATAGAGAAAGATGGGAAATGGATAGAGGTCTTAGGATCAGGAGTAGTACATAAAAATGTTTTAAACAATTTAGGTATCAATCCAGAAAAATATACTGGTTGGGCTTTTGGATTCGGGCTAGAGCGACTAGCAATAATCTCAATGGATTTACCAGATATACGTCTGCTTTGGTCACCAGACGAAAGAGTCAAAAAGCAATTAAAACTTGGCCAAAAATATCAAGGGGTTTCCAAGTTTCCTCCAATCGTTCGCGACATCTCTTTTGTGGTAGATAAAGATTTTGTGCCTAATGACTACTTTGATATCATTCGTGATATCGGTGGTAACTTGATAGAACAAGTAGAGCTTTTAGATAAATACGAAAATGTTGAAAAATTCGGTAGAGATAAATTAAGTTACACCTTCCGCATCACTTATCGAAGTCTTGAGAGGACATTAACTAACACGGAAGTCAGTACTTTGCATACCAAATTAGAGGACAAAACTACTTCTGATTTCAAGGCTGAAATACGTAGGGATTAAAAATGATTGACTTAGAAAAAATAAGGTCAGTATATTTTATTGGAATTGGGGGTAGTGGGATGTCATCCATAGCCAATATGATGATTGCTAAAAGCAAAATAGTTTTAGGCTCAGACAAAGAATCTAGTATTAATACACAGGAATTAGAACGTAGAGGAACACACATTTTCTATGAACAAAATGGCACTAATCTTTCAAAAGAAATTGAACTTGTGATCTATACGGTTGCTATTCCCGATAACAATCCGGAACTATTAAAAGCTAAGGAATTGAACATTCCATTATTGTCGTATCCGCAAATACTTAATTTAATCTCAAAAGAGATGATCACGATAGCGATAGCTGGTACTCATGGCAAAACCACCACAACAGCGATGCTTGCCCATATATTGAAGGGGGCTCATATTAAACCAACGGTAATAGTTGGTTCTGCAACCATAAATCAAAAGATTAATTTTATTGAGGGAAAGGGGGAATACCTTTTAGTTGAAGCGGATGAGTATAGGAAATCATTTCTTAATCTGAAGCCTAAGTATTTGGTCATTACTAATATCGATGAAGACCATCTTGATTTTTTTAAGAATTTAGAAGATATACAAAACACCTTTAAAGATCTGGTTGCTAAAATACCTACAGATGGTTTTCTAGTTTGTGATAGCGCCCAGCCACATCTAAAACCTATTTTAGAAAATATTCAGTGTAAAGTAGTAAAGTATGAATCACTTTCAAAAGAAATAAAACTTCTTGTGCCGGGACACCACAATAGACAAAATGCTGGCGCAGCTTTTGCTCTGGCCTCAATCCTTGGATTGAGTAGGGAAATAATATCAAAGAAACTCCGATCCTTTAGGGGAGTGAGAAGAAGATTTGAATATAAGGGAAAAACTGTCCAAGGCGCGCTGATTTATGATGACTATGCCCATAATCCGCAAAAAATTTTATCCGCTCTTCAAGGGGCGAGAGAAATGCATCCAGACAAAAGAATTATTGCAGTTTTTCAACCACACCTTTATAGCCGTACTAAAACATTACTACAATCTTTTAAACATTCGTTTAAAGATGCGGATCAAGTTCTATTAGCCCCTATTTATGCCGCTCGGGAAGAATTTGACCCATCTATTTCTTCTGAGATACTGGCACGGGAGATAATTAAAAATGGTATCTGGGTAGAAGCTTATCCATCCATAGAAGCTATAAAGATTAAATTAAATCAAACCCTAACAAAGGATGTAGTTGTGGTCATATTGGGAGCCGGAGATATTACAAAATTGTCAGAAACTCTCATATTTTCATCCACATATTAAGACCAAAAAATATTTCTTTTGAGGGTTATTTGTGCTAGAATAAGAAGATAAAATACATATGCCGAAACCAGATAAGCCAACTAAGAAAACAAGCACATACAGCGCCGAATCCATCACAGTTTTAGAGGGTCTTGAGCCTGTACGTAAGCGTCCGGGCATGTATATCGGTACCACTGGACCGGATGGTCTCCATCACCTTGTGACGGAGATTTTTGACAATTCTCGTGATGAAGCCATGGGCGGTTTTGCTAACGACATAGAAATAACTCTTTTACCAAAGAATCAAGTTCGCGTAGTTGATAATGGCCGAGGTATTCCGGTTGATATTCATAAACAAACTAAAGTCTCTGCTCTCGAAACTATTATGACCACGCTCCATGCCGGAGGTAAATTTGGTGGCGAGGGATACAAAATTTCTGGGGGACTTCATGGTGTCGGTGGTTCAGTGGTTAACGCTCTTTCTATTTATTGTCGAGCCGAGGTACATCGAGATGGTGGAATCTACGCCCAGGAATATAGCCAGGGCAAGAGAAAAAGCGCTGTGAAAAAAATTGGTAATTCTAAACTCCACGGCACTATTATTACCTTTCAACCAGACCCGATTATTTTCCCAGATACTAACTTCAATTTTGAGCAGATTGCAAATCACTTGCGCCAACAAGCCTACCTAGTAAAAGGCCTTCGAATATCACTCTTGGATGCTAGAGAAGTGGTAAAAGTAAATGACAACGGCATATTTTATATGCGAGAACTTAGATTAGATACTCCTTCAATGTCTTTTTATTTTGAAGGTGGACTTATGTCGCTAGTGCGATTTGAAAATGCATACAACAAACCAATACACAAAAACATTTTTTATGTAGAAAAGAATGCCAATGGCAATGAATATGAAACGGTAGAGATAGCCCTTCAATATGTGGATGACATCACTTCACGTCTCTTACCTTTTGCTAACAATATTTATACCACCGAAGGTGGTACCCATGTCACTGGTTTTAAAACTGCTTTAACTCGAAGTTTAAACTCCTATGCCAGAAAAAATAACCTTGTAAACGAGAAAGAGGACAATTTCACCGGAGATGATGTACTCGAAGGTTTGACTGCAGTAATCTCAATTAAACTACGTGAGATCCAGTTTGAGGGACAGACGAAAGCCAAACTTGGTAGTGTAGAAGCACAGAGTATGGTCACCACCATCTTCGGAGAAGCATTCTCTACTTTCTTGGAGGAAAACCCAGACGATGCCAGAGGTATCATCCAGAAAGTAGTTCTCGCACTCAAGGCAAGAAAAGCCGCTAAAGCCGCCAAAGACTCAGTACTTCGCAAAGGAGCACTCGAAGGTATGACTCTACCTGGAAAACTTGCCGACTGCCAATCCCGTTCGGCTGAAGAATCAGAATTGTTTATTGTTGAGGGAGATTCTGCTGGTGGTACAGCTAAACAGGGTAGGGATAGACGTATTCAAGCTATTCTACCTTTGCGTGGCAAAATTCTGAATATTGAGCGTGCGCGTCTTGACCGCATGCTCTCCAGCGAACAAATTAAAAATTTGGTGGTCGCTTTTGGTACAGCTATTGGGGATACTTTTGATATCACCAAACTTCGTTATCATAAAATTATTCTAGCCACTGATGCTGATGTCGACGGCGCACATATCCGGACCCTTTTGTTGACACTTCTTTATAGGTTCTTTCGACCTCTGATTGATTCCGGATATGTTTATATTGCTCAACCACCTCTTTATAAAATTAAAAAGGGCAAGGAAATTATGTATGTTTATTCGGAGGAAGAACGTGAGAATAAAGGAGTTGGGGCAACAGATGTTCAAAGATACAAGGGTCTAGGAGAAATGAATGCTGAAGAACTTTGGGAAACAACCATGAATCCAAAAGTGAGAATCTTAAAACAAGTAGCGGTAGAAGATGCGAGAGAGGCAGATCGTATCTTCGATATTCTCATGGGTTCTGATGTTCCTTCCCGCAAATCATTCATTCAATCCAATGCCAAAAAGGCTGTTTTAGACGTGTAAAATACAGAACTTAGTGTCTTTTTCAATTGTTCTACACCGTGTGTAGAACAATTTTTTGTTGGGGACAGAGTGGGGATAAATAGTGGATAACTTTAGTAGAATTGTGGTTAGTAGTGGTATAGAATGTTTGTTAGTGGGAAATAGTGGTAAGATGAAAGAAAAATGTTTATTGGCGAGTACACACATACAGTTGATGAAAAGAGTCGCTTCTCTTTACCTGTTAAATTTCGTAAGGAGCTTGGTAAAAAAGTAGTTGTAACTCGCGGTAAAGATCATTGTCTCTTTCTCTATCCCCACAAAACATGGATTTCCATTTCGGAAGAAGTGAGAAAACTTGGCCATGTAGAAAGTGACCATCGCTATGCACGATTTACTTTCTCTGGTGCATCCGAAATCGAGATCGATTCTATAGGTAGGATTCTCATCCCAGAATTCTTGCGAGAGTTTGCAGACCTGCCTGCCGGCGAGGCGGGTTTGAAGAATCCAATAATCATCACTGGCGTCCACGATAGGGTGGAAATCTGGAATGCCTCGAGTTGGTCGACTTATAGAAAAAGGCTTGAATCAGAGTATGCATAAACCTGTTCTTTTACACGAAAGTATTGAGGCCCTTGATTTAAAGCCGAACAGTATATTTTTCGACGGTACGTTTGGCGGTGGGGGACATAGTAATGAAGTAAGAAAACAATTTCCAATGGTTAAGATCATAGCAATAGATCAAGATCCTGAAGTAGACGCTATCCACACGAACTTTAGAAACCTAGATAAGATTGTGACCCAAAAAGTAGATGCTATTCTCTTCGATCTCGGGATCTCTACCCTACAGCTTGAAAATTCTGGTAGGGGATTCTCATTTCTCAAAAATGAACCTCTAGATATGCGAATGTCTGGTGAGGGTATCACTGCCAGAGATATCCTAAATTCCTGGGATGAACACGCGATTGAGCTTGTCCTACGTGGTTTCGGAGAAGAGAAGATCTCAAAAAAAATTGCTAGAGCAATTATTAAGAGAAGGAA
This sequence comes from bacterium, assembly GCA_030650605.1. Taxonomy (GTDB): domain Bacteria; phylum Patescibacteriota; class Minisyncoccia; order Phycocordibacterales; family Zambryskibacteraceae; genus UBA5004. Next base: position 23,233 of record JAUSDP010000070.1, read on the forward strand.
GATCAAATCATTTCAAACCACATTTGATCTAGTAGAAACAGTTCTTGCGGTTAAGCCAAAAAGTTGGCGCGAGAAAATCCACCCTGCTACCAAGACTTTTCAAGCTCTACGTATCGCAACAAATGAAGAGCTCACTAGTCTTGAGATTGGATTAGAAAAGGGCTTCAGAGCTCTAGAAGTAAATGGAAGATTTGCAGTTATTTCCTTCCATAGTTTGGAAGACCGAATAGTAAAAAATTTTTTTCGCGACAAAATAAAAGAAAAATCCGCTCGGCCAATCACCAAAAAACCCATCATCCCGAGTGCAAAAGAAGTCGAAGACAATCCGCGTTCACGCAGCGCCAAATTAAGAGTGCTAGCAAAAAATGAATAACAAAATAAGAACAAATTTATATAATCAGCGAGTGCGCCTTTTTTGGGTTTTGGTCAGTATTTCAATACTCTCTCTATTCGTCTATATTTATGCCATAAATGCTATTGCCAGAAATGTCGCCGTTAGCCAAGATTTAGAGAAAAAAATGACTAATATATCAACCAACTTTAATTCACTTGAATTCAAGTTTATTGAACTTAGAAATAAGGTCACTATGGAACTCGCGTATCAACATGGTTTTCAAGAAGTGAAGTATCCACTCTATATCTCTAAGACTCGTTCTTCATCCCTCTCGTTCAATACAGTTAAGCGTTAAGCATGATGCGGGGGCCAAAAAACAGGCTGCGTCTCCTCTCTTTCTTCATAGTTCTTTTTGCCTTATTACTTGTTAGTAGACTTTATATTATACAAATTGTATCGAGAGAAAAATTTGAAGCTAAAGCGGAACATCAATACATTGCTGGAGTAAATTATTTTGATCGAGGTTCAATATATTTTACTGCAATGGATGGATCACTCATCCCAGCGGCCAGTCTTAAATTTGGGTTTATTCTTCATATTAATCCCCGTATTTTAAGTTTGCGTAAGGACGTAGCGGAAATTTATGAAATAGTGAACGCCATCACTCCAATTAACAAAGAGGAGTTCCTAATTAAAGCAGGCAAATATGATGATCCATACGAAGAATTGGCAAAACATTTAACAATCGAGATAGCAGAAAAAATCCGCGCACTTAAAATCTCCGGTCTAAGTATGAGTCAGGAGAAGTGGCGTATCTATCCAGGTGATACTATGGCGGCACATACTATTGGCCTTATTGGCTACTCTGGCAATGAACTTGCTGGGCGATATGGACTAGAGCGCTTTTATGAATCCGTACTCAAAAGGAGTCGGGATAGTGTTTTTGTCAACTTCTTCGCTGAAATTTTTTCTAATATAAAGAAAGCAGTTAGTCAAGATGAGAGTTTGGAAGGAGATATTATCACTAGTATTGAACCATCGGTAGAAGCGTTTCTAGAAAGTGAATTGGAAAAAGTGACTGATAAATACAACTCGGACTTTACCGGTGGTGTAGTGATTAATCCAAAAACCGGAGAAATTTTTGCTATGGCGCTCACTCCTACCTTCGATCCTAACTCACCACAAAATGAGAATAATTCGACCATCTTTAGTAATAGACTAGTAGAAGACCGTTACGAGATGGGGTCAATCGTAAAGGCTCTCACATTGTCCGTAGGACTCGACTCTGGAGCAATAACGGCCAAAAGCACTTATAACGATCCTGGATGTATAACTCTCAACACAAGGACTTTCTGCAATTATGATGGCAAATCACATGGTTCTGGTCTATCCATGCAGATAGTACTCAATAAGTCGCTCAATACTGGAGCCGCCTTTGTAGCCTCTCGTGTAGGAAATTCCAAATTCAATAACGCAATGCTCGCTTTTGGCCTTGATAACATTACTGGCATTGATTTACCGAATGAAGGTAAGTCCCTTGTTTCAAATCTTAAAACTAATCGAGATTTAGAGCCGGCGCAGGCATCTTTCGGTCAAGGTATTGCTCTTACCCCTATCACCACCGTTCGCGCTCTCTCAGCTCTCGCCAATGGCGGCACGCTTATCACTCCCCACTTGGTTAAAGAAATTAAATACAAACTAGGACCAACCAAGACTATAGTCTATCCGGGAGAAGAGGGAAGGGAACGAGCCTTGAGTCCGGAAACTTCGACAGAAATATCACGCATGTTGACAGAAGTGGTGGACCGATCTTTGCGTGAAGGTAGGGTTAGACTCGAGAACTACAGTATTGCTGCCAAGACTGGTACCGCGCAAATAGCTAAACCAGGTGGGGGAGGATATTATGATGACCGTTATCTTCACTCCTTTTTCGGATACTTCCCGTCGTATGAACCGAAGTTTCTAGTCTTTCTCTACACTTATTATCCAAAAAATGTGCACTATGCATCGGAAACCTTAACTGACACGTTTATAAATATGACTAAATTTCTCATAAATTATTATAACATCCCACCTGATAGAGAGACACCTCCGCCTTCGCGTAGTTGATTCATCATTCATTGTTCGCTATTGTTTCTTCTACGGCTTGCCCTGAGCGAAGTCGAAGGGCCTCATCGTTCCCGATTTCCTTTCAGGAAATCGAGGATCCGCGATTCCGATTAGATAATCGGAATCGGGACTAACGGTAAGTTATTTCTAAAATGTTCTACGTTTATATACTTCAATCAAACAGAAACGGCTCTTACTACATTGGATGTACAGATGATATAACGAGAAGACTTTCTGAACACAATATGGGTAAAGTAAAGAGCACTAAAGCATATAAGCCATGGTTGTTGCAGTACACAGAGAAATATAATACATTATCAGAAGCCCGGAAACGTGAGAAACAAATCAAACATTGGAAAAGCAGAACGGCAATTGAAAGATTGCTAAAAAAATTGTAGTATCGTGGAGAAGGTCCCGTCCTCGATTAAAAATCGGGACGAGGACCCTCGATTTTATAGAAACTGCATTTGATAAAATCGGGGCCTCATCGTCTAACAGTTAGGACGGAAGCTTCTCAAGCTTTAAATCCGGGTGCGATTCCCGGTGAGGTCACAATTTGAAACCTGTTTCTGTTACAGCCACGTCGTCAATATCACAAACGCCGCTGACACAGGCGAGTTCCGCTTTCTGGTCCAACTCATTGGTCTGTTCATAAGTCACAATTTTTGAGAAATCAATATTACCCAATCGCTTTAGCATTTCTTTGTACGTCTTTTCATCAATGGATTCGTAGGGAGCAAGTTTATAGACATGATTTTCTCTTGGTAGAAAAGCTAATCCTCCAACGATATCCCAGTTTTTGTAAACCCAATTAGCAACATCGATCCATTCATCATCACCAATAGAAATAGTGGTGGAAGGATTATGTTCAGTAAAGTTTTCTTTAACCATTTTCCAATACTCCAATTGTTCGAGCGCGGTTTGGTCATTTTTAAAAATGGCGCGGTCCGGAGCTTTCATCGGGAAATCTAAAACGTAAGTAGTGGCATTCTCCATAGTTTGTCCAGCTTCTGGATGAAATGGCACACCCTGGTCACGAAGCATTTTGAAAAGCGCATCGGTCGAGGCTATACGCACACGTCGAATATAGAAGGCAGAGTGTCTCGGATGAATCCCCGAAGAACAATCGACAGTTTGAGAAAGATTCCCAGACGGTTTGATACAAGTGACACAAGTGGATTGATTGATACTAAATCGTTTAGCGTAAACTTTATTTATTTTTATCACTTCATCACGTAATTTACGCATAACTTCAGGACTTCGCACAGTTGGACAATCCCACTGTCCAGAGATTGAAACACCAAGTAAGGCTTCCTTTTTGCAATTCTTTTTCCATTCTTTTGAGAGGTATGGAAAATTGGTAAGTGATGCTTGATATGTACCTAAAATTGTGGCTACTCTAATTTTGCGCATAAGAGTGGCCTCCGTATCTTCTACACGTGCAACGATTTCTGACAAATTACAGAATTGCTTAGATTGTAGAATAATCTCCCCACACGGATTACCGCCCCAACGTGGCGTGGTTTCTGGAGTAAACTGCGCCAAACGACGTTTGGGTAAAGTCAGTTGCAAGCCGCCACGATTATAGATACCCCGTTCACCAGAGCGAGATTTTATCAGAGCAATCCATTCTTCCATAAACTCCTCATTACTAGGTTTGGTCTCATAGACGGCAGAATTATTAGAAAGCATTCGTTGAGGATCTGTATTCCAAAATTGTCCTTTTTTGGCATCACGAATAGCGATATCTTCTAAGTCTGAAAGTGAAATCATAGCACTTCGACGCACACCACCCGCTACTACAATATTGCCTATTTCACACATAATATCGTGCGCATCGATGTTTTCTAATCGTTTGCCTTGTTTGGCTAATATTTTTCTTCTTGCAAAAGTAAGCAGTTCGCGCAAAGGTTCTGGTCCTGATGATTTACCTCCCATAGTCTTAAGTCGAGCGCCGGCAGGACGAAGTTTTGAATAATCAAACTCGATATCTAAACCATTTGCCCAGGTCTCCATACCAAGAGTTAACGCCTCACACCATCCTTCTTTGCTATCAGCAATAACATGTGTTGGTAATTTTTTCCCAGTCTGACGTTTTATTTGTGGAAGTTTTTGAATGTTTTCACTTTCTGCTGACCATCCCACACCAGCACCCGACATCGAGATAAACATAATCTCGGAGAAATCTTTAAAAGTTTCTGGTGCTATGTAAGAACAATTGTAGGCACACACATTGTTGACACGCGCCGCTGTACCAGCAAACTGCAAGAGTCGCATTGACGGCATGGCTTCATGTTTCAAGATTGCTTCTCTAACTTCGGCATACTCGGAATCTTTTAATTTATCACCGAGAGTCTCCTTCATAAAATCTACATACCTATCTACTGTTTCTATCCAACACTCTCTACGATTCTCTTCATCAATCCATTTTGAATAAGTGCGATAATAAACAAATTCGCCAAGTTGGTTTTTAAAATATTTTTTACTATCGGCAACAAGTCTTTTAACTTTTTGTGGCACCTCAACACCCTTATAACGAAGTTTGGTACGCTCTTCCCGATAGATAATATAGGCCTTGGCTGTGGCAAGAAATTTCTGAAGCATGAGCTCTGCTTCCACTAGATCTTGTACTCCCTCAACTGTAGGAGTTGCCACCGATCCATCTGCTTTCGGCAATAATAATTTTTTAGAAACGGCCTCAGCAACTCTTTCCGGTGCGCCTTGATCAAATTCTTTAGCAGCGTGCATAGCTTTCTCTATAGCGCGAGCAATTTTACTGTTGTCAAAAGAAACAACTGAACCGTCTCGTTTTATTATTGAGGTAATTCGTGTGGACTTAGTGGTAAAGACAGTTTTTTTCATGACGTGGTATATTATTGTGTGTTACTTTTATAATTGTCGATACATTATAAAACATATAAATACTTTTTGGTAAGAAAAAAGGTGGAAAACTTGTTGCAAAACAAAAAAGACCTCTTCGCAAGAGCATATTTACATTTGTTATAACAAAAAGGGGGGCAGACTTACGCCTGCCCCCCGAAACCTAACAAAAACTAACGATAACCTTGTCGCCGCTGCTCTTTTTTGAGTTTTTCTTGCCACTCTTCCTGCCGATCATCCGCTTCGGCGCCGGCTTGACGCTCGCGAAAATCGCGAACTATCTTGCCGGTGTAGTTAGAGTAAGAAAAGGCTCTTGACTTTTTGCTACTCGGTTTTATTTTTCGAAACATACCCATAATAATTCCTCCTCTTGATTTCTACTGTCCAGTTTAGATTATATTATGAAACAACTACAGTGTCAATCACTTCTTTTACTAAATTCCCGTCGACCTTACCCTTAAGCTCTTTCATAATTATGCCCATAAATTTATTTTTTTCAGAAGCTTGTGGCAAAGGTTTTGATTTAACATACAGTACTATCTCATCTCGAGACATTTGAACAGGGAGATATGTTTCCAGAATGGTGAGTTCTGATTTCTCAATATCAGCCAAATCATTTCGTCCGCCTTTTTCAAATTGTTCTATAGAATCTTTTCTTTGTTTTACAGCTCTTCCGATGACAGCAACTACTTCTTCGTCCAAGAGTTCCTCGTCCGGTTTTCTTTTCTTGGAAATAGCTTCGTTGGTAAAAGAAGCGAGTAGACCACGAATCACATTGAGACGTAAAGTATCTTTCGCCTTCATGGCTAGGACCATCTGACTTTTGATATCTTGGTGTAGGGACATATATCTATTATAATACAATAATGAGTAATATTGTTCTAATGGCAGTCATTCTCCTGGTGCTCACAAATGCTGTAGCGCTTTTTATTTTTGCTAGAAAATTTGGCGAGAAAAAAGATGGTGGCGAAGGAGAGGGGATGAAGCTTCTCCTGACTCAACTACATGAATTCTCCCGCACCGTAGATCAGAAAATGTCAGAAACAAATAAAATGATGAATGAATCGGTACGAAATCAATTTAGTGAGTCGGCTAAACTCATTCGCGAAGTGACTCAGGGACTTACTAAGCTTGATGAGACCAATAAACAAGTGGTTTCCTTCGCCGACCAATTGCAATCTCTCCAAGATATTTTAAAGAATCCCAAACAACGCGGAGTACTGGGGGAATATTATTTAGAAACGCTCCTCAAAAACGTCCTACCCCCTGGTAGCTACCAGATGCAATACACTTTTAAAGATGGCACTATTGTCGATGCCGTAGTATTTGTCAAGGACAAAATCATTCCCATCGACTCAAAGTTTTCTTTGGAAAATTATAATCGCATCGTCGAGGAGAAAAATCCAGTAGAAAAGGAGAAGCTCGAGAAACTATTCGTCTCTGATCTTAAAAATCGTATCGCTGAGACCTCTAAATACATTCAACCGGGGCAGGGGACTATGGATTTCGCATTCATGTTCATCCCTCATGAAGCAATTTATTACGACCTCATTGTCAATAAGATTGGCGCGCTCAAAGAAGATTCCGAAACCCTCATTCAACGTGCCGCTTCTAAATATCACGTTCTGATTGTTTCGCCAACTTCATTTCTCGCTTATCTCCAAACAGTATTGCAAGGACTTAATGCACTCCATATAGAAGAGAAAGCTGTCGAGATTATCAAAAGAGTCGAAGAACTAGGTCGTCACCTCAAAAGTTATGAAGAATATTACGCCAAACTTGGGAATTCACTTTCCACCACCATCAATCACTACAATTCCGGCTATAAAGAGCTCGGTAAGGTAGATAAGGACGTCCTACGCATCACTGGTACAGGAATAGGTCTCGAACCGTTGACTTTAGAGAAACCGTCTGTAGAATAAGCAACCTATGGTTGAGACTGAAACAGTCAAGAAAGTATCTAAAAAAGCCCCTACGAAGCCCACTAAGGCTCTTTATGCTGTCTTTGCTACAGGAGGCAAACAATACCGCGTGGTAGTAGGGGATAGGGTTAAAATTGAGAAACTCGGCCCTTCGACAAACTCAGGACAAGTGAAGTATAAAGAGGGAGACAAACTCACTTTCGATAAAGTGCTTCTAGTAGACGACGGAGCAAGCGAAGCCACTATCGGCACACCATTCATCAAAGGCGCGGAAGTAAAAGCCACATTAAGCAAAATTGCTCGATACAAAACAATTGATGTTATCAAATACAAACAAAAATCCCGCTACTTTAAGAAATATGGTCATCGCCAACCTTACTTTGAAATCAAAATAGATTCGATTAAATAGAAAAATCTCATGCAAAGGTCGTACGTTTGTGTACGGGACTCTTTGCATGAGATTTTATCGAGACTCAGGGAATTAAGTGGCCACGTTGATTTTCTATATCGATTAGAATATCAAGCTGACGCGGAGACATGCGACGACGAGCAATCTCGCAAGAAACATGACCCAGCGAAACTGACAAACCTCGCGACACCTTTCCGAGGTATCTAACCCAACATGCCATAGTTTCAGGGTCAAATACAAATGTTGCATCTTTTAGCGTTTCCAAGGCGATGTGGTCCCTTACCTCCCACTCCAATTCTTGCTTTCTTTGCTGCACTTCGATGCTATCATGCTTCGAAATTAAATACACAACGCCGATAACCAGCCCGAACAACAGCATTGCCACCAATAAGATTTTCTTCATTTTCTCTCCTTCTAAAATGACAACGAAAGAGGAATCTCAATCTATTTACATTATACTACCATCTATATTAAAAGTCAATAGTTACTTAGTCCTGTGTAAAAAGGCGTTTTTGAGAGTTTCAGGGTCGGCATACTCAAGCTCGACACCAGTTGAGAGTCCTCGCCCAAGTGTGGAAAATATCAAGGGTAACCCTTGGTATTTTTGTTTGATAAATTCGGCAGTATTCTCACCATCAAGATTGGCGTTCATCGCCAAAATAATTTCTTTAATGTTTTTATCTTTACCAATTCGGACTTCCAATTCTTTAATTCTTATTCTTCTTTCTGGCTCTTTTTCAAGAATTGGCACAACACCACCTAAAATAAAATAATAGCCCTTGTAACTACCGCTTCTTTCTACGGCTTCAAAATCAATATCCCGAGGCACAATCATGAGCATCGAATTATCTCTTGAATCATCAATACATATAGAACAAATTTTAGACTCATGTCCATTTTTGGAGTAATACCTCATACACTTAACACACTGAATAATTTCTTTTTTTATACTTTGAATTGCTTTCACTAGTTCACTAATGTAGTCACCGTTTCTGGAAAGAAGAAAATAAACAAAGCGCTTAGACTGTCTCGGTCCAATACCGGGAAAACGGGCAAATATTTCCGAAAGCTTATCGATAGAGTTCATAGACTCTTAAATTCCTCTTCCGCCTTACCGTAATTAGAATAATCTATTTCAACAAAAGTGTTGAAGCGAGTGTGATAGTCAAGGGTGGCGGTACCGAGAGGGCCATTTCTATGTTTGGCGATGATAAGTTCTTTCCTTTGGACTTCCTTCATCTTACCACTCTCATCACGAATATCATCTTCGTTTGAGTGTATAAACATAACTAAATCTGCATCCTGTTCGATGGAACCTGAGTCTCGAAGGTCAGAGAGCTTTGGTTTGCCGCCACGAGTCTCGACCGCACGGTTGAGCTGGGAAAGGGCTATCACCGGAATATTGAGCTCACGAGCCAAGTGCTTGAGTGAGCGGGAAAGCTCTGTAACTTGTTGAACCATGGAATCGTTAGTACGCGCGGTTGAAGGTGCCATAAGCTGAAGGTAATCAACGACTAAAAGTTTGAGTCCTTTCTCAATTTTAAGTTTACGCGCTGCTGAACGCATCTTCATGATGGTATTACCCGGCTGATCGTCAATGTAGATAGGGGTTCGCGAAAGTTCATCTAAAGCGTCTCTAATATTTTTGAACACATCATCACGCCAAGTACCAGTCTGGGTACGTATACCTTTTCTAATGACGGAAGAGTCGGTACGTGATTGGGCCGCCACAATACGGTCTACGAGCTGATCAGAGCTCATTTCAAGTGAAAAGATACCAACAGGAGTCTGGTGTATGCTGGCGGTTCTTCTTGCAATATCAAGAGCTAGAGCAGTCTTACCAACGGAGGGACGAGCAGCAATAATGATTAGGTCAGAGTTCTGGAAACCACCCAAGATATCATCAAGAGATTTGAAACCGGTCGGTACGCCCCGTAGTTCATGTTCTGCCGAAGAGAGCTTCTCGAAACGTTCATATGCCTCGGCGAGGAGTGGGACCAAATCTCTGAAACGAGCGGAGCCTGCGAAGCGCTCGGTGATGTCGAAAACTTTTTTCTCCGCATGGTCAAGAATTTCTTCAAGTTCACCAGCTTCATTGAAACCGAGATGCGAGAGAAATTCGGAAGCTTCAATGAGTTGGCGCATCATGTACTTCTTCATCACAATTTCAGAATAATGTTTGGCATTAGCCGAAGAGGGGACAGCGGAAGAAAGTTCAGTTAAGTATGTAGTGCCTCCGATACGATCGAGTAAATCTTTCTCCTTGAGTCTTGAGGAAAGGGAAAGAATGTCTATCGGATTGTGTTTACTAAATAGTTCCAGCATCGTCTCAAAAATTGTTTTGTGTTTCTCGAAATAGAAAGAGGCTGGCGTGACAATATCGAGTACATCATAAATAGCATCGGGACGAAGCATGATGGAACCAAGTAGTGCCATCTCCGCCTCCATGTTGTGCGGCGGAATACGCAAACCGGTATTAACCTCTTGTTGAGAAATCATTTGCATAGACCAATAGTAGCAACCCCCGCCATGGCGGGGCAAGCTGTCAAAAGTTGAAAAGTTAGGGTGTAAAGTGTGGAGAACTAGTGGGCTTGACATAAATCTTATTTAGATATATAATAGGGGATAGAAAATTGTGTTTAGAAAGGAAGGAATAGACATGCAAGTAAAAACTTTGTGGGCTTATACACCGGTCACCGGTAGCGACAGAAGTGCTTTAAAGAAACTCGACAGGCTGGTTGAGAAGATGGGTGATGTACTCATCAAATCAATCAAAGATACTAAGTACGACGCTGAAACCTACAACGGTATTATAGAAGATGAGTCTGGAATCGCCCGAGTGGTAATCTTTGAGAAACGGAAGAAACGTAAATAAATCGATTCTCAAGCTGACGAGAGTGACTGCAACCCTCGGTTTGTCCAATATTTGTTTGGACAGGCCGGGGGTTGTTTTTATAAACATTTATACATACGTTATAAACTCACGGTCGTGAAGTTATAACGTATTAGGATTTAGAAATTTTCTGACCCGAAATGGTATCTTCAACTATAAAACCGAGATTCTTTATTTGTTCGCGAAGTTGGTCAGATTTGGAATAATTACCAATCACACGAGCAGATTCGCGATCTTTAAGTAATTGCTCAACTTCTTTTGGAATGTTCTTTACTTCAAATTCATTATTCTCAAGATTTAACCCGAGCACTTTATCAAAATCCAATAGAGTTGTTCTTTTATCAGCAGGGGAGACACTTTCGTCTTTGACAAGTTTCCAGACTACGGCGAGTGCCTCTGGAGTATTGAGGTCGTTTTCTATCGCTTCTTTAAACTCTTCCGCATAGCTATTATCAAGGTCCAACCTTGATATATTCTTCATATCAATCTGCCACGTTGACACGGCCTCCTTGAGCTTTCGATACGCATTTTGGGCAGCTTCGAGCGCTTCCCAAGAAAAATTAACAGGCGTTCTGTAATGAGCCATGAGTAGAAAATATCGATAGGCAAGGGGAGAGAAACCCTTTTCGATCAGAGTATTAAGAGTAATTTGATTGCCTAACGATTTAGCCATTTTACCCTCTGTTACTGTAATGAATTCATTATGCAACCAGAAGTTAGCTAACGGAGTATCATACGCTGCTTCTGATTGGGCAATTTCGTTGTTGTGATGAACGGGAATGTGATCCATGCCACCAGTATGAATATCGAACGGTTGAGCAAGAAGTTCTCGCGACATAGCCGAACACTCTATATGCCAACCCGGGAAACCCATACCCCACGGACTCTCAAAACCCAAATGACCGTCTTTTGATAATTTCCAAAGCACGAAATCGCGATCACTCTTTTTCCCATCTGTTTTTAGACGCGCAGATCCTTCGGACAGGGGAGTGAGACCTCCCAATTTACCGTAATCCGTTAGTTTGCCAGTATCAAAATATATTCCGTCCTGAATTTTGTATGTATAACCTTTTTCTTCAAGTTGACGGATTAGATCTATCTCCTGTTTCAAATAATCTGTAGCCCGAGGAAAATGAAGTGGCTTTCTAACATTGAGTGTATCTAGATCGTCCTTAAACACCTTCTCATATTTATCTGTAAGCTGTCTAAGACCATCGAGAGTTAATGGTAATCCATCACGTTTAAGACCCTTAACCATTTTATCATCACCTGTATCGGCATCAGAAGTAAGATGACCTATGTCTGTAATATTTATCACTTGTCTGACCTCAAAATCTAAATATTCAAATGTACGACGCAAAATATCGGCAAAAATATATGATCTAAGATTACCAATATGGGCGTAATCATAAACCGTCGGACCACAGTGATACATCCCAACTTCACCAGATTTAATCGGTTTAAATTCTTCGAGTCTTCCTGTGAGGGTGTTATGGAGTTTTATGTTCACATATGTATTATATGATAGAATACTTAAAATGGAATTTCTAAAGAAACATGTTGCCCTCTTGATAATCGGTGTGGTTATTGCTATCGGTTCTTTTAATCTCGGCTTCAACTCTGGTGAAAAAAGGTTGTCTACCGCAATAGTGGGGATAGACAACACAACAGAAGGTGAGCCGAGCAGTGTAGATTTCGCACCCTTTTGGAAAACATGGAACCTTCTCAATGAAAAGTATGTGTCCGCCAGCACTACAGTTAAAACGGTTGGCGATCAGGAGAAAGTTTGGGGCGCTATCCAAGGTTTAACTAATTCACTTGGCGATCCGTATACAGTATTTTTTCCACCGGTAGAATCAGAACTTTTCGAATCTGATATTCGAGGTAATTTCGAGGGTGTGGGAATGGAAGTAGTTGCTAAAGATGGCGCTATTACTGTCATCGCACCACTCAAGAATTCTCCGGCTTCAAGAGCTGGTATCATGGCCGGTGATAGGATTATCAAAATTGACAACAAGGAAACAGCCAGTCTTTCTACCGAGGATGCTGTTCAAATTATTCGCGGACCAAGAGGGACTCGAGTAACTCTAACTATTTTCAGAAATGGTGCCAAAGAACCCATTGATATAGGAGTAATTCGCGATGTCATAGATATTCCAACTATCAATACAAAAGAATTATCAGGCGGAATATTCCTCATTGAACTCTATAGCTTCTCGGCTCAATCTCCAAATCTCTTCCGAGCGGCTCTTCGTGAATTTATTCTTTCTAACAGCGATAAATTAATCCTTGACCTACGAGGTAATCCAGGCGGCTATCTAGAAGCAGCCATAGATATGGCCAGTTGGTTTTTACCTTCGAGCAAAGTGGTAGTTAGAGAAGACTTTGGACCCTCAAAAGATGAGAGAGTCTATCGAAGCAAGGGTTATGACATATTCAATGAAGATTTAAAATTTGTGATATTGATAGACAGGGGTTCTGCGTCAGCCTCAGAAATATTGGCGGGGGCTCTCTCAGAACATGGCAAGGCGATTTTAGTAGGGGACAAGACTTTCGGCAAGGGCTCTGTTCAGGAACTAGTAAACATTACTCCAGATACTTCTCTAAAAGTGACTATTGCACGCTGGCTTACTCCAAACGGTACATCCATTTCTCAAAGTGGTATTGAACCAAAGTTTCTTGTCAAATATAGCGTGTCTGACATGGAAAATAAACGTGACCCGCAACTTGATAAAGCGAAGGAAATTCTCTCACAATAAATAAAATGGTATGAAAATTATTTTACTTAAAGATATAAAAGGAGTCGGTAAAAAATTTGAGGAGAAAAACGTTTCTGATGGCTACGCCAATAATTTTTTAATTGCAAAAAATCTCGCTGTTCCTGTTAGTCCAACTTATGTAAACATGATCAAACAAATGAAGGAGCAGACTGAAAAGCAGAGAGTAAAAGAGGAAAAAGAAATAAATGAAAAACTATCAAAGCGTCAGGAGAAGCATGAAGCGCTTGAGAAATTTAGGCAGTCCAGCCTCGCCGAAGTAGAGTCTAGGCGGGAACAACATGCATAATTTTCTTTTTGACAATACTGTTATCAAAGTGAACCTTACGTTTATAACTGATAGAGACTAGACCGTCTCTAATGGCGAAGAGGGTATGGTCTTTACCCATCAAGACGTTCTTACCCGGAAGTACATCGGAACCACGCTGACGCACTAAAACAGAACCGGCTTGAGCTTGGTCACCTGGAGTCACCTTGATACCTAGATATTTTGGGTTGGAATCGCGTCCATTTCTAGTTGTACCTGCTGATTTTTTATGTGCCATAATTAAGTCATATGAGTCTACAGGATATATTGAACAGAATCAAGCCCCAACAGATTGAAACTGTCCAGCTTAATCTGAGTGGGGAAGTTGAGCATTTTCCGCTGTTTCAGAAACTTTTTCTCTCCATCACTATTATCCTAGTTGCCCTACTTTCTTTCGGGCTCGGCCGACTATCCATGACAGGGAACAGGGAACCTATACGAATTGAATATGACCCCACTCTAACAGGACAGCAAGCACTGGATATCAGCCAAAGTGCGTCTGTCATAAAAGCAACAAAAAAAATTGTTCCAGCAAGCAATAATAACATCGAGGTAGTAGTCTCTAAAAACGGCATCCGTTATCATTATCCATACTGCGCGGGCGCCAAACAAATCAAAGAGGAGAACAAAATCGTTTTTCCAACAGCGGCAGCTGCGGAGGCCGCAGGTTATACGTTGGCAGCTAACTGTAAGCCTCGATAAGTTTCACCCTTCGATAAACTCAGGGTACCATGAGCAAGGTGGAATGGCACATTATATGACTATATTGAGCCATATATTAGATATTACACCACACAAATTAATTGACTTCAATATTGGAATATGCTAGTATATGAATAAGTCAGCTAGGTGCTGGCTTTTCATTTACCCCTCGATTCACCCCGCCTATTTCAGGCGGGGCAAGCTCGGGGCAAGGGGGAGCTCCTTACCGTCATGGCAACCCTTAATTAAAAACTAATCTACTGCTATTTTACAGCTTACAACCATTAGTCTTCTCTTAAGCTTCTCGTCTGGGGCCTTTGCTGTATTACCTGCGCTACCATCGCTTGTAATGCCTATGATTGATACAGGGGTAACGGTAGAACCGGTACCAAAAGAAATAAAAGCTGAAGACTATCAACCGATTACAGATTCGAAAAATGTCGAGAAATTCATTAATGACTATTTCGCCGACATTCCAGTCCTTGCTAGGATTGCAGCGTGTGAATCACGTTATCGCCAGTATAACTCTAATGGCGATGTCCTAAGGGGTGAGAAGAACCGCTACGACAGAGGAGTGATGCAGATTAACATCTTGTATCACGCTGACATTGCGAAAGATCTCGGTTTAGACATCAATAATCTCGATGATAATGTTGCTTACGCGCGTTATCTTTATGAGAAGCAGGGTGCTAAACCATGGATGTCTTCCTCAATCTGTTGGGCTAAGTTCAACCAATCTGAAATTGCTAGGGGATAATTTCCCCAACAATCCCCGCCAGTAATGGCGGGGATTGTTGTTTTGTAGGGAAGGGGTTTAGAGAGAATATGAACATGTCGCACAATATACCTTTGCGACCCTAAGGTAATTCAAATAACTATAATAAGATTACATTTATAACTCACGGTCGTATGAATTAGATGTACTCTCTATACTGTACACGACTGTACACGTACACATATACTAATTTATTAATTAATAGCTAAAAATTTATCTTAGAAAAAAATTGGGTAAAAAAAATGAAAATTCTATCTACCTCTCCCCTATTTAAACCAATAGGGAAGTTTTCTAACTTTTCTTGCTTTTATTGATATTTCTGTTAGTCTAGTCCCAGAATTAGCTGGATAACCTGGCTAAAGTTCTACGTTCTCAACACTAAAGAAAAGAGGTGGTGATATGAATCAGATCGCGACCAAGGCAGTCCCGCGGGAAGTCTGTCTAGAAATACTGAAGAGACATGCTGACGTGCTCGGCTTGTCCATCGAGTATAGCTGGAAGAAGAAAGATGGTGCGCGATGTGTCTGCTTTGATGTAATTGGACCCAGGGCAGGTTACTCTAGTAGATGGTTCTGTTTTGCCGTTATCTTAACCGTGCCCGCACTTAAGCTCGGTGTCTGGACGCGGAAGTCGATGGAGTACAACAAGGGTCCCTTTGACGTTGTCGAGGCAGACCACGCATTCGAGTCTACTAGTTTCGACCAATGGCTCAGGACGTGGTTCGAAAATACGGCACTCGAAGAACTCTCTCGAAAGTGACATAATCACTCAGTTCAATACAGTATATAAGGAAGAAGTGGCACATAGGGTCGTCATCGCAAGATGGCGACCCTATTTTCTTTATTTATCCAAAAGACTAGACCACCATTTGAAAGTGAAGGTCATCAAGAGATAAGCTGGGATATAAATAGGGGCCAAAAGAAAGAAGATGATTAGTCTAACCACTTTCATCCCGTTAGAAGCTAACATTTTTAATTTTCGTGGCAAATAATATCATGGTGATTTATTGTAGTAAGCTTCTAACGGGATTCATGTAGGTTGTAGATTAACGAGACGGCAGAAGTGCCGAAATCATCTGCCAAATAAAGAGCACCGGTGTTTTGATATAAGACCAGATAACACCCATCACATCTTTAATATAATTTATAGTATTCCTCCCCTGTTCTGAACTAGCCGCGACAAAGATAGACCAATTAAAGAAATACTTAAGGAGCGCTAAAGCAATAATGATAAGCAACAGCAGGCCTATAAAACCTTTGTCTTTATTCATATTTATAGTTTACCCTTCAACAGAGTTCAGGGCAAGTTATAGAGACGGCAAATAAGAAAGTGGGTCAAGATAAGCCTCAACACCGCTGGCAATAGGCATGAAGGTTTCTTTGCATCCTCCTTTGCTATTGGTTAGTGGACGAATCTCGACGCCTTGGCTAGCAAAAAGTCCCAAATGAAGGTGGGGACCAAATGAGTATCCAGAACCATTCACTCCATAAGCACCGCCGGAATAGGCAATTACCTCGCCCGTCTCGACATGCTGTCCAGTCTGTACCAGAGAGACCGAGAGATGAGCATACACACTGGTAAGACCATTACCATGTTTGAGAAGTATCCAACGACCATAAGAGACACAAGCGAGCTTCCCTTCCCTTTTAAATTGGGCATTCCTCTCATCAGTATTACCTGTACCTTCTATCAC
This sequence comes from bacterium, assembly GCA_030650605.1. Taxonomy (GTDB): domain Bacteria; phylum Patescibacteriota; class Minisyncoccia; order Phycocordibacterales; family Zambryskibacteraceae; genus UBA5004. The sequence continues at coordinate 40,034 of JAUSDP010000070.1, forward strand.
ACCAGAGAGAATTGCCTTGACGGGTGTACCCATAGAGGCTCGAAGATCCAATCCATTATGAAATCTTTCTTTAAGTAGACCAAAAGGGTCGGTCACAAAAATTTTATCAAGAGGCCATGATAATACGCTATGCCGTGCATTTGGTATCAAAGAAGGATCAAGTGTAATTCTAAGTTCCGTTTCTAAACGTGATAGGTCTTCTTCGAAGGCTCTTTGACGAGCACTATTTTCTGCCAGTAATTTTTGATATTCTGCTTCTTTGTTTCTTGTGGCAGCAAGAAGTTTTTCTTTTGCTTTTTGATTCTCTTCGACAACCGACTTCTGACCACTTAATTGCCCACGTAAACCTACTTGTTCCGCTTTCACTTTCTCCTTCTTTACTTTTTCTTGGTTAAGAATTTTCGTGGTCTCACGCAGGGCATCAATCTCTTCTCCTAGACGTTCATTGAGACCTGCGATCTCACTTCTATCTCTCCAAATATCCGATAGTTGAACGGAAGTTAAGAGTTGGAGTATTAGGGGACGAGAATCATACTCAGACAATGCTAAAATGGTATCGGCGATCGCAGTTCTGTGTGTGATGATTTGCCGTTCCTTTTCGCTCATAGTATTCTCAAGCGACTGAATGGTAAGATTGGTGGAAGTGATTTTTGATTGAGTAACATTGATGTCAGAAGCGAGTTTCTTTTTAGTCGTATCCAGAGATTTGACTGCACTACCCAAAGATCGACTCTCGGCATTCACTGTCTCAAGTTCGGCTTGAAGTTTTTTTTGTTCTATAAGCAAAGTTTCTCGCTCTTGCCTTACTTGTTCAATTTGTTGTTCCAAGTCAGCAGGGTTGGCGGCGCTTAAGACGGTCGGTATGATTAAAAAGATAAGGAATAAACTGATGAATCTCCTCTTCATTGATTTCTAGTTTTACCAATATTGAAATGCTTCCTGTTTACCCAAGCTAATTTTTTCTCGTCGAAAATCGCGCCTCCTTTATGAACTCTTGTGAGATCAAAAACGTTTATCAATTCATCAAGAGTAAATATTTCTTGTTCCGTACCAGGATTCCATCCTAAAAGAGCAAGGTAATTGATTATAGCTCCTGATGAGTAGCCTTTATTACGGTAGTAGTTGAGCGAGACTGACTCACCATGTTTACGCTTAGAAAGCTTCGAGCGATCCTGGGCAAGGATAAGTGGCAAGTGAGCATAGATAGGTCTCGAAGCGCCAATCGCCTCTTGGATTAAGATTTGTCGAGGTGTGTTAGAAATATGATCCTCGCCACGAATCACATGCGTTACGTCGGATTCGAAATCATCAACTACTACCACAAAGTGATACAGTGGCTCATCGATACTTTTTGCTATTACAAAATCTTTTAATTCTGTGGTATCAAATTCAACTACACCACGGATTAAATCTTCAAACTTCACAGATTTATTTGGGTTGCAAAAACGCACTACTTCCCTATTCTCACCTTCAGTTTCAGTAGAAATATAAGCTTTATTCTCGTTGATTAATTTCTGTAAATATTTTTTATATATATCTATTCTTTCCGATTGATGCAAAAGTTCTCCATATCGCTTTAAACCAAGCCATTTAAGATTTTCGAGCATTTCATTTTCATATTCTTTTTTTGACCGTGCCTTATCTGTATCTTCTATCCTAACGATAAAATCTCCACCATTCTGTTTTGCAAAGAGATAGTTAAAGAGCGCAGTTCGGACATTACCAATATGCAATGGCCCTGTCGGTGAAGGCGGAAAACGTGTAATTATTTTAGGAGTCATTTTTCTATCTCGTGTTCAAGAGCAATTTTTAGAATTTCTTCGGCTATCAGACTAGCAGCATTGGACTTATAAAATATTTTAGCGGCTGCTATCATCTTTTCTCGTTCGACCTCATTTGTCACTAAACGCTCAATTTCTGCCGAGAGAATATTAACAGTAAGATTGTTTTCCTCAATGACTTCGCAAGCTCCGGCTCGAGCATAAGCAAACGCGTTTGAGTGCTGGTCATGACTAACTCTTTCGTTGATTGGAATAATGATTGAGGGTACCCCCCAGGCTGCAATCTCAAAGATTGTCGAACCAGCGCGTGAGACAACTACAGAAGATACCCCTGCGGCCATACGAAGTGCTAAGACATTAAGATAATCGAATGATTTATATCGATCTTTATGAAGAGAGTCTAATAGCAGGGCCTCTCCTGTGGCTTTCACTTCTACAATATTATTTTTACCGGTTTGATGAATAACCGCATACTTCTCGACCAAATTTTTCAGACCTTCTAAAACTGTATCATTAATCTTTTGCGAGCCTGAAGAACCTCCCAACACCAACACAACCGGTATATTTTCTTCAATCTTCAGAAATTCACGAGCACCGGCAGTTATAGGAGTAGCAAGATCTTTACGTACTGGTTGACCCGTGTAAGCCACCAATTGAGATGGGAAATATGCTGCTGCCTCCTTATAAGAAACTGCTACAATTTTGGCAAATTTCCCAGCCCAAAAATTAACCTTACCAGGTATAGTGTCCGATTCATGAATAACCACAGGAATACGCAAGATACGTGCCGCCACCAGTACCGGAAAACTCGCGTACCCACCTTTACCAAAAACAACATCTGGGTAAAGTTTGTAAACGATTAATAGTGATGTCAGAATCCCCCACCCTGTTTTGAATAGATCAAAAAAATTTAAGATGGAAAAGTAACGGCGAAGTTTGCCGGCACTATTTTTTTTATAAATAATACCAGTTTCGAAGAGTACTCCTGGATTATAAGGAGTTGGCGATACATAAAAGAGCTCTAGCTTGAGGAGCCTCTTCTTCTTCGCAAGATCGTTGAGTTCTTCGGCAATAGAAATTATCGGATAGAAGTGTCCTCCAGTCCCACCGCCGGTAAATAAGATACGCATTTTGCTTTTTATGATTCTCGGGTCTTGGAAACAGATAACACAATACCCACCTCAAGAAGAGTGACAAAAAGGGAGGTACCGCCATGACTAACAAAAGGTAATGTAATCCCTGAAAGGGGGATCACCCCGAGCATCGCGCCAATATTGACGAACGCTTGGGAGGTAATCATTATAACAATTCCAACCACTGTGAGTCTAGCAAAGATATTCGAAGTCTCTGAAGCAATTTTGATTCCTCGAGTGGCAAAAAGGACAAACATCAATAACAAGAAAACGGAACCAATGAAACCAAATTCTTCGGCTGCCACAGCAAAGACAGAATCTCCGATTGGTTCGGGAAGATAAGTAAATTTTTGGACACTCTGACCGAACCCGCGACCAAAAAGACCACCCGATCCAACGGCGATAAGAGACTGTTGGACTTGATAACTTGCCCCCTGAGCGTCCACTTGGGTATTTAAATAAGTGACAATGCGTTGCATCACATATGGCCGCATGAAAGCCAAAAGTGCTAGACCTAAAATGCTGGTGAAAACAATCGTTAAAACATATCGCCACTTGCCTCCTGCAACAATAAACATGGCCATACCGGTAAAGACAATTAGGATGAAATTGTCAGTATCTGGCTGATTCAATAGAAGTAGAGCTAAAATGAAAAAAAGTATCAGAAGTGGTAAGAAGCCCCAACGAAAAGTCTTCATCCTCTCTTTCGCTCCGGCGACCCAAGCTGCGAAGTAAATGATAAAAGCTAGTTTCAGTATCTCGGAAGTTTGAAAAGAAATGCCTCCGAGCAAAATCCACCGTCGAGCCCCGGCATGTTCAAAGCCTATTCCCGGTATCAAGACCAGAATGTTTAGAATAATAGCGATGAGTAAAAGCCAGAAGGCGGATTTCTTCCAGACTTGGGCATCTAAACGAGATGCTATGATCATTACCACAGTACCAGCAAAAAGTCCGAAAACCGTTTGAGAGAAAGCGATGTTTGAATAATTTGAATTTTCTTTGGCCAGAAGTGCGAGAGCAGCTGAACTAAATATAAAAAAACCAAACACTATTAAAATAACTGAAATAATTAGAAACGGTTTATCGACTTTCTTGCCACGCGCCATAATTGGGAAAATTATAGCATTAACTTATAAGAACTAAGATCACACCGCTGATAGCACAAATGACAGAGACTATCCAGTAGCGCATGACTATTTTCTCTCTCGGCCAACCTAACGCTTGAAAGTGATGATGAAGTGGAGCTACTCGGAATACTCTGTAACCATAAAAAAATTTATAGACATATATCTGGATAATATCTGACGCAGTAGTAGCTGCAAGAGGTAGTGCAATTACAGGCAAAATAAGAACTGAGTCTGTCAGGAATGCAATAACTGAAAGTGTTACTGTCAGAGCCATCATCCCTGTTTCACCCATATAGAAGCGCGCTGGCGGAACATTAAACCACAAGAAGGCAAGAATGGCGCCGGCTATCGCGCCAGAAAGAGCAGAGATATCAAATTGATTATTGATAAAAGCGATAACAGTAAAAGCGGTAAAGACCGAAGCGAGCACCCCTCCAGAAAGACCGTCAATACCATCAATGACAGAAGTCGAGAAAGTGGCTAGCATAACAATAATAAAGAAAGGTATAAACCATATTCCAAGATACAAATCACCATTAAATGGAATGTGGACGGAGTTAAAGTCAAGTTTATAGTAGAACCAGAGACTGATCATCAACCCAATACCAGTTATGAGAACTGTTTTAATTTTACGATAAATAAGCGCGTCTTGAGCAAATCCGTTTAATCCATAAATATGGACCATATCATCGGCCAAACCTATAAATGCAGCTAAGAAGAAAGCCCCCAAAGGCACTAGAGTTTGCGACCTTGAGAAGAAGTTAAGTTTCAGGGTTAGATCAGAGGGCATTACCAACGAGAGAAAATAAATAACACAAACAGCAAAGAGGACCGCAACCCAAATGATTACTCCTCCAATTTTTGGGGTACTGAGTTCATGTTCGGTATTGTGAATTTTATTAAATGCATCGGAAGTATTGGCGTTGGTTCTCGGTGATTTCTTCCACATTTTGTACCGATAGAAATATCTAGTGAAAAATGGGGTTATAGAAATACCGATGAAGAATGTTAAAACTGTTGGAAATATTATTTTTAAAATATCAATCATGATAGTTTTTCTGGCTGAATAAAGACATTGTACCAAATAGCGAGCATGAGAAGGAGATAAATCTTTCTTGAATTATCAACTTTTCGCGAAGTATGATTGTCTATGAGATTCCTAATGTAGGCAATATTCATGTGTTTTTGGATATATGGATTATCTATAATAGTGTTATAAATATCTTTTCTTTCACTCGTAAACCAATTTCTAATAGGCGTTGGAAAACCAAGTTTCTTTCTTGTACGTACTGACTCCGGTAAAACTTTTTTAAACGCCTCACGTAGAAGATATTTAGTGCTACCATCTCTCCATTTGAATCGGTCAGGGAGAGTGGCAGCGAGACGAGCCACTTCCATATCAAGAAACGGTACCCTCAATTCAAGCGAATGCGCCATGGTCATTTTATCGGCCTTGGCTAAGATATCTCCAACCAGCCAAGTGTTAATGTCAATAAATTGCATCATAGTAGAGTCACTTAAACCTTTTGCCCTTCTGTATAGTTGCCCTAACCCTGTGTCCAAGTCAGCCTTTGACAGGTGAGTTTTCCATAATTTATCTATTTCATCTTGTTTGAAGATAGAAGCATTGCCTATATACCAATCTTCAAGATGCTGACTTGCTCTTTTGGCGTAATTTTTACCTCTAAAATCAAAAGGTAGATTGATAATAAAGTTTAAGATAGTATTTGGTATCCAAGTAAGCCATCGACGAGCAAACGGTTCAAGGTAAATATTATAACCGCCAAAAAGTTCGTCCGCACCTTCGCCCGAGAGTACTACCTTGACGTGTTTAGCTGCTTCTCGAGCAAGAAAATACAGTCCAAGAGCTGACGGATCAGCCACTGGCTCATCAAAATACCAAACTACTTTAGGTAAAACCTTGAAATATTCATCGGCACTGATAGTGATTTCGTGATGAAGAGTTTGAAGCGGCAGAGCGGTTTCTAGAGCTTCCCTACCTTCACTTAGGGATTCAAATCCAACAGTAAAAGTCTGAATCTTTTGTCCCGATTTCGTTTCCGAAATCGAGGATCCTCGATTAGTTTCAACTAATCGGGACATTAGAGAAACGATAATACTTGAATCTATGCCACCTGAAAGAAAAGAACCAACAGCAACATCAGCAATCATGTGGTGAGAAACAGAATCCTTCATTATTGCAAAAATTTCTTTCGCTATTTTACTTTCATTAAGAGAATCATTTTGCTTGAATTCAAACCGCCAATACTTTTTCATCTCCACTCTGCCAGTTTTTAAATCTATCTTCATATAATGGGCAGGCGGGAGTTTAAAAACATTTTTAAAAAAAGTTTCTTCCAAAGGATTATATTGAAATGAAAGGTAGTTAAAAACTGCCGCATCATTAACTTCTGGATTGAATTCCGCAAGTGGAATAAAACTCTTTATTTCGGACGAGAAGGCAGCAATCTTAGCGTCTTTAGCCCAATAATAGAGGGGTTTGATGCCAAAAAAATCTCTAACAAGAATGAGTTCAGTTTTCTCTCTATCATAAATCGCGAAAGCAAACATACCACGCAGACGAGAAAATTCATTGAGACCATAGACTTCAAACATACGCAAAACAACTTCGGTGTCACTCTCTGTCTTAAATTCTTGTCCTGCCTGCAGGAGTTCAGCGCGTAATTCCTTATAATTATAAATTTCTCCGTTGAAGAAAATAAGAAATCTGCCATCAGACGAAAAGAGTGGTTGTCTACCTCCGGCAATATCAATAATTGAAAGTCGTCTCATACCTAGAGCAAGATACTCATCTGCAAAAAAACCAGTATCATCTGGTCCACGATGACGAATGGCATCCGTCATTTTTTGAATGTCATCTTTCTCTATCGGATTAATTAGCCCTGTTATGCCACACATACATTTAGTTGGCCTGCCCCGCCATGGCTGGGTTACTTATATACTCCATCACAGCATCAATAAGTGTGCGGGCATCATTAAATCTACCCTCTCCAGTGGAACCAAGTATAGATATAATAATCGGACGACCAAGTTCCGGGTCAAAAACAAATATCAAGTTACCACCAGCAGTATCAGTAAAACCAGTCTTGGAAGCTACAAGTCCCGGAATTTCGGAAATTGTATCATTGGTATTTCTAGCAACATGAAGGTTATTATCCAGAGATCGGAATGTTGTCACGGCCTCTTTTGTAGCCGCGAAGAGTGCAGGATGATGAGTGAGAATATATTCTAAGAGCGTACTCATATCTCTCGCAGTGCCGTAAGCACCACCTTTTATATTTGATTCATCCAATCCGGTCTCGTTCCAGAAATAGGTATTCTTGAGACCAAGTTCTCGGGCTTTATTATTCATTTCACCAACAAAATCATTGATAATTTCTTCTGAGGTAGCATCCGCTTTAGAGAGAGCGCCGAGAGAAAGAGCCACTGCCCGCATGCCATCATTTGAAGATGTAAGTAAAGAGAAATCGAGAAGATCCTTGAGTGTCCACTTTTCATTTTTAAATAAACCGCTATCTCCTTCCGCTCGCAAGGACTCTTCACTAATAGTCACAGTACCATATAAAGGACTTAAATCTTCGGCCACTAAAGCTGACATAATTTTTGTCAAAGAAGCCAGCGAAAGACGAGTATTCTCATTTTTGGCAAATAAAACGGTTTTAGTTCTAACATCATAGACATAGACCGCTTTGGCTCTGAGCGCTATTTTAGAAAATAATTTGGAGGCAGTTTCCGTAGGCACGGATGTATCCCCTCTCTCTATCTTCTTATCAAAAATAAAAGAAACTGTAAGTAGAACTAAAAGCGCTGCGCCAAGAATAAGAAAAAGTCTTATTTCAGAATTGTGAACTGTGGTAAATTGATCATCCATTTTGATTTAACTCGAATTTGTCGAGGTGTCTATTTGTGAGGTTTTTTCAAACTCTTCAATTTTCTTAAAAGCCGTTTGATATTCTGGTAAATCCTCACGACTAGTAATACCGAGATGTTGTAATAATTTAAGAGTGGCTTTATAGCTATAACTTCTTTCTATATCTTCGCCACGTGTAATAAGTCCACGAATCATGAGTGAACGAAGAATAAAGCTAGAATTAACTCCACGAATATGGTCAATTTCGCGACGGGAAATTGGACCCTTATAGAGAATAATTGCAAGAGTCTCAAGACTGGCACGGCTAAGTTCTCGAGAAAATTCTTCTTTTGTCAGATCTTCAATAAGTTTGCTGGCATCTGGATGGGTACCAAAACTTACGGATTCCCCATCAAAAACAACAACCACTCCCCTGTCTTTATAGAATTCCCTTAGATTCAAAAGTGTAGTTTTAATTATTTCAGATTTTTCTCCGGTTATTTTTGCCAATTCTGAAATCGAAACTGGTTCGTTTTTAAAAAACAATATTGCCTCTATTTTTGTTTCTAAACTAAGCATAAATGGGTGTATGAACCGATTCACTTTCTATCTCGATATCTCCCCTGCCTTCCTGTGTTACTCGGATAGCACCACGCTTGATAAGTTCAAGCATAGCAAGAAAACCGACAATTATAGAAACCTTTTTTTCATAAGTTATAATACCCTTCTTAGTGCCTGACTTGCCAGATAAACCGTGGAAATCTTTGAAACTTATCTTACTTGCTTGAGAAATTCTCTCTGCCAATTTCTCGATCATTTCCTCAAGACTTATAACCTTTTTAACAATTATTTTAGGCAACATTTCTTTCTTCGGCAACGATTCTATCACGTTCTTAAGAGCCAAGAGAAGATTCTTCGTATTAGTTTGAGAGTCCGGTGAGAAGATTATCGTCTGATTTTTCGACGGCATTTTCTCGAAGATGATTTTTTTACCAAAAATACTTTTGAGATACGAAGCGAGTTCCTCAACCTTGGCATATAGGGTGAGCCGATTCTCAAGATCATGGATGCTTTCTTCTTCCTCGTCCGTAAGTCGAATCATTGGCAGAAGCGATCTCGACTTGATTAGCATCAAGGTGGAAGCAACGACTATAAATTCGGCTGACTCCCCTATCGGAAACTCTTCATGCTTATCGATATAACTTATAAAATCAACCGTAACTTGAGATAACGAAACATCATTGATAAAGAGTTTCCTTTTGGTTACTAAATCAAGAAGAAGGTCCAAAGGACCTTCAAAGACTTCCATTTTTACAGTATATAGTTGTCTTTCCACTTGCTTACTATAACGCTTTTAAGCCACATTTTCAACCAAAATCTCTACAATCTCATCCCAAGAATACACTCTAGTAATAGGTGGTTTAACTTCACCTTGATTCCATGGCGCATCAAAGAGTAATGCGGGTATTCCCAAATTTGCCACATCTTCAACATTATGCAAAAAATCATCTACAAAAATTTCTATACCAAGTTCCTTACACACTTCTCCCTTTGAGCGTTTAGGACCATCTCCTTGATAATGATTTGTAAAATGAACTCCATCAAACATTTGAGGAAAATGTTTGTCTAGCCACTCCGATGTTCTGTCTTTTAACTCTTCTGGCTTAGCGGTAATAACAAAAAGGTTATGATGTTGTTTCAGTTTTCTTATTCTTTCAACCGCCCCATCTACAGGCGGAGCATTCCAATGTGCAGAAGATGAGTAAAAATCAGACATTCTTTGTATTGCATCCTCTCTTGTACAATTCCACATTTCGCTTAATTCATATGACTGTCTATGCTTCCTCTCATGTTTTGTACCGTAGATCGTATTATAATACTGAAGAAGAACATCATTAAAATTTAATAAAACATCATCAAGATCAAAACCTACGGTCATGGATTCAGTCTCTTAACATCTCTTGGAATATAGGTAGCTTCGCGAACGTTCGGCAAGCCAAGAATTTTCATAATAAAGCGGCCCGGACCAATGCCCGCACCTCCATGTGGCGGACAACCGTAGCGAAAGAAGTTTAAATAATCTTTTAATACTTCTAAGTCCATACCCTTTTCTTTCGCCTGTTTTTCAAGAATTTCTAGCCGATGTTCACGTTGGGCGAGTGTCGTCACTTCAATACCTCGGTATAAAAGATCCGCCCTACGAGACCTATCAGAATCTTCTTCTAATCTCATATGATAGAAAGCGCTCTTGGATTTATGATAATCGGTAATAAAGACAAATTCATGCTTCTGTTCTTTAAGAATATATTCCGAAATTGCGCGTTCTTCTTCAGGAGAAAGGTCATGTTCCCCGCCCGACTGAACTGCGTCAGTCGTTCGGGCGGGCTCTGGTGAAGAAATGCCCAGATTAGCTAGAATCTTCTTCGCTTCCAACATAGTCATTTTAGGAAAAGGCTGAACCGGTATAGAAATATTTAGATCTGGTAGAGCTTTCAATAATTGTTTGAATCCAGCAATAATCATTCCCTCTTCTGCATTCATGACATCGTGATGATCTTTGATATAGGAAATCTCGAAGTCCCAACCTGTAAATTCCGTCAGGTGACGTGTAGTAAAAGATGGCTCGGCACGAAATACGGGAGATACCATGAAAACTTTTTCAAAACCAGCCGCCATAGCCATTTGTTTGTAGAATTGTGGCGACTGTGCCAAATATGCCTTGCGGTCAAAATAATCAACTTCGAAAACTTCCGCGCCAGACTCTGATGGTGTAGACATTAGAGCCGGTGGATAGAGTTGGATAAAATTGTTCTCATCCCAGAATTTACGCCAACCTTTCTCAAATTCTGTCCAGACTGTGAAAATCTTAGCTTTCTCAGGCTTCCTTAGGTCAAGCCAGCGATAGTCAAAACGTATTGGAGCTTCGGTCTCTTCTCCACTCTTAATTACCACTGGTATGGGCAGTTCTGGTTCAGCTCTCGAGAGTATTTCAATCTTAGTTGGATGCATTTCTCGACCACCCGGTGCCTGCGATGCATCCACCATCTCCCCAGTCGCCTTAATAACCGATTCTAACGAAAGATTTTTGGCTGTTTCGAATTCAGGGTTGTCAGCCATAACCACAAGCTGAGTCAGACCTTTGATATTACGTACAACTATAAAAATTATTTTTGACTGGATACGTAGAGCGTGTACAAATCCTTGAATCATGATAGTTTTAATCCAACTTTATCCCTCACTATTTCCATCTTCTTCTCCACTCTTTCGCGGGCCACTCTACCACCCTCTCGCAATACTTCAAGAACTGTATCTTTATCTTTTTCCAGTTTTTGTCTCTTCTCACGAATTGGCCTGATAAAATCTTGCAGATCGTCTATTAACATCTCTTTAAGAATTTTGTACTTTCCTTTATTTTCTTTATACAAATTATCGAGCAATTCTTTATCTTTGAGCAGAGCATGAATAGCATAGACATTTTCCGGATGTTCACCCGAAGAGTCTGTCACAATATTCATCACAACTTTCTCGATATCATCATCAGTAGCAAAGAGAGAAATAGTATTACCATAGCTCTTTGACATCTTCCTACCATCAAGCCCGGGAACAGTAGCCACATCTTCCAAAATAAGAGGTTCGGGTAGTTTAAATGTTTCACTTGCCCCGTCCTTGGCGGGGCCAAAAATGCGATTAAATTTCTCTGCTGTATCGCGAGCAATCTCAACGTGCTGTTTCTGATCTTGTCCAACCGGTACCACATCAGCATCTTGAATGAGAATATCAGCTGCCATAAGCAACGGATAATCAAATAATCCAACGTTGGGTTCTTTACCATTAGCTACGGCATCTTTATAAGCATGCGCTCGCATTAGGTAAGGTACGGTTGTTAGACAATTAAAAATCCATGCAAGCTCTGTCACTTGTGGCACATCGGATTGTTTATAGATACAAACTTTTTTAGGATCGAGTCCGATAGCTAGATAATCAAGAACGACATTAATGGTATTGTTCACCAACTCTTCCCTATTCTGGACTGTAGTGATGGCGTGTAAATCTGCGATAAAAATGTAACTCTCATAAACATCTTGCAACTCGACAAACCGCTTCATAGCACCAAAGTAGTTCCCAATATGTGGCTTACCTGTGGGTTTAACTCCAGATAACAGTATTTTCCTTGTCTTGAGCGAAGTCGAAAGATTGTCTGACATATGTTTGTATTATATCAGATTCTTTTTAATTTTTTCTTTTTCTCAGGTAATCGACCTCCCACTGCTTTAATAAAATTCCCCTGCATGCGTGTAAGCTCATGGAAAGAAATATTATCAAATGCTTCCATAGTGACTTGCGACCATTCGCGAAATTCTGCATCTTTCTCAAGTACTTCAGGATGTACCTCAAAAGTCTGTTTGTTCCACCCCAGAAGGTAGAGTCCAGAGAGTCTACGCACGCGTGAGAGAGCAACATAACCCTGACCAAATTCGAAGACATCAGAGAGATCCATGACTGCTTCATCAAGACTCATACCCTGACTCTTATGCACGGTAATAGCCCAGGCCAATCTTAAGGGCACTTGAGTGATGCGTGCTCTGACACTCCCACCTTCTTCAACAGTCCAAGTCATAGGTTCAGCCACGATACTTCGATTATTTCTAGTACGTATGATTGGAGAACCAAATGAATTCAAATCTTCAACTTCTCCCAAAGTACCGTTTACAAATCCCGCTTGTGGATTATTTTTAGTAAACATTACCTTGGCGCCAACTTTTAACTTTAAAATTTCCGGAGAGAGACACCCCTTCTTGAGAGTATGGATAAGTAGTGGCGTACCTTGAGATATCATTTCGAAAGTGCGCTCTTTCTCCTTAATTTTCGAAAGCTCTTGAGCATTTACTTTTTCCACATCTTCGTTATGAGAGAAAAGTCGTGGAATACCTTTAGGCGCATTCTCTCGTGTGACTTGACGTTTCTTGATGTAAACATGATGAGTTTCATTATATTCATTGCGACGAATAGCGGAGAGGATCGAGAGGAAATTACGGTCATCTTGACGATATTGTTCTGTAAGATAACAAGTTAAGAATTGGGTCCTTAGCCAGCACGGAGCATCGTAAGCAAATCGTGCTGTCACCTCTTCTATCAAAACATTTTGCAAATTTATTTCATCTCGCTTGACAACAGGTGGCAATTGAAAAAAATCCCCCACTAAAAGCACTTGGAGACCACCGAAAGCTTGGGAATCCTCTTTTACTTCGCGACAAACCATATCTACCATAGAGAGTGTTTGGGGACTAAGCATAGATACTTCATCGATAATTAAAACCTTAGCATGACGAATGCGTTTAGCTACACGTTCATTGGAACTTATCCTATCCAAGTCATATTTATCTAATTTTCGCTTGATACCGATACCACTCCATGAATGTATGGTCATGCCACCTATATGCGTAGCTGCAATACCGGTCGAAGCGGTAATAGCCGCCTCGATCTTCCGAGACCGAAGATAAGAAACGTACTGATTGACAGTATAAGTTTTCCCAGACCCGGGCTCTCCAGAGAGAAAAACATTGGCCCCAGTCTTTAATATTTCAAGCGCTTGTTTTTGAGTCAAATGAGTATAATCTTACCTTTTTTAATCGAGTTAAAGTCTTATGTTAGCAATAAAATCGCCTGTTTCATAATTCTACCATCTATATTTATAAGTCTATTCTACTATTCGCGCGAATTAGACTACAAATAATGTTCGCAAAAGTTGTCTGATTGTATTAGGGGCATTTTTATTAAGACTATAAAACATTTGCAAACTTCGTTGTTCCTTCTCTAGAATATCAGCATTCATGAGCACAGATAAATGTTTTGAAGTTGCCCTAAAAGATAACTTTATACTGTTTGCAATTTCTCCTACACTTTGTTCTCTTTCTTTATGTAAAAGATCAATGATCGCTAGTCGCCTTCTATTAGCTAACGCTTTCAATATCCTTTCTTTCTCTTTTTCTTTCATACTCTTATTCTATCATTCGCGCGAATTAGACTAAAGAGCGTAAGGGTGGATAGTTAATTTTAAACTATAGGTAATTCCATATAGAAAAGAAAGTAGAGCCTTTATTTACTCCAAGAGACTCCGCCCAGACGCGACCGTGCTGCGCTTCCACCACACCTTTGACAAACGAGAGACCAATTGCAGTGTTCTATTAAACCCTACAATGTGAGCACTATCTTTAAGATACGGGGATGAGTTATTCTCTACTAGAATCCTATCTTATATTAAATCACTGGTTTTAAATGTTTTTATGTTATTTCCTTTAAAAACCTTTATATCCGCCGTTCCAACCACTTCAATAGATTCTTCTGTGACATAAAGTCCAGCATTTTCTGGTATAGCTAGTATTTTTTTGAGGTTATATTTATCCATATAACTTTTTATCATTAAATCTAGTGATTCAGAATAATGACACCAAATCTCATAATCTTTAAGCAAATTTAACGCAAAGAAATCTCTTAATTCTACGAAGTTTTCATCTGCAGATAATGCCGGAATAACAGTTTTTGCAAAAATTATTGCTCCAGCACTTCCTCCGTAAATCGGGATGTTTTTTTCTATCAGTTTTTTCAATATTTCAAATGTTCCAAATTCCTTCAGTTCTTTGAGGAGTTTAAAAGTATTACCACCCCCGATATATATACCGGTAAATTGTTCAAAATCTTTTTCTTCTTTTCGTTTTAGATCATCCTCAATCCACATCGTGATATTAACAACGCCTAAAGGCTCGAGAACATCTGAGAGCCAAGCAACACAACCTGAATATGGATGTTTATCAGTATTAATCGCTATTGGAATGTATAAAAGCGGTTTGGATAAATCTAAATTGGCGACAAATTTTTTGTCCAATTCTATTGAATCTTCTTTTCCACCTCCACCTCCTAAAAATAACTTCATAAATTTACAGTATTATATTTTTAGCATCCCCAAAGCTTTCTCCATAATTCTATCGCCGATAATACCCCAGTTAAAATACTTTTTGTAATCTTTGGGGTCAATTAATTTGATTTCAGATATATCTCCATCTGGATCTGATACAAAATCGCCATACGGCTCAACTAAACAAAAAGAGTGGGTTTGCCTAACAATCTTATCTGGTTCATAAATATCTTGATAACCGATAAGTTCTTGATGCAAGACTTTCATATTTGTTTCTTCTTTAACTTCACGAATAATTGCATCTTCATATGCCTCTCCTTTTTCTATTCCTCCACCAGGTGGAGTCCAATATTTTTTACTTTCTGCATAAACTATAACTAATTGCCCATTATAAAAGCAAAAGGCATGTACACCTTGTAAAACTTTATCATCAAGGTTTATTAGTGGATCACTTTCCGAATAAACAACTTTTAGAATCTGGCCGGAATGATTTGTGAGGGTGGATGATATTTTCATTTCTATTGTCTAGGCTCTCTATTGTATCATCATCTGCATTATTCTCTCATTCTCACGAATAAGAGAATCGAAAGTATTACAAACTTTTTATTAAAGAAGAAAACATATCCGGTATAAAATTGTTTAATCTATAAAAAACTTCCGAACTTCTCTGCTCTCTTTCAAGAATGTCGGCTCCAAATAAGATTGCTAGGTGTCTAGATGTAGACTTAATCGATAAATGAATAGCTTCGGCAATATTACCTACATTTGACTCCTTTCTTTTTCTCAAAAGTGAGATAATCGCCAGTCGTCTTCTATTGGCTAACGCTTTCAGCATTTTCTCTAGTTCCTTCTCTTTCATAATTATTTAAAAATAGATTTCTCTTATTCTCTAATTCGTGAGAATGAGTCTAATAGTAGCATAGAAAATTAACAGTTTTTGCCTAGGACTAGGATATCGGCAACTCCATGAAGAAAGTGGAACCCTTATCGGGACCAGCAGACTCCGCCCAAACACGACCTTTGTGCGCTTCTACCACATCTTTAACAAACGAGAGGCCAAAGCCGGTGGAGTTGATATTGACCTTAAGCGAATTCTCGTCCCGACCGCCTTTGGTAAAGAGTTTTGGTTTAAGCTCATCAGAGATGCCTACGCCGGCATCCTCAATCTTAAATAAGATTTTAATGACAAAATTTAAAATTATGGATAAGTCTTAATATTTTTTAATCTTGGATATAAAATTGAATTTTTAATATCATCGCGACATAAACTCCAAGTAATAAATCTTTCTATTCCCAAACCAAAACCAGAAGTTGTTTTGTAATTCGGAAGTTTTCGTAAATTTAGATACCATTCGTATGGTCCTGAGTTTATATTTTGTCGAGCCAATGAATCCCTTATTTCCTGACAATCATCCTGCCTCTGACCACATCCAACTATTTCACCACCGAAAGCTTCTTTAATTATTGGAGGAAAAATAAGATCAGCATTAATCACTTTATTTGAATTCTTTGGGTCTGGTTTGTGGTAAA
This sequence comes from bacterium, assembly GCA_030650605.1. GTDB lineage: Bacteria > Patescibacteriota > Minisyncoccia > Phycocordibacterales > Zambryskibacteraceae > UBA5004. The sequence continues at coordinate 56,389 of JAUSDP010000070.1, forward strand.
AAGCCACTCTATCACGATCATAATTTCTAACCCAAAAAGGAGTATTGAAATTAAAAATCTCAGCTAACTTTATTTCTCCCTCTGATGAAATATTACGTCCCAATCTAGTAACTTTTACTAAAGTTTTGTTGCCATTCTCCATCAAAGCATTGGCCGCCTCATCAAATGTAATTTTGGGAAATCTCTCTAACCCTAATATTTTATTAAAACTTGCCATGGATTTTTTAAAATTTAAACTTACTCTTTCCAAAATATTTGGCATTAAAATTAATGCTTCCGCCAAAATTTTAATATATTCCTCGATGATTAGAATTAGCTGTTCTATGTCACCTTTAATTTCAGCCTCACAGTGAAAAAACTGGTTCAGATGTCTTTTGTCTGGTTTCTCGCCACGTATTGATGGTAAATAGCAATAAACCTTATCGATTCCATTTAACAATAAGGGTTCAAATCCAAATTGAGAAGAATCAACTAAATTTGAGTCATATTTACCAAATTTAATTGGGATTGCTTCTGAATCTGAGCCGGGGCCTGCTGGAGATGAAATACTTGGGGTGAGCATGAACAAATCAATATTTTTCGCTCCGCATTCAACTCCAAAATAATAATCAGATACGACTTTAATATAATGTCGCAGTATTATAAGTGAGCGAAAATATCCACTTCGTGTCAATTCTAAATAATGGATTTTTGGATTATATGTTGGTAACTTAAAATCACTCAAATCAGTGTTCATAAATTTTAAGTCATCATTCTTAATTTGTTCACGTAAATAATCCGGAATCATGTTTAAATGCTCAATCATTCTAATTTTGACATCATTGAAATCTTAATTTAAAAAGCCTTTTTTAATTTCAAATTTATTTTTCTTGCTATCTAATTCTACTTTTACGCCAATTGGAATGATTATCATTGGCGAGGTATGTCCAAAATCAGCATTAAATAATATTGGATAATTTGTTCCTTTTGTATAATTCATCGTAATTTCCCTTAGTTGATTGTATTTTTCCTTATCATCTTTATAACCATAAGGTCTTCCAATTACAAGCCCTTTAATTTGTTTAAATACATCTGTATTAAATAAATCTGCAAAATAAGAGTCCACATCTGCAAGAGATAAATTTTCCCCAGGGTTATTTCCTTCTGGTAAATCTATAAAGAATATGTTATTTTTAAAATTGATTTCATATTCAGTCCCAAGGAGATGATTTACGGAGGGTATCGCTCCACCGAATATTTCACCAATAGCATTTCCCTTTCTCCACCACTCATATCCAATATTTGGCAACATTTTTCTTGCCTGAGTGTAAAATTTAGTATCAAACCAATTTAAAAATTCGTCCGTCCACTCTTTACTCGGTTTTATATTTCCAACCGCTCCTTCTATTAAAGTTTTATCAAAATAATTTTTTGTAAAAGGTAACATTTCTGGATATTCTCCAAATTCTGA